>DATATR010000166.1:0-2859 GCA_036268695.1 Polyangiaceae bacterium | reverse complement strand
GGAAATGGCACGGACATCGCTGGCGCTGGCGCGGGCGCGCGCGGCGCGGGTTTGGCGCCGCCCGCGCTACAGGACTCGAGAAAGAAAAAGACCGAGAGCTGCCCGCCGCGCATTTCGGCGCGTGTGCGCACGGGACCTTTGTCTTCGAGCGCGAACTCCCATTCGGCGTAACCGGAGCTCAAGCTGCGGCGCGCTTCGGGCGTGAGCACCGGATCGAGCATCTGCTGCACGCGCTCGTTCGTTTGCGGATCGCCGCGCACTTCGGTCTCGCCTTGCGGCATGACGACGATGGTGCGACGCCCGGGGATCAGCCGTAGCTCGCTGCCGCCCACCGACAACGTGCGCTTCAACAATTCGACGATAGGTGCATTCATAGCGAGCCTTCAACGATGCCCGAGTCCCGGCTCGCTTGGCAAGGCGACTAAATCAGCCAAATTTGGCCGGCTCCCGTGCTGACCGCTCAGACGTGGATGTATACGACCGTGCCGCGCTCTTTATTTATGACGCCGTGCCAGTCAGCGGGCACGCTGGGATCGGTCCACTCGAAGAGCCAAGCCGCGTCCATCGGTGCGAGGTTCACGCAGCCGTGGCTGCGCACTTTGCCGAAGTCGTCGTGCCAGTAGGTGCCGTGGAGCGCGAAGCCTTTGTGGAAGTACTGCACGAACGGCACGTCGCGCAGATTGAACGAGTCGCTCTGGTCTTCGTCGCCGTCCATCGTGGAGCTCACTTCTTTTTGGTAGATCATGAACGTCCCACGCACGGTCGAGCTCGACTTTTCCATCGCCTCGTCCGAGTACGGCCCATTCGGCCCGAGCCCACCGCGCCCGGTGCTGACGAGCGTCGCGTAGACCGCGCGCCGCCCGACGTACGCGACCAAGCTTTGCTCGCGGATCGAAATGTCGACCCATTTGCGATCGCCGGTCGCAAAGCTCGGGAACGAGTCGCGCGCCGGCAAAATCCGTAAGCTCACTTCCGGTGCAAATCCGCCGTCGCGCGTTTCCATGAAGCCAGGGGCGCGGCGTTTGCCGGTGAGCTTCACGCCTTCGCGAAAGCCGTACGCGCCGCGACCCACCGGGCGACCTTCGGCGTCCGCGCCGTATTTCGGCGCGGCACGATCTTTCACGAACCCGACCGGCAGCGTTTCGCCTTCCGAAAGCTCGACGCCGTGAAACTCACTCGGCTCGACCAGCTTCACGCGATCGAGCGCGATCACGTCGAGCTCCGTCGTCAGGCCGAACGCGCGATTTTCCCAGAGAAACGTCTTCGAAATCGCGAAGCCGCTGTCCGCGCTGGCAGGCCCCGCGTCGACTGATTTGCGCATCGGAGATTTCACGCCGTACGGCTTGTCGAGCTTTTGGTCGTGCGCGAGAAACTCCGGCGGTGGCCCGAGCTCGCCGATCAAATCTTGTTTGCCTCGTGCCTTGATCCGCTCGAGGAAATTCGCCGAGCGCGTGCTCACGTCGTAGCCCTCGGCTTCTTTCATTTGTGCCTTGCTCGGCAGCTTGAAATAAAGAAGCGGCGGAGTTTCGTCGGAGAGCGCATACAAGTAGGGCGCGCTATGCCCGCGGATCGGTCGATTTTCCGAGGCCAGCACGACCGGATCGAGCAAATTCAAAGTCGCGCCGAGGCCGACGCAAACGAAGCCACGCGGATTCACGCGGTACCAACCGCCATCACAGCCGTCGTTCTTCAACGCCGGGCCGCGCGCGTCCACGATCGCGCCAGCGCGCAGATAGCCGTAACGCGTGCGCTGCTTGCCGGTGTCCGTATAAATCCAAGTTCGCCACGCGACGCTCGCGATGCGCGTGTGCTCGCTACCGGGTGAAAACGGCAAATTGTCGTCGCGCGAGCCCGGCGCGGGTTCGTTCGGCGGCGCGCGCGAGTCCGTGGTCGCGCTCGGCGCGTCCGTGCCGGTGCTGCGCACTTCGCTTTGCGCGCTTTGGCTCGCGGACGGGCTCGGCGTGGCACCGGGCGGTTCGGCGCGCTTGCCGCAGCCGAAGGACGAACCCAGCGCGGTCAGCAATGCAAAAGAGAGCGCGCGCCGTCCGACCATCCTCGCCGGCAGTCGCTACCACAAATTCGACGCGACACGCACCCCGAGCTCGGGGCATGCTCGCGCGGTGCGAATTCCGAGCGGCTTGTGGAAGCTCACCCGAGAAGTGGCGCGGCATCTCTTGCGTCGCCCAGTCGTCGGCATCGCCGCGATCGCGCGCACGCCGGACGGACGCTACATCCTGATTCGCCGCTCGGACACGGGCCAATGGGCGTTGCCGGGCGGCACGCTCGAGTGGGGCGAAACGTTGCGCGTCGCGATCGAGCGCGAGCTGCTCGAAGAAGCCGGCACGCGGCTCGTCTCGCTCGGCGACGTAGTCGGCGTCTACTCGAACCCCGAACGCGACATCCGCTTTCACGCAGTCACGATCGTGGTCGAAGCCACCGTCGCGCCGCCCTCGCATCCGCCGGACAATCCGCTCGAGATCTTGGAAGTGCGCGCGTTCAGCGAGTCCGAGTTACCGCGGCCGTTGTCGCATGGGATGACGGACATGCTGCAGAATGGGCGGGCGGGGCGGGCTTTTTGGGAATAGCGCGGGGCCCTGCGCGAGCCACAGCGTTTGGCCGCTCGCGCTTCTAGCGACGCGACGGGCGCCTGTTCGGTCAGACTCTCGTTGGGGTGTGCCTGCTCACCAAAACCGTGATCAGCCGCGCGAATCTGGAGCTTTGTTTTATTTCCGGGCATCCGGCTGAGAGTCTTCGCGCGCGCTTGGGCGCGAAGGAGAGGAGCAGGCGGTTGAAAGCCTTCGCGCGCGCTTGGGCGCGAGATGAAGAGCATGCGGCCGGGGCCCTTCGCGGGCTCAAGCG
>DATATR010000165.1:0-32396 GCA_036268695.1 Polyangiaceae bacterium | reverse complement strand
GCGCGTTCGACGTCGAGCTACGACTTTTCACCAAGCGATTGGCTTCGCGTCCCGGAAAAAGCCACCGTTTGGGCCGTCTGCACCGAGTGTGGCGGCCCAAACGATGCCGCTCGCGCCTTGCGCCAAACTGCGCGGCGCGCTGCTTCCGCCCATGCGCGTCTTCACCCAACCGGGGCAGACCGAGTTGATTTTTCGCCCCGAGCCCTCGAGCTCACGAGCGACCACGCGCGTGAATGCGTTCATCAGCGCTTTCGACACGCCATAAGCGTTGCTCGGAAATCCTGCGGCGCTCGGGTCGCCGCGTTTCACGGCAATGATGAACTCCTCGGCGACGCGCTCGATCTCTTCGCGGCTGAGGGATTTCGAAAGCAAACGCTGGGCAAGCTCGGTCGAAAGATGGCTGAGCTCGCCCATGCCGCTCGAGACCATCACGATGTTCGCAGTCGGTGCGAGCCGATCGAACAGCGCGTCCGTCACCCGGACGGCGCCGCGATAGTTATTGTCCAGCGTCCGCTGCGCGACTTCCGCGTTGAAGCCGGACAGCGACGATCCCGCGTTGTTCACCAGTGCGTCGATGGGCGGCTCGCTTGCCATCCGCGCCGCGAATGCGCTCACGCTCGCGCCGTTCGCGACATCGAGCATCGCCGCCACGACGTTTAGCTTCTCTTTCTGCAGCCGCAGCTCGTCCGCGGCTCGTTCGGTCTGTGCCGCATCGCGCCCGGTGAGCCAAACGCGATAGCCCTTTTTCGCGAGCTCGCTCGCTGTTTGCAGCCCCAATCCGCGATTGGCTCCCGTGACGACGGCGATCGGCATCGCCGAAACTGTGCGGCCCGGCCGCGAAATCGCAAGTGCGCGAGCGCGTCTGGCTCACGAACATCCGCGCCACAGCGCGGTCGATCTTCGGTCGGATTTTTTCGTTCCTAGATCTTCTTTTTTGTTTTTGATGGTCACGCGCCACGCTCCAGGCCGGCCCAGCCTTCGGCGTCGCGGTTCGACTTGGGAGAGTTGCCGACTACGTCGCGTCCGTCGTGTGAGCTCGCTGCGACGCAGCGCCGAGCAGCTCTTGTAAATCCCAAACTGGACCGGCCAAAAACGAGAGTCCGTCTTCGCTGAACGCGGGCGCGCGCTTTTCGTGCACCGCATGCCCGACGATGTTCAGCGCCCAGCCGCCAGCAAAGGCCGCGAACGAGCCGAGCCAGAGCGCACCCGAAACCGGGCTGAGCGGTCGCGAAGCAAACAAACCCAGCGCGCCACCGACGATCAACGGAATGCCAATCACGTGCAGCGTGCGATTGGTCGGATTTTGATGCGTCTCGCGGTAAAACTCGAGCGACGCTTGCCAGCGCTCGCCGAGGCCGCCGCGAAATTCCGGATGGCGCTCGCGCCAATCTCGCTCCAGCGTGCGCACGCCGGCGCCGAACAACGCCAGCGCGCTGCGTTTGAAGCCGAAGCAAAGCGCGCCCATGCCGCCCACCGCGAGGGCCACGCCGATTTTCGCACGCGAAGTCTGGACCATGCGTGGCTGATTCTACTATTGATTCGCATCGAGCACGAATGGTCAAACGCTTGCTCGTCACTTCCGACGACTTCGGCATGTGCCACGCGGTGAACGCGGGCATCGTGCGCGCGATGCGTGAGGGCGTGGTGCGCGCGACCAACTTTTTGGTGCCCTGTCCGTGGTTCCACGAAGCCCTGGCGCTCGCGCGCGAGCACGCGCTGAACGTCGGGGTGCACTTGTGTCTCACTTGCGATTGGGATCGCTTGAAATGGGGCCCGCTCACGCGCGCGCCGAACCTGTGCGACGAACAAGGGCACCTTTGCCAAACATTCGAGCCGCTGCTCGAACGCGCGAGCGACGAAGAAATTTTCGCCGAGCTTGCTGCGCAAGTCGCACGCGTGCGCGCGCTCGGCTTCGAACCGTCGCATCTCGATAGCCACATGCTCGGCTCCGCGATGGACGACGCGGGTTCGCGCCGAATCAAAGCCTCGATCCTACGGCTCGCGCACGAAACCGGCTTGCGCTACAGCTACGAAACCGACGTTACCGGTCGGCTCCGCCACTTCGATCGCGAGATCGGCTTGTCGGGTCGTGCTGCGAGCGAAGTGTGGCGCGAGCTCGAAGCGCTGCCGAATGGGACGTATCATTTGATCGGGCATGCAGCGGAACCTTCGGCGGAGCTCGAAGCATTGTGTTCGCCCGAGCATCCGAGCCGGAATTGGGCTGCTCAGTATCGCACGGCGGACATCGCGTTTTTCACGGATCCGTATACCCACACGCGCATACTCGAGCTCGGCTTCGAGCTGATCTCGCACGCTGAGTTGTAAAACCGAGCGCGCGGATTTGTTGTTCCCGCTTTGTGCAGGCTTCGCTATGTTCGAGGCTTGCGCTTTGCCAACAAGACCGTCCGCGCGCGATCGCTGCTCGTGATCGCCATCTCTGCGTCGGCAGCGCTGCTTGCGCCGGCGTGCATTTACGACGCCGATCATCGCTGCGGGCCGAGTCAGCACCTCGGCGACAATTCGAGCTGCGTCTGCGACGACGGCTTGGTGCTGGCGGGCCAAGATTGCGTGCCGTGCGGCGAGAACGAAACTTGGCAAAACGGCGTGTGCGTGTGCAGCGATGGCTACACGCGCTCGTCGAGCGACGGCGGCGCGTGCGTGCTCGGCGGCCCGGGTTCGAGTTGCGATCCCGACGCCGACGCGAGCAGCTGCACGACTCCGGATGCCCCGATTTGCCGCGATCGCGGCGGCGGAGTCGGTTACTGCACGACTTCGTGCACGGCCGACAGCGATTGCCCGCACGGGTTTGCCTGCGACACGACCAATTCGCCCGCGACGTGTAAGACGGCCGCCGTCGGCGAAGGCGATCCGTGCACCAGCGCCGCGGATTGCGCCGGCAAAGACGCGAGCTACTGCGAGACCGCGCTGGTGCACGTGTGTCTCGTGCCGGGCTGCTCGGTCGCCAGTTCGATTTCCTGTTCGGAAGGTTGGACTTGCTGCGATGTACGTCCGCTCGGGCTCAACATGACGCTCTGCACGCCGGAGGGTGAGTGCCCCACGATGCAATGAGGTCCGCTCGCGCGCTGGCATTGCTCGGCGCGTTGTCTTGTTTTTTCTGCACGCAGCGGGCGCGCGCTGTGGATCCGCCGCCCGGCGCAAGCAGCGTGGCGGCGCCAAGTGACGCGCCGAGTCCGCCACCGAGCGCGACCGCGCCGGACACGGCAACCCCCCAAAATCCCGCACCGACCGGAGCCTCGCCAGCCGCTGCGCCGGACCATCCGAACTCGGCGCAAGCGGCACCAGAGCCGGCCGCGCCCGTTCGAACGCCGCCGAACGACGCGCCGCCCGCGCCGGCAAACGACGCCGCCTTTTACGGCGCGAACGCTGGTGACGCAGCGAACTCCGCGCCGAGCTATCCGAAGCTCGAGCTCTCGGGCTTTACGGATTTCGCGTTCATCGCCAACGTTTCGAATCGGCACGATCCGGAAGCGACGCTCGCGTATCAGTATCCGTCGTTTTCGATCGGCAATTTGAATTTGTATTTGAATGCCGCGCTGGCCGACAGCTGGCACCTGCTCGCCGAAGTGCGGTTTCTGTATTTGCCGCAGGGCTCCGAGAATTTTCCGCAGAACGGTGGCACGCAAGTCGTGCCGTTCGACGCGGGCGCGCTCGACTACGCGGACGACAATCGCTTGCTGAATTGGGGCGGGATTCAAATCCAGCGCGTGCAGATCGATTTCACGCCGCATCCGCTGCTCAATTTTCGCTTCGGGCAATGGCTCACGCCGGTCGGCATTTGGAACGTCGATCACGGCTCGCCCACGGTGATCGGCGTGTTTCGGCCGTACATCATCGGCCAAGGCTTGTTCCCCGAGCGGCAGACCGGCATTCAGATTTCCGGCGAATGGGCGGGCGAAAGCAACCAGCTCGGTTATTTCGCGACCGTGTCGAACGGCCGCGGTCCGTCCGACGAATACGCCGATCTCGACAACAACAAAGGCGTCGGCGGACGCATCTATTGGAACAACAGCGCGTACGGCTCGCTCACGCTCGGTGTCTCCGCGTACAAGGGCACGTATTCGAGCCGCAACCGCGAGTACGGCGTTGCAACACCCGCGGGCGCCGCGCCCGAGCTCGTCGGCGTGAACCCGCTCACGCTGCAGTATCGCGAGCAATCATTGGCGGCGGATGCGCGCTGGGAATACCAAGGCTTGCTCGTGCAGAGCGAAGCGATGCAGCACGAAGTCGTGTACACGAACGGCTTTCGCCCCGAGCAAAACGGCACGGTTTTCGCGGATTATCGCGAGCGCGGGTTTTACGTGCTCGCCGGCTATCGCTTGCCTTGGTTCGGCATCATGCCGTTCGCGACGTTCGAAGATTACAACTTCGCGAGTCAGCCGTTCGTGCCAGCCGCGACCGCGGAGAGCGTCGGGCTCAACATTCGCCCCGAGCCGACGGTCGTCGTCAAACTGCAATATCACGTCAGCCAAGTGGGTCCGAACTCGGACGAGCCGCTACGCGGCGTGCTCAAACGCATCTTGACTCAACTAGCGGTGGCATTTTGAGATTACGCGCGTCGCGCCGCGCTTGGCTTTCGGCTGCGCTCGGGCTCGGCGCGGCGGAGTTTTGGCGCGCGGGCGTGGCGCGCGCGGCGCCCTCGGTGCGCTTGCAGATCGTCGCCGCGAAAAACAGCGCGCTGCGCGACATTTCGTTTCCCGATCTGCGCCAGCTCTACCGCGGTAAGCACATTCCGATTTCAGGGCTGCGAGTGATTCCGTTCAATCACCCCGCCGGCACGCCGGATCGCGTGGGCTTCGATCGCGTCGTGCTCGGCATGAGCCCGGAAGAGGTCGGGCGCTTTTGGGTCGACCAAAAAATCCGCGGTGGCGATCCTCCGCCCCGCACGATCGACTCGGTCGCGCTCTTGCTGCGCGTGGTCGCGGCGCTCGACGGCTCGATTGCTTACGTGCGCGAAGGCTTTCTGACGTCCGAGCTGAAGCTGCTCACGATCGAAGGCAAAATGCCGAGCGATTCGGGTTATCCGCTGGTTTATTGAGAGACCTCGAGCTGTGCGGCGGGGGCGAGCGCGGAGAGAGTGCGCCAATGTCCGGCGCGCCAGCGTCGATAGTTGACGAAGCCGCGGCTCATTTCGTCGAGCGCGAGCGCGATCCAGACGCCGGTGAGGTGCAGCTTGAACAGCGAGCCGAACACGAACGCGCAAAAGACGCCCACACTCCACATCATGCTCGCGCCGTAAACCGCGACGAAACGCGCATCACCCGTGGAGCGCAGCGCGCCGCCGGCCACGATGTTCACCGCGCGCCCGAACTCGACGAACAGCGCGATGCCGAACAGCGGCGTGGCCACGCGAATCACTTCGGGATCGTGGGTGAGCAAACCCAAGAGCGCGCGGTGAAACACGATCAATAATAGAACGATCGTGATGTTGCCGCCGAGCGCGAGCTTGAGCGCGCGGTGTAGCCCCGCGTTGGCCTCTTCGAAGCGGCCCGCGCCGATGCGATGCGCGACCAGAATTTGCGTGCCCACGCCGAGCGCGAACGACCACAAGATCGTGGTCACGCTGATGAAGCTGCTCATGTACGTGCGCGCAGCGAGCGCGCTCGCGCCGTAGGTGATCACCAGCATGTTGATCGCGATCTGCGCCGACTGATAAGCGACGGGCTCGGTCGCCGAAGGCAAACCGATCTGCAGGATCGGTCGCAATTTCTCGCGCAATTCGCGGAGTGAAATGCGAATCGGGAAGCGCACACCGAGCTGCACGTGCACGACCAAAATCGTGAACAGCATGCCGAACGCGAGCGACACGACAGTGCAGCCCGCGACTGCGCTCACGCTTTGTCGCGGCAGCCACGCCCAGTGGCCCTTCAAAATCAGCGTGTTCAGCGTGATGTTGCTGACATTGGTGGCGATCGCTTCGACCAGCACCCAGCGCGTTTCACCGCGCGAGTTCAGGATGTTGCCGTACGCGAGCTGCACGGCTTTGAGCAGTTGGAAGCTGCCGAGCACGCCGAGATACGCTTGGCCGTAGGCTTCGCTCTGACCGCGCAAGCCGAGCCAATGCGGCAAATGCCAATGCAGCAAAAACAAGCTCGTGCTGACGACGAAGCCGGTCGTCAAATTGAACCCGAGCAGCGCGAGGTACGTCGCGGGCAGTTCCGAGAAACGCTTCGCCCCAAACAAGCGCCCGGCCACGCTCGCGCCCGCTTGGCCGATCGCCGAGAACAGCACGAGCGTCGTGCCGAGCAGCGGGTTGATCGCGCCGGCCGCGCCCGCGGCCGCATCCGAGATGCGGCTCAGAAAAAACGAGTCGGTGAAATTGAGCGAAAGCGAGAGCGCGAGGCTGATGAAGAGCGGCCAAGTCAGGTGCCATAAGCCAGGCAGTTCGCTTTCGGCGGCATCAGGCGGAGCGGCGGCGAGTGGGCTACTCGGAGGATCTGAAACGGGTTGCATGCGCCGGGGGGCGCGGTGCTAGCACGAGTGCGGCGGAGGCAGACGATGACGCGCTATTTTCGCAAATTTTCGCGCCCGTGCGGCGCTCGCAAATCGAGCGGCGGACCGAGCGGAATGATTTTGTTCGGGTTGATCGTCGGGTGGCTGGTGAAATAGTGGTGCTTGATCTGTTCGATGTTGCACACCTCGGCTACGCCAGGGGTTTGGTAGATGTCGCGCAGGTAGCCGGAGAGCGCGCGGTAATCGGCGATGCGCCGCAGATTGCATTTGAAGTGATAGTGATAAACCGGATCGAAGCGGAGCAGCGTCGTGAAAAAACAGATGTCTGCTTCGCTCAGCTGTTCGCCGAGCAAAAAGCGCTGACCGTCGAGCCGCGCTTCGTAGCCATCGAGCGCGGAAAATAGCTCGTGCACAGCGGTTTCGTAGGCGCCCTGACGGACCGCGAAGCCCGCGCGATATACGCCGTTGTTCACGGGCATATAGAGCGCGTCGATTTCGGCGTCGATCGCGCTCGCGAGCTCGCCGGGGCAGAGGTTTGCTTCCGCATGCTCGGCGAACGCGCCAAATTCATGATCGAGCATGCGCAAGATTTGGCGCGATTCATTGTTGACGATGGTCGCGCTTTGCTTGTCCCACAACACGGGCACGGTGACGCGGCCGGTGTAGTCGCGTTTGGCGCGCGTGTAGATTTCATAGAGGTACTTCGCGCCGAATAGCGTGTCCGGCGTCGAACCCGGAAATTCGCCAAATTCCCAGCCGTTTTCAGCCATGTGCGGGTGCACGACGCTGACTGTGATCGCATTTTGCAGGCCCTTGAGCTGGCGCGCGATCAGCGTGCGATGCGCCCATGGGCAGGCCAAGCTGACGTAAAGATGATAGCGACCTGCTTCGGCGCGAAAGCCGCTCGAGCCGTCGGCGGTGACGGCGTTGCGAAACATGGTTTCGTCGCGCACGAAGTCGCCCTTCGGCGTCGCTTGGTACCACTCGTTGCTCCACTTGCCCTCGATCAGCTTTCCCATGGGCCGAGCATGCCGCTTCTTTCATGGTCGGGCTCGACCGTGAGCGATCGTCCCTCGATTTCGGTGCTTTTGCCGGGCTTCGACCGTGTGCGCACGCTCTCCGACGCTTGCGATCGCCGCGTTACACTTTGTGGGGCTTCGGTCACACGGCGAAGCGTTGCGCCGGCCGCTTCGGAGTCGCGATGAGCAGCCCTTCGAGCCGCAGCTTCGAAAAGTTCGAGTGACGCGGTTTTCAGCGCGTGAACTGCTACCAAGATCTCGGCTCGCCGTAGGTTCCGGCGTAGTCATGAAAATCACGA
The DNA here is from genome assembly GCA_036268695.1 of Polyangiaceae bacterium. Lineage (GTDB taxonomy): Bacteria > Myxococcota_A > Polyangia > Polyangiales > Polyangiaceae > PMG-095. The sequence goes on along the minus strand of DATATR010000165.1, from coordinate 24,607 downwards.
AGCTGTTCCACGTCCTCGTTGTAACCGGCGCCTCGACGACGGTCGGACTCGCCGCCTGCAGCTCGAGCAACTCGGGCGATGACAGCGGTGCGAGCGCAGGCGCGATGCAAAGTGGAGGTAGCCTCGGCTCGTCCGGTTCGAGCTCCGCAAATGGTGGCAGTGGCGGCACCGCGACGATCGCTGGCGGCAATTCGAGCGGCGGAGTGAGCGGCAGTTTTCCCGTGGCAGGTGCGAGCGGGGCGTCAGCTGGGAGTGCCGGCAAGGGCGGCGCGACCAATGGCGGCACTTCTTCTGCCGGCAGCGCCGGTGAATCGACTGGCGCCAGCGGTAGTGCCGGTGCTGGCACCGCGGGCGCGTCAGGTAGCGCCGGCACTTCGTCGGGCGGCAGCGCAGGTCACGCTGGCGCAAGCGGGAGCGGCGGTTCAGCGAATGGCGGCAGCGCGGGTCACGCTGGCGCAAGCGGCAGCGCGGGCACCGGCGGTAGCGCGGGCACCGGTGGTAGCGCCGGGTCGAGTGGCCTGAGCTGCGAGTGTGCGCAGAACGACTGCGGTTTCGAATCGTGCAACGGTTGCTGCTGCTGGCTCGCCGACGGCGCCAGTGTCCCCGGCTGTTCTGATTCCGGTTGTCCGGCTTCGATCAAAGCAGCCTGCTGCGCTCCCTGATCGGTGCTGAGCGGCTCAGAGCTCTTCGTGCATTTGGCCGATGCTGCGCAAGTACTCCGCGCGGCGCACGAGCAAGCGCGCGCGACGGTTCCACGCCGGGCCGAGCGTGGCTTGGAACGCGACGAAGTAAGTGGACGTAAGCAGCAGTGGCACGCCGTAGAACGATGGCGCGGGCAGCTTCGTCAAACGACAGAGCATGAGCAGCCCGAAGTTCAAGAGCGCGCCGTAGATTCCGCCCACGGCGCCGGCCAACGCGAGCGCGCGGAGCACGCTGAAACACTGGTTTTTCTCGGGTCGAAATCCGATCAGAGGGCCCCACAGCGCGTCCCGGTCGCTGAGCTCGTTCAGGCGATCATCGGTTTCGGCGAGCGGTTCGTGGCGCATGCTCCAACTCGAGAAGACGGCCACGTGCTCTGCGCGTTAAGCGGTGAGCGAGTGGCGCGCTGAACTGGCGCACGCGAGCGGCTGGGAGGCGACCCACCCAAAAAAATTCGCACTCAACCTTTCGCGAGCTTTTCGAGCCGCTGCAACAGGCTCTTGAATTCGAGCTCGGTGAACAGCGCGGCGAGCGCGTCGAATGCCGCGGCCGAGGGCGCGCGCCAATAGGGCTTGTCGGCGCCGAGCGGCGCGTCTTCGCGCAGGCGCGCCAGGGTTTCGCTGTGCAGGATTTGGCTGCGATGGGCGAGCAGCGTTTCGCGCAGCTTCGGGCTTTTGATTTGGTCGAGTTGCGACAAAAGTTCGGCGCAGTCGGCGCGGCCGCTCAAGAGTTTGCTCGCGGTACTCGGGCCGATGCCGGGCACGCTCGGCAGATTGTCCGAAGTGTCCCCCGCGAGCGCGACGTACGACGGCAGGATTTGTGGCGGCACGCCGAAGCGCGCGCTGACCGCCGCTTCGTCGTAGAGCACGGCATCTTTGCCGCGCCGACCGACGAAGTGCACGCGCACCGAGCCACGCGCGGTCTGCAGCAAGTCGCGATCGCCGCTGACGACGAGCGCGGGCTCCGCGTTGCGGCGCGCTTCGGCAGCGAGCGTCGCGAGCACGTCGTCGGCTTCGAAACCCGGCGCGCGAAACACGGGCACGTCGAACGCGGCGAGCAACTGCTCGAGCCGATCGAACTGCGCGGCGAGCGTGGACGGCGTCGGTGCGCGACCCGCTTTGTAATCGTCGAACGAATCGTGGCGAAAGGTGGTTTCGGGTGCGTCGAGCGCGAAGGCGAGCGCCGCGCCGCGCTGTTCGCGGAGCAGCTTGAGCAAGAGCGCTGAAAAACCGTACAGCGCCGAGGTCGGTTCGCCGGCGCGCGTCGACATCCACGGCAGCGCGAAGTGCGCGCGAAAGAACAGCGAAAATGTGTCGAGGAGCAGCGCGGGCACGAGATTTTTTGACGGGCGCGCGGCTCGAAAAAGGTCCGCTCGCGCCTTCGCCAGTTTGCCCCGAGCGCCAGATGCGCGGAAGCCCGGCGTACGAATTCAATAGCCGGTGCCGGCGATTGCTGCGCAGCACGGTGTGTTCGCCGGACAGCCGGGCTCGGGGCAAGCGCCGCTCAGCGGTGCGGTGATCCAACAACAACAGCCACCGCAATCTGTATATGCGGGGCTGCACGCGCTCATTTTGCATTCGGTCGAACACATGTCCGTGCTGCTGGTGCCGGCGCTCGAGCTGGTGCCCGCGGAGCCGCCGGACGTGACGCCCGCAGTCCCGCCGGTGCTGGTTCCGCCGCTCGACGTGGTGCCAGCACTCGACGTGCTGCCAGCGCTGCCGCCGCTCGATTCTCCTGCGCTGCCGCCGCCCGTGTTGTCCGAGCTGCACGCCGCGAGCCCGACCGTTGACGACGCACCAGTAACCACCAGCACCTGAAAAAACTTGGCGATGTTCATTTCAATCATGCCTACGGCGCACTCGGGCTCAGGTAGCGCTGACGCGCGACGGGCGACGGCGCGTAAATCGGCAACGCGGGCCGACTTCTAGCGCCGGGTCCTCGAATGGTGGCGCGCTAGCGCCGGCGGCGCGTCGTCGAGTAGCGGCGGTGCGGGCACGGCGCTGATGAAGAACGGTACTTGTCCGCTTCCGCCGGCTGAATGAGCGAAACATAGACCGCGGCTGCGCTTCGCGGCATTCTACGCCGCATCGTGGCGCGCAAGCGTGCTCATCCTCCGCGGCGCGAAGCCGAAGCCGACGAAACCAGCGACGGTGGCGCGCAGACGGCTGGCAACTGGCGTCTGCAGCCACCCGCGATTTTTTCGTACTTGGACGCGGTCGCGCATCACGGCTCAATCCGCAAAGCAGCGGACGCGCTGCACATCGCATCCTCGGCGCTCAACCGTCGCGTGCTCGATCTCGAAGCAGAGGTCGGCTCGCCGTTGTTCGAGCGCTTGCCCCGCGGCGTGCGCGCGACCGCCGCTGGTGAGCTCTTGCTCGCGTACGTGCGGCGCTCGTTGAAAGAGCTGCGGCTGGTCGAGGCGCAAATCGACGGACTGCGTGGACTGGTGCACGGCCGCGTGCGGATCGCGGTCGCCGAGTCGGTCACTGGGCGCATGTTGCCGGACGCGATCGCCGAATATCACGGCCGGCATCCCGGCGTCGGTTTCTCGGTGCGCGTCGGCGGACCGAAGGAAATCGCCGCGGCGTTGCTGCGCGATCGCGCGGATTTGGTGCTCACGCACGAACAGGCGAATCGGCCCGAATTCGAGGTCTTGGCGGAAGCTCATCAACCGCTGTGCGTGCTCGTCGCGCCCGAGCATCCGCTTGCTGCGCGCACCGCGCTGCGGCTGCGCGACTGCGTCTCGTTCCCGATCGCGATGCCCGACGAAACGCTCGCCGCGCGCACGTTGATCGAGCATGCGCTCGGTCGCACCTCGATTCGCTTCGAGCCCGCGCTCACCTCGAATTCGATCGACGCGACGAAGGTCTTCGCGCGCAGCAGCCACGGGCTCTGCTTCTCATTTCAAATCGGAAAGAAGCCCGATGTTTCGGGAATGATCTCGATTCCGCTGGCCGATGCCGAAGTGCAAGACGCGACGCTGCGCCTCGCGAGTCGTCGAGGTCGCGTGCTGCCAGTCGCCGCGGCGTCGTTCGCGGAACAATTGATCGCGATCTTCGACGAGCTCTGAAACGAAAAGCACGCTGATCTTCGCGCGTTCGCGAGCGCGCTGTTTTAGCGCGCGGTGTGTACGCGGAATAGCGCTGGTCAGCGCGCGCAGCGCGAGCGTAGATCAGCATTGCCGCGACTGTCGCTCTCTGACGACCGAATCGCGGCGAATCAGACGGAAAACGCTTCGAAACAAACCCGAAGCGTGGCGCCGAGTCACGCCGTACGAGGAGCTAAAAGCGATGACGACTGAAACCGCGAAACCCAAACTTTGGACGCCCGGAGATTGGAACGCCTACTTCGGATTTGGCACCAACATCCTGGTCAATCTGCTGGTTCTATCCGGCTTACTCAGATTCGTACTGAAGATGCCGGATCACATCGTGTTCGGCCGCATCTTGCCCGCGACGGGTTTGATGATGTGCTTGAGCACGCTCTACTACGCCTGGCTCGCCTATAGATTGGCGAAGAAGACTGGCCGCACGGACGTCTGTGCGTTGCCTTCGGGCATCAGCGTGCCGCACATGTTCGTGGTCGTGTTCGTGATCATGTTGCCGATTGCGCTCAAAACCGGCGACCCAATCAAAGGCTGGGAAGCCGGCTTGTGTTGGGTGTTCGTGCAGAGCTTCGTGCTCATGGCCGGCGGCTTCATCGCACCGATCGTGCGCAAGATCACGCCGCGCGCCGCGCTGCTCGGCACGCTCGCCGGTGTGTCGATCTCGTTCATCAGCATGCGCCCAGCGCTCGAAATGTTCATGACGCCGGTGATCGGCTTGGTTTGCTTCATGATCATCCTGGCCAGTTGGTTCGGCGGAGTGCGCTACTTCAAAGGCATCCCGGCCGGTCTCGTCGCGATCGCCGTGGGCAGCTTGATCGCCTGGGGTTCGACCGCGCTCGGCTACCACTTCGGCGGCATGTCGGTCGCGGGCCTGAAGTCGTCGTTCGACAACTTCGGCTTCTCGATCCCGATTCCAGCCTTCGGCCACGTGTTCTCGGGCTTCCAATTTCTCGGCACGATCCTGGTGACCGCAATTCCGTTCGGGATCTACGATTTGGTCGAAGCGCTCGACAACGTCGAGAGCGCGGCCGTCGCGGGCGACAGTTTCCCGACCACGCGCGTGCTCACCGCGGACGGCGTGGTGAGCCTGATCGGTTGCTGCATGGGCAACCCGTTCATCAACGCGGTCTACATCGGTCATCCCGGCTGGAAATCGATGGGCGGTCGCATCGGCTATTCTGCGGCGACCGGCATCACGGTGATCGTGCTCGCGTGGTTCGGCGTGATCTCGGTGATGGTCTCGCTCGTGCCAGTCGTCGCGATTTCGCCGATTTTGCTCTACATCGGCATGCTGATCGGCTCGCAGGCATTCCAAGAAACCCCGAAAGCGCACGCGCCTGCGATCGTGCTCGCGCTCACGCCGCACCTCGCCGCATGGGGCAAATTGTTGATCGACAACGCGCTCGGCGCGGCCGGCACGAACGCGACGCAAGTCGGCTTCGACAAACTCGGCCAAGTCGGCGTGCTCTATCACGGCCTCGAAGTGATGGGCGGCGGTTCGATCCTCGGCGGCTTGATGCTCGGCGCGATCGGCGTCTTCATCATCGATCGCGCGTTCACCAAGGCGGCCGGCTTTGCGCTCGCGGCCAGCGCGCTCAGCTTCTTCGGCTTCATGCACGGCGAAGCGATCGGCATCGGCCAATCACCGGTCGTCACGATCGCCTACCTCGGCTGTGCCGCGCTGCTCTTCGGTTGCGCCAAATTCGCGACCGTCAGCGCGCCGTCGCCGCACGAAGAACACGAACACGAGCACGAACACCACGCCGAAGCGGTCGCAGCCGAATGATGCGCGCAGGGTGCCCCCACCCGTCGGCGCTCCGCGCCGCCGACCTCCCCCAAAGCCGTGCTCGCTTCCTAGCGGAAGCTGCGCGCGGCAGGGGGAGGTAAGCGCGAGCGCACTCTCAGTCTCCGGGCGCGGAGGGGAGGGCTGGGCGTTGCGAGCGCCCACCCCTCCGCGATTTTTGCGCCGCCCGCGAGCGCGCTTTCTGACGCGCTTCGGCATAAGCTCGAGGATTTCGCTACGCGCGATGCGACTGCTCGCTTAGCATCCGCGGCCCATGCACAGCCTTTGGAACCCAGAAAAGGCCGCTCAATGCGCGAGCGAGCTCGCGCGCCGCGTGTACAGCTCACAATTGCTCGGCGCAGACGACACGCTGGTGTTGCACGGCGGCGGAAACACTTCGCTCAAGCAACGCGAAAAAAACTTGGTCGCTGAAGAAGAGGAAATTCTTTACGTCAAGGGCAGCGGCTGGGATTTAGCCACGATCAAAGAACCCGGATTTGCGCCCGTGCGCATCGCGCATCTGTTGAAGCTCGCGCGGCTCGACCAGCTCTCCGATCCCGAGATGGTCAACGAGCTGGCCACGCAAGTGACGCGTGCCGGCGCGCCCGCACCGTCGGTCGAAGCGATTTTGCACGCGATTTTGCCGCACCGTTACGTCGATCACACGCACGCGGACGCCGTGCTCGCCGTCACCAACACGAAAGACGGCGCCGCGCGCATTCGCGAGATCTACGGCGACGAAGTCGTGATCATTCCGTACGTGATGCCCGGCTTCGATCTGGCGCGGCTCTGCGCACAGCGCCTCGAGGCCGAGGCGCATCGGCGCACGATCGGCATGGTCCTGCTCAACCACGGCATCTTTTCGTTCGGTGATACGGCAGAAGAGTCGTACGAGCGCATGATCGCCTTGGTTGGTCGCGCCGAGGCGTACCTCGATCGGAATCACGCCTGGTCGCTCGCGCCCACGGTGGCCGAACCGCACTCCGGCGCGCAGCGCCACGCGCTCGCCAAGCTGCGCGCTGAAATCGCGAAATGCGCTGGATTTCCAGTGCTGCTCGCGTCGCTACAAGATCCGAAGTCGCTCGCCTTCGCGCAACACGGCCAAGTCGCGACATTGAGTCAGCAAGGTCCCGCCACGCCGGATCACGTGATCCGCACCAAACGCGTGCCCATGCTCGGCCGCGACGTCGCGGGCTACGCGCGCGCCTACGCCGAGTACTTCACGCGCAACGCCGCGCTGACAAAAGATCAAAAAACGATGCTCGATGCCGCGCCGCGCGTCGTGCTCGATTCCGAATTCGGCTTGTGCACGGTCGGTCGCAGCGCGAAGGACGCGCGCATCGTGCAAGACGTGTACTCGCACACGATCGACGTGATTTTGCGTGCAACCGCGCTCGGCGGCTACCGAGCCTTGCCCGAAAAAGATCTGTTCGACGTCGAGTATTGGGATCTCGAGCAAGCCAAGTTGAAGCGCGCGGGCAGCACGCCGCCATTCGGCGGCGAAGTGGCGCTCGTGACCGGCGCAGCTTCTGGCATCGGCAAGGCTTGCGTGGATTCGTTGCTCAAGCGTGGCGCCGCCGTGATCGGTCTCGATCTCAAACCCGAAATCGCCAAACTCTACGATCGGCCGGATTTTCTCGGCATTCCCTGCGACGTCACTTCGCAAGACGCCGTGCTCGTGGCGCTCGAAGCGGGCGTCAAAGCCTTCGGTGGGCTCGACATACTCGTGCTCAACGCCGGCATTTTCCCCGAAGCCAAGCGCGTCGACGCGCTCGACGCGGACGCTTGGCGAAGCGTGATGGACATCAACCTCGATTCGAATCTGCTTTTACTTCGCGAATGCCACCCGCTGCTCGCGCTCGCGCCCCAAGGCGGCCGCGTCGTCGTGATTGGCTCGAAGAACGTGCCCGCGCCAGGGCCGGGCGCAGCGGCGTACTCGGCTTCCAAAGCGGCGCTCACGCAGCTCGCGCGGGTAGCGGCGCTCGAGTGGGGCAAGGAGCGGATTCGCGTCAACGTGCTGCACCCGAACGCAGTCTTCGATACCGGGCTATGGACCGAAGAAGTGCTCGCGAGTCGCGCCAAGAGCTACGGCCTGAGCATCGACGAATACAAGACCAACAACGTGCTCAAAATCGAAGTCAAAAGTCGAGATGTCGCCGAGCTCGCAGCCGAGCTGTGCGGCGCATTGTTCGAAAAAACGACGGGCCTGCAAATCCCGATCGACGGCGGCAACGAGCGCGTGATTTGAGAGGAGAGCGCGGAAATGTTGGGAATCCTCGGCGGAAGCGGCGTCTATGACATCGATGGGTTGAAGAACACGCGCTGGCAGCAAGTCGATTCGCCGTTCGGCGCGCCGTCGGACGAGATTTTGCTCGGCGAGCTCGCGGGCCAACCGCTGGCGTTTTTGCCGCGGCACGGCCGTGGCCACAAAATCCCGCCGTCCGACATCAACTATCGCGCGAACATCGACGCGCTGAAGCGCGCGGGCGTGACGCAGCTCGTGTCGGTGAGCGCGGTCGGTTCTTTGCGCGAGCACCTCGCGCCGGGCACGTTCGTGATCGTCGATCAATTCGTGGACCGCACGTTCGCGCGCACGAAGAGCTTCTTCGGACCGGGCCTCGTGGCGCACGTGTCGATGGCGCGGCCGACCTGCGCGCGGCTCGGCGATGCGCTGCAAGCGGCGGCGAAAGAGTCGAACATCGAGCACGCGCGTGGCGGCACTTACCTGGTGATGGAAGGCCCGCAGTTCTCCACGCTCGCCGAATCCGAGCTCTATCGCACGTGGAACTGCGACGTGATCGGCATGACCAACATGCCGGAGGCGAAGCTCGCGCGCGAAGCCGAGCTCTGCTACGCGACCGTCGCGATGGTCACCGACTACGATTGCTGGCACCCACAGCACGACGACGTGACCGTGCAGATGATCGTGAAAACGCTGCTCGAAAATGCCGGCCGCGCGCGCGCGCTCGTGAGCAGCGTCGCGCCGCGCGTGGCGGAATTTGCCGGGAATTGCCCGAACGGTTGCTCTTCCGCGCTCGAGCACGCGCTGATTACGGCGCCGGAAGCGCGCGATCCGGAGCTCGTTTCCTATCTCGGCGTGGTCGCCGGTCGCGTGCTCAAGCGATAACTCTCGAGAGTGATAAAATGACCGTCAAATCCCTAATCCGCACCGTGCCGCACTATCCCAAACCCGGGATCATGTTCCGCGACATCACGACGTTGCTCAAAGATCCAGTCGGCTTTCGCCTGACGATCAACGATCTCGTGAAGCATTGCGAGCCCAAGAAAATCAGCAAAGTCGTCGGCATCGAGTCGCGCGGGTTCATCATCGGCGCCGCGCTCGCGTATCAACTCGGCGCGGGCTTCGTGCCGATCCGCAAAAAAGGCAAATTGCCGGCGGATACCCGCGGCTACGACTATGAGCTCGAGTACGGCGTCGACCGTGTGGAAATTCACGTGGACGCAATCGATCGCGGCGAAAAGGTTTTGTTGGTGGATGATCTGATCGCGACGGGCGGCACCGCCGAAGCTTCCTGCAAGCTGATCAAAGAGTGCGGCGGCGAAGTCGTCGAATGCTGTTTCGTGATCGATTTGCTGGATCTCGGCGGTCGCAAGCGACTCGAAGCGCTCGGCTATTCGGTGTTCGCCTTGTGCGAGTTCGAAGGCGAATGAACGACGACGCCTCGCGACCGCTTTCGCGTTCCTCGCGCGTCGAAACGCTGCGCTTTCAGGGCGGCAAACTCGAGCTGATCGATCAGCGCGTGCTGCCGAAAGAGTTCGTTTATCTCGCCTATTCGTCAGCGCAGGAAGTCGCCGAAGCGATTCGCAGCATGGTCGTGCGCGGCGCGCCGGCGATCGGTTGCGCCGCGGCATACGGCGTCGCGCTCGAAGCGATTCGACTCGCGGGCGAAACGCCGAACGCGCGCCACGAAGGCTTGGCGCGCGCGTTCGCCGTGCTCCGTGAAAGCCGGCCCACGGCAGTGAACTTGTTTTGGGCGCTCGCGCGCATGAAAGCGCTGCTCGATGCCTCTCTGGCACTGCCGGCGAGCGCGCTCGCGGAGCGCTTGCTCGCCGAAGCCCACGCCATTTCGCGCGACGATGTCGCCAACAACCGCAAGCTAGGCGCTCACGGCGCGGCACTCTTGGAAGATGGCATGAACGTGCTCACGCACTGCAACGCCGGCGCGCTCGCGACGGCCGGTCACGGCACCGCGCTCGGCGTGATCCGCTCCGCAGTCGAAGCGGGCAAGCGCATCGCGATGTTTGCGGATGAAACTCGGCCGTTCATGCAAGGCGCGCGGCTGACCGCTTGGGAGCTCGCCGAAGACGGCATTCCCGTCACCTTGATCACGGACAACATGGCCGGCCATTTCATGAGCCGCGGCGAGATTCAGGCCGTGATCGTGGGCGCCGATCGCGTCGCGGCCAACGGGGATGTCGCGAACAAAATCGGCACGTATATGGTGGCGGTGCTCGCGCGGCGACACCGAATTCCGTTTTACGTCGCAGCGCCTCTCTCGACGATCGATCTCGAGACGCCGAACGGCGCTGCGATTCCAATCGAAGAACGTGACAGCAGTGAGGTGGCGAGCGTGGCCGGCGTGCGCTTTGCGCCCGCCGGCGTGAACGCCCGGCACCCCGCGTTCGACGTGACGCCGGCCGAGCTCGTGACCGCGCTCGTCACCGAGCGTGGTGTGGTGCGCGAACCGAATCGCGAGCAGATCGCGGCGTTGTTCCCTTCGGACTTGCGCTAGCGAAGGCAGCAGATCGGCGCGCCTCTCAGCTGACGTGCAGTGTAGCCGATAAATTCAGCCATTTGTGGCGTTTTTGCGGGTAGCGGTTTTCAGACATCGCGGCCATACTCGACACGTGCAGTGGCGGGATCTTGCTGCCACGCATTTCCGTGCTGTGACTGCTAGCCAAATCTCGACCGACGAACGCCTTCACCATCTGGTGGACGCAGCGGTTGACTACGCAATTTTTCTGCTCGATCCGTCTGGGAAGATTACGACTTGGAGCGTCGGGGCGCAGCGTTTGAAGGGCTACGAGGCGGATCAAATCATCGGGCAGCACTTCTCGGTCTTCTACAGTGCGGAGGATCGCGCGGCAGGGCGACCCAAGCAGATCCTCGAAACGGCGCGCCGCGATGGACGCTACGAAGAAGAAGGCTATCGCTACCGTAAAGACGGCACGCGGTTTTGGGCGAACATCGTATTGACGCCGCTGTGGGACGCGACCGGGGAGATTCGCGGTTTCGCCAAGGTCACGCGCGATCTCACTGAGCGGCGCGCGGCGGCGGAGGCGCTGCACGAATCCGAAGAGCGCTTTCGCATGTTGGTCCAAGGTGTGACCGACTACGCGATCTACATGATCGATCCGCGCGGTATCGTCACGACCTGGAACGAAGGCGCGCAGCGCATGAAAGGTTACCGGATCGGGGAGATCGTCGGTCGTTCGTTCGAAGCTTTTTTTCCGCAAGTGGACATCGTTGCGCAGAAGCCGGAGCGCGAACTCGCTGCCGCGCTACGCGACGGCCGCTTCGAAGACGAAGGCTGGCGCGTACGTAAGGACGGGAGCCGGTTCTGGGCCAACGTGGTCATCACGCCGCTCTACGCGCCGGACGGCAAGCACCTCGGTTTCGCCAAAATCACGCGCGATCTGACCGAAAAACGCCAAGCTGAAGCTGTCGAACGCACGCTCTTGCACGAGCAGGCGGCACGCGCGGCAGCCGAAGCGAGCCGTCGCCAGCTCTTGGCCAGCGAGGAAGCCGCGCGCTCGGCCGCTCAGCGCGCGGACGAGAGCAATCGGATCAAGGACGAATTTTTGGCCACCGTTTCGCACGAGCTCAGAAATCCGCTCAACGCCATCATCGGTTGGTCCACGATCCTGCGGGACTCGTCCGACGCTTCGCTCCAAGCCAAAGGCCTCGACGCGATTCACCGCAACGCGATGGCGCAAGCACGGCTGATCGACGACGTGCTCGACGTCTCCCGGATCATCACCGGCAAACTGCGGCTCGAACTAAAACCGATCAACCTTGGATCGATCGCCGCCGACGCGCTGGACGTCGTGCGGCCGTCGGCGGATGCAAAAAATATTCGCATCAGCGTCCAGGTCGACCCGGAGTTGCCGCTGCTCGTGGCCGATCCCGAACGCATGCACCAGGTGGTTTGGAATCTGCTTTCGAACGCGATCAAGTTCAGTCGTGCGCACGACGAAGTGACGGTTCGCGTCGGGCATCGGGGCTCTCAGGTCGAGCTCGTCGTCACCGATACCGGCATTGGCATCGAGCACGAGTTCTTGCCCTTCGCGTTCGAGCGCTTTCGTCAAGCCGACGCGTCGACCAATCGGCAGTTCGGCGGGCTTGGTTTGGGCCTCGCGATCGTGCGCCACATCGTCGAATTGCACGGTGGTGAGGTGCGCGTGACGAGCCCCGGCAAAGGCCACGGCGCGACGTTCAGCGTCTTTTTGCCGGTGCGCGCGCTGTTGGACGTCGAGCCGCGCGAAGAGCGGTCTTCCCCGCGGAATCATCGCGTGGAGCCGTTACCGCTCGCGAGCGCGCCCAAAGTGCTTGTCGTGGACGACGATCCGGATGCGTGCGAGCTCCTGAGCGAAGCGCTCGGGCGCGCTGGCGCGACCGTGCGCACCGCGACGTCGGCGGTCGAAGCGTTGAAGCTCGTGGACGAGTTTCAACCTCAGGTATTGGTGAGCGACGTCGGCATGCCCGTCGATGATGGCTACAGTTTGGTGCGGCGCCTGCGCAGTCGATCGCCGGAACGCGGCGGTTCGATCCCGGCGATCGCGCTGACGGCTTACACCCGAACGCAAGATCGCGGCCTCGCGCTGGCCGCCGGTTTCACCGATCACATGAGCAAGCCGGTCGACCTCGGCAAACTGATCGCGCGGATCGACTCGGCGGTTTCTCCGGGCACTGAGCTCAACGCGCGAGTGCCCTGAGCGAGCCGACGCGTTCGGCAAGCGGAGGATGCGAGTAATAGAACGCGGCATAGAGCGGGTGCGGGTGCAAATTGGAGAGATTTTCGCTGCCGAGTTTGGCGAGCGCGTCGGCGAGATCGCTCGGCGCGCCGTGCAGTTCGACCGCGAAGCGATCCGCTTCGCGTTCGTCGCGGCGTGACCAGGCCGAGAAGAGCGGTGTGAGCGGGAAGAGCAGGGTCGAGGCAGCGACGGCGAGAATGAAGATCCGCGCCGGAAACGAAGCCGCTTCGAGCCCGACCAGCGCCGGCACGAGCGCGCTCGGTGAAACCCAAAAAAATAAAAACGCAGCCAGCACCAACAAAGCTTGCAGCGCGAGCATGCGCACGAGCACGTGGTGCTTCTTCCAATGCCCGAGCTCGTGCGCGAGCACCGCCAAGATTTGCGGCTCCGACATTTGGTTGAGCAGCGTGTCGAACAGAACCACGCGCTTTTGTCGGCCGAAACCGGTGAAATACGCATTCGAGTGCGAGCTCCGCCGCGAGGCATCCATCTTGAGCACGCGCCCGACGTGCACGCCCGCGCGTTCGGTCATCGCGCGAATGCCGTCGCGCAGGTGCGCCGCGTCGAGCGGCTCCATGCGGTAGAAGAGCGGCTCGATCAGATACGGCGAAAGTACGGTCAAGAGCAGACTGACCGCAATCACCAGCGCGCTCACCCAAATCCACCACGAGTGCGGCGCGGCCTTCACCAGCCAGAGCGCGCCGGCCGAAAGCGCGGCGAGCAAGAGCAGCGATAGCAGCGTACTTTTCAGCCAATCGCTCCACCACAAGCCGGCCGTTTGACGATTGAAGCCGTAACGCGCCTCCAAACGAAAATCGGAATAGAGCTGGAACGGGATCGAGAGCAGGCTGCCCGCGAGCGCGAGCCCGAGCAAAAACACGACACCTTGCGCGATGAACGAATGCGCGATGCTCGCGATCCAACCGTCGTACAGGCCGAGGCCACCGGCGAACAGGAACGCCCCGAGCACGAGCGTGGAGAGCGCGCTGCGGAGCAGGCCGAGCCGGCTGCGCGCCGCGGTGTACGCGCTGATGCGCGCTAGGCGCTCGGCGTCGATTTCGCGCGCGAGCACGGCCGGCACGCTCGCGCCTTCCCGCGCCAAATGCCGTAAATTGAGCCAGGAAAGGCCGAAACGCCCGAGCGCGACCGATGCGAACGCCAGCAGCGCGATGAGGTACATGGCGCAAATCTAAGTCCGCGCGTCGCGACGCGCTAGCCTGCCGAGCTTCGGCGAGGGTTCGGCGTTGCTACGCCGGGTGCGCGCTCAGAGCGAAGTCCCCAGAATCTCGAATTCGTAAATGCGCGCGGCCACGGTGTCCGTTGCGGTTTGCGCGGTCGTGATGTGGAGCCGCGCGTAGCGTGCGCTGGTCGGCGCGATCGGATGCGTGGTGATGTTCGCGGTATTTTCGGTCACGGCGACCGCGGGCGTCCAGCTCGCGGCATCCGTGCTCGTCGCAATCTCGAAGTCGCGCGTGTTCCAGGCTGGATTTTCGCCGCCCGCGCCCGCGTGCTGCACGCGGAACGCGACGATCGAGCGCACACTGCCGAGATCGACGCTGAGCGTTTGATCGCCCGCGCCGCCGGCGCACCATTTGCTGTCCCAGCCCACACTGCCGTCGATCGCGTTGCTCGCGCTCTCCGCGGCGCTGCACGGCGCGGATCCGCTCGCGCTCGCAGAGACCAGCGCGAGGTTCATGCTCGACGAGCGCACCGCGGCGAGCAGCGCGTCGAGCGCGGAGCTCTGGCGCGATGCGGTCGCCGTGTCGAATGGTTTTTGCCACTCGTAACCGAACTCATTTTGCGAGTTCTTATTCGAATTCCAAAGGTTGTCGCTCTGAAGCCGCATGTATTTTTGGAATTCCGGGAGCGGCTTCGCGCGATTCAGATACGCCAAATTGCGCATGAACACGCCTTTGAACTGCACGCAAATGTCGCCGCCGCACGGCGCTTCCAGCAAGATGCCGTTCGGGTCGGCCATTTTCGTGATCGTCGCGTGCGCGATCGCGTTCGCGGCGTCGAGCTCGCTCGCATCGCCGGTGCTCGCCGCAAGATCGACGAGCCCGCCGATCAGCGAACCTTGGTTGTAAGTGAAGATCGGACCTGCGGGTTGGCAGTTCGTCAAATCGTCGAGCCCATCGACGACCTGATTGTCGGCCGTGATCATGCCGGTGTTCTCGAACCAAGCCCATTCACGCTGAGCCCAATCCAAGAAGCTGCCCGCGCCGGAGTCTCCTGGCGTGCGCAGATGCAGGCGCGCCGCGGTCGTCAAAAACAAGGAATTCGGAATCGCGTTTTTGTTCTTCAGGCCATTGTCGCCCGCTTTGGCCGAGGCCCAATAAATACCGCCGCCGCACTGGTCGTCCCAGCCGCCGGTCATGCGCTGGAAAATGGTTTTGGCCATATCCAGGTACTTCTGTTGATGACTCAAGTCGTAGGCTTTGATCCAGGCGAGCGCCCACCAGCCGTCATCGTCGTAGTAGCCGAATTGATCGAAGTTGTTCGCCGAATTCTTGCTGAAGGTGTTGTCGATCTCGGCGCTGTACGTCGGATCGCCGAGCTCGCGCGTGAAGTCGATCGTGGTCTCGAGTTGATTCGCGCTCGTCCACCAATCGGTTTGGTTCCACAAGCCCGTGCTCGCGGTGTACCAAGTGGCGAGTGGCACCATGCCCGCGGTCGCGCGATCGCGCAGCGTCGTGTCCCAGGGTACAACGGGTGCACTGCCGCCGCTGCCTGCAGAGCCGCCCGCGCTCGTGCCGGCCGCGCTCACGCCGCCGCTGCCGCTCGATCCCGAGACCCCATTCGCGCCGCTGCTCCCACCCGAGTTCGCGCCAGCGAGCGAGCCTGCGCCGCCCGGCGTCGCACTGCCGCCGGCGCTCGTCGCGCCGGCAATTTCGTTTGATCCGCCGCTATTTCCCGCGGAGGCGCCGCTCGATCCCGAGCCGCTGCCACAACCCTGCAGGTTGAGCGCGGCGCCGAGGCCGAACATCAAAAACCAGAAGCATTGCGATCTGCGCGCGACCATCGGCTCCTGAATGTCGCCGAACGCCGCAAACGGCTCAAAAATGGGCTCGACGGCTATTCATTTCAGCTCGCGCGGCCGCGTCGGAGCAACTTACGTACCGCGCTCGCGGCTTCTAGTGCATGAGCCCATGCTTCTTCATCAACGCTGGCAGCCGCTCGGGAATGATCTTTCCGACCAACGCGCCCACTTCGCCCGAGATGTTCGGCAGCTCGCGCACGAGCTTCGCGCCGGTCGGCGTTTTGTAGAAGCTGATGATGTCTTGCAGCTCGCTGTCTTTGAAGCGCTCGCCGTAAACCTTGGCGTTGAATTGCAGCATCTCGTCGTACGGCAGGGCTTCCATCACGACTGCGGTCATCTCTTTTTGCGTCTTCGCGTCCGGTTGCTGCCCCATGGCTTGCATCATGCTGTCCATCATCTGCTTCACCATCGCTTCGTACGTGCTCTTGCTGAGCACCATGCGCGACAGTTGCATCGCGACCGAATCGGACGAAGCCGCGCGCGCGGACGGCAGCGAACCCGCACCTCCAACTACGCCAAGACTCAACGCCAGAGCCAGCACGCCGACGATCATTCGTTTCATCTGTTTGCTCCTCCCAATCGGATGCACTCAGCCATGATTTCGCGATCAAGTCTACAGACTCGTCGCGCGCCGAACTGCGCGCGTTCGTCATCGATTCGATCTCGCTGCCGATTTTCCGGCGCGCGACTCGCATTCTGATTTTTTGATTTTGATGGTCACGCGTCACGTCGCGTGCCGGCAGAGCCTTCGGCGTCGCGTTCTCGTGGCTCAGGGAGTGAGCGGCGTTTGCGTCGTGTAATCCACGAAGTTCCCGCTCAACATCAAGAGCGACAAAACCGTCCAAGATTCGTCGTAATACTCGCCGCCGACCAACAAACTCAGCGACGCAACGTCGTCGTAGCCTGCTTGCACGAAGCTTTGGTACGTCGCGTTGCTCATCGCGCCGACCGTCGCGGGTCCGACGAACGCCGCCGATTGGCCGGAAGTATTTTGCGGCTCGGGCGTCCCATTCAATTGATAACCGTCGACGATGCTCTTCGCGCCGACGCCCGCGAAAAATTGGCTCGTCTTCGCCACGTACGTTTGCGCGCGCGGCTCGTTGTTCAGACAGTAGTCGAGCCCAATCCGAAATGGCGTGCGGCAAGAATCATATTGATAATTCGTGGGCGCGGTTTGCATGTCGCCGAATACGCCGGGATTCGGCACGCCGTCGCTCGTGCTCCAAGCGGGCACGAGGCCATTGGACAGATTGCCATTCGTCGTGTTGAGCAAATTCGTGAGCGTGTCGTACACGGTTTGAATCACTTGATTCCAGCCGTCGTTGCCCGTCGCGCTGGCGAACGCGCGATAGTACGAAGGCGCGAAATACGACGCATTCACGGTCGTCCAATCGCCCCAGGTGTCGCCCGGTTTCACGAGCTTGTACTGATAAATTTCGAAATTGTAGACGAGCCCGATTTGCTTCTTGGCCACGTTCAAATACGTATCGCCGAGCGTGCCGCTCGTGCCCCACTGCCGATCGGCCATGAGCAGCGCCCAGGCCATGTCTTCGTCGGCGTCCGTCGCGCCGCCGGTACCGAGGCGAGTCATGCCGTCACCGCTGATGTACCAATCCATCAAGCCGTTCTGGCCGAGCCACATTTGCTCGTATTTCCAGAGCTCATCGAAGAGCGGCTGATCATTCATGTACACAGCCAAAATCATGCCGTAACCGATGCCCTCCGATACCGTCGAGTTGGGCTCGAGTCCGGGATCGTTCGGTCGCTGGACGCGCAGGTGCCCGCCCGCGCCGTTCGACGTGATCATGTCCGTCTTCCAGCGTTGATACGCGGCGAGCACGTCACTGTTTTTGTAGTTCGGATAAACGCAGAGCATGCTCTGTCGATTTTGCGGGAAGGGAAATTTCGCGCTCGCCGTCGCAGGCGTCGGACCGCGCACTTCCGCCATGCCGCCCGTTCCACCGCTGCCCGCGCTCGCGCCACCCGCGCCAGCAATGCTCGTGCTGCCGCCGCTGCCGCCAATTACGGCGTTCGCGCCACCACTGCTTTGCGGCGAACTTCCGCCGAGCGACGCGCTGCCGGCTTGAGTGCTCGAACTGCCGGCGTTCGCGGAATACTGCGGCGGCTCGTCCGAGCCGCTGTTTGCTTTCAAGCACTGGGTCAATAAGAGCGCGGGCGCGAGCAGCACGGCTCCCGCGCCGCGACGGAATTGCATCGCGTTCACGATCGAAATGTAGCGTGCGTCATCGCGCGCGGTCGCGAAATTGGAACCAGTCCCAGGCGAATCGAACCGTTTTCACACGCTTCGGCGCTGCGTGTTCCGTTCTTCGCGTAAAATTCGCCCAATTCGCCACTCGCGACATTTCGCGACTCGAGCCATGAGCAGTTCCGCCAAAAGCCGTTGCGGTTAGTTGTCCGGCGCACGCTTGTGCACCACCGACTCGAGCTCACGCGCTACGCCGAACGCGAGGGTCAGCTCGCATGTCGCAACGAATTCGAACTGCTTCAGGTTTTTCGGCCATCTGCTGGGTGAGCGCGCTCGCGGGCGCGATCTCGTGCACCAGCGGCATCGCCCCTTCGGGTCCCGGCGATGCGAACGGTGCCTCGGGCAACACGAGCTCAAACTCGTCGGGCGGCAGTGGCAACCCCGGCGCGGGCGCGCAGAACTCGAGTGGCGGCACGTCGTTCGCTGGCTCGAGCACCGGCATGCCCGGCGGCGGTTCGAACCCGACGAGCGGCGGCTCGGGTCCGCTGGCGAGCGGCGGCATGAGCGCGGGTGGCGTGAGCGCGGGCGGCTCGGGTCCCGCGCCGATTGTGTGTCAGCCGGAACAGAACCGCTGCGATTGCCACACCTCGGTCGGTCTTGCGATCAATCAATGGATCGACACCTTCGAAGACGGCACGCTTTACATCCAGCAGATCGACGAACGCAACGGCGAGTGGTTCGCGCTGCCGGCGGGCAAAGCGGGGCCAATGAGCGTGGTCGATACGTCGGGCGGCGCGCCCGGGAGCACCAAGGCGCTCCACATGTCCGGCAGCGCGATCGCGCCGAGTTGGCCGACTTATGGCGTGCCGCTCGGCATTTGCTACGACGCGAGCGCGTTCGACGGCATTTCGTTTTGGATCAAGGGCGATTCGAGTGGCGGCAAGAACGACACGATCAAGCTCTCTTTGCCTACGCCGCCGACTACGGAAAAAGTCGCCGGCGGCTCGTGCCCGGACGGCGATCCCGGCTGCTACAACCACTTCGCGACGCTGATCACGCTCTCACCGACTTGGACGCAGTACTCGTTCAAGTGGTCGCAGTTCGCGCAAGCCAACTGGGGTCCGACCGGCGTGAACGGTATGGCACCGCCCGGTTACCAGTTTCAAAAACAAATTCTCGGCATCGACTATGCGCCGAACGACAACACCAAAGCCTACGACTTCACGATCGACGATCTGCAGCTCGGCGCCGGCGCGGTCACCGGTCACTGCGGCGATCTGATCACGAAAGCACAGTTTGAAAGTTTTTTCCCTGGTCACAACGCGGTCTACACCTACGAGGGCTTCGTCCAAGCCGCGAGCCAATGGCCGCTTTTCTGTGGTGAAGGCGACGCAGACGCGAAGAAGCGCGAAGTGGCTGCTTTCTTCGCGCACATGGTGCAAGAAACTGCGGGCCTCAAATACACGGATGAACTCAATCCGCCGTCGGATTATTGCGACGCGAGCCGCACCGAATTCCCGTGCGGCGGCCGCTCGTATCACGGCCGCGGTCCGCTCCAGATCTCTTGGAACTACAACTACGGCACCGCCGGCCAGGCGCTCGGCTTGAGCTTGCTCACCCAGCCGGAGCTCGTGGTCGCGAGCTCGGTCAATTCGTTCAACGCCGCGCTGTGGTGGTGGATGACGCGCCAGCCGCTCGACTCGGCGCACAGCACGATCGTCTCCGGCAAAGGCTTCGGTGCCACGATTCAACTGATCAACGGCGCGCTCGAATGCGGCGGAAAATCACCGACCGCGGTGCAAACGCGAGTGAACGCGTTCAACAACTTCTGCAGTCAACTCGGGGTCTCGCCCGGAGACAACGAATCCTGCTGAGCGAATTCGGCTAGTTTAGCGGCGTTTTTCGTTTCATTGGCCCGCGCATTGCGACATCACCTCGACGCGTCACGTTGCGCGGGACTCTGCGCGCTTCGGAATGCGCTCAGCCGCCGTCGGTGCTTGCGCAGGAAGCGGTGCACATATCGAGAGTTGTCTTGCAGGAAGCCTTGCACGTGTCGTCCGAGCATTTCGCGACGCAGGTCGTGTTCGAGTCGTCGCAATCGCTGACGCAAGTCGTGTTGCCCGTGCGCCCCGTCTGATCGACCTTCGGATTCTCGACATTGGTCGTACAGCCGCTCAGGACGGAGAAAATAAGTCCAACAAACATGCTCATGCTAAGTGCATTTTTCATCAACCTGCTCCAGTTTGGGCGGCCCGATGCCGACAGAGCTACACTCAGCAAACCTGATGCCAGCGCGTGATACTTGCTCTCTTTGCCGTGAGATCCGCTCGTTTCGTGAGACTCCTCTGTGCCAAGCCGCCGCGTGCGCATGCGCGCCTGCCTTTCGCGGTCGCAACTTGTCACTGGCGAAATTGGCGCCCCACCGTGACCGAACGAAGTGCCGCGGCGCGACGCCGAAGGCTGGGACGCAATCGGCCGTGACGCGTGACCATCAATAAAAATCGAACTGCGTCGGCGTAGGTTCTGGCGCCGTGCCGACGGGCGCATACGCGAGTTCTCGGCCTTCGCGCGCGGCGCGGAGCAAGAGCGAGCCGCGGCTCATGTCGCCGCGACCGACGAAATCGAGCGGGAAAAGCAGGCGTTCGGCGAACACCTCGCGCAAGGGCGCGACGTATTTGTTCGTGGCCACGCTCCCGAGCAGCACGAACCGTGCGCGCTCGTCGTGGGTTTGCGAAAGTTCGCTGGCGTAGCGGATCAGCGGCGCGGTGAAGTGCGGGTTGTGTTCGTGGATCGCGACTTCGGCCCAGCCGCGCAAGCGCGCGAGCGTGACGGGTTCATCGAGCGCGAGTAGCCCGCCGCCCGCGCTCATGACGAACGCCGCCGAACCTCGGACGGTGTGACCGAAGGCGCGCGCGTACGCCGCTTTTCCGCGGAAATAGAGCCCGCTCACGAAGCTGAATACTTCCGCGAGCGGCGCTCCAGCGCGCGAGTGCAGTCGTTCAGCGAGCGCGAAGCTCGCGTTTGGATTGAAGAGCAATTGTGCGCGCCGGCCGCGCAAGTTAACCGGCGAGATCAGAAAGATGGTGGACGAAGGGCGCGCTTCGATGCTCGAAAGATGAGGCGCGAAGTGCGCGCTGTCCAGCTGCTCAGGGCACGAGCTCGACGCAATCGATCTGGTTCTTTTCCGCGCTTTGACAGGTGCCGCTGCAGGCAGAGCTCGCGCAAGCGCACGTGATCTTGCCGTTACAGGCGGCGGGCGCGGCTTTACACGAGAATATTTCGACCGGATCGCGTTGGCAGATCTGACCGCTCGAATGCGAGCCTTCGGGACACGCGCCGGCGTCGTCGGGAAGTTCGACAGCGCCGCCCTCTGCGGTTTCGCCTACGCAGACCGAGCCTGCGCCGCAAGTTGGGCCACAGCCGGTGTTCGCGCACGAACTGAACACGGTCGGGCAAGCGGCGCCCGAGTTCGGGCAGGGCAAGATCGCGTAGATCGGGTAGCAGCCACTCGCCGCTTTGCACGCAGCTTCGCTGTCGAACGTCGAGCAGTCGTCGCCACTGCTCGCGCCACCTGCGCTCGCGCCGGCCGAGCTCGACGAGCCGCCGCTCGCGCCGCCAGTGCTGCTCGTGCCTGCGACCGCGGTCGTGCCCGCGCTGCTCGAGGAGCCGCCCGTGTTGCTCGAGCCGCCGACGGTCGTTGAAGTGCCTGCACTGCTCGAGCTGCCGCCGGCCGCGCCGGTCGTCGCGTCCGTGCCGCTGCAACCGACCGTCAGCGCGAAGGCGAGCGCGCACGCGCCAGTCAATGAAATGAAGAAAGCAGAATTTGCCATGACCGCTCCTCGTGCTTTCACCATGCTCCAGCGGGCTGCGGCCTGTCGAGCGACAAATCAGTCAGTAATGCAAGTTCCAGCTGTCAGCCATGCAGGTTTGATTGCATAATTGACGTAGTGGAGCAGCTCGCGCGAGAATTTTTGCGCGCCGTTCGCGGCGCTCGTTCGCAGGTCGCGTTTTCGCGGCGCGTTGGCTTCGCGAGCAACGTCGCGGCCGAGTGGGAATCGGGGCGGCGCGCGCCTTCGGCCGCGACCGCGTTGTCTTGTTGCGCGCGCGTGGGGCTCGACGTGAAGCTCGGGCTCGAACGCTTTCACACCGCGACCGCGTCACTTTTGCCGATTCACGGCAAGGGCAAACGCGCACAGATCGACGCGCGGGACATCGCGGCTTGGTTGAACGCGCATCGCGGCCGCACGCGCGCGACCGAGCTCGCCGCGCGCTCGCGCATCTCGACTTTTCGCTTGTCTCGCATTTTCAGCGGCAAGAGCGGGCTCAAGCTCGATGATTTCTTGCTGCTCGTGGACGTGATGACCGGCAGAGTCACCGACTTCGTGGCCGCGCTGGTCGAGATCGAACAAGTGCCGAGCGCGGCGCGCGTTCACGCAGAGCTCGAAGCATCGCGCGAACTCGCCTTTTCCGAACCCTGGACGAGCGCGGTGCTCGCGATGCTCGAAACCAGCGCTTACGTCGAGAGCAAAGAGGCTACGGCGAAGTTCCTGTCCGAGCGGCTCAGGATCGCCGTGCCTTCGGTCGAGCGCGCGCTCTCCGGGCTCGAACGCGCCGGACTGATCGCGGAAAAGCGCGGGAAATATCGGGCGCTCCGCGCGCTCACGATCGACACGCGCGGCCGTCCGCACGCGTCGTTGGCGCTCCGCAGGCATTGGGCGAACGTGGGCACGGAGCGCTTGGCCGCGCCAGGAGCGCGCGATCTATTCGCGTACAACGTGTTCGCCGTTTCGCGCGCGGACTTCGAGCGCATTCGCGAGCTCGGTCAACAATACTTTCGCGAAGCGCGCGCGATCGTTGCTGCGTCTTCACCGTCGGAAGTCGCGGGCTTGCTCACGGTCCAGCTGTTCGAATGGGACGGCGCTCCGTCGCGCTGAGTCGCCCCGCGTTCGAACCCCCAAAATCACTGTGCGGGCGGCGTCGTGCACGCGCCTTGGACGCACGTGGCTCCGCTCGCGCACTGATTGCCGCACTTGCCGCAATTGCTCACGTCAGTACCCTCGTCGACGCACTTTCGCGCGCAGCAAGTTCCGCCGCTAGCGCAAGCCGGCGCGCAGCTCACGCCCGGCGTCGAGACGTCGCCTTCGTCGCCGGTTTGAGTTCCGGCGCTGGGGCTGCTTCCGCCATCGCCGCCGCCGCACGCGATGAGGCCCGAGCTGCAAGCCAGTGCACAGGCTAGGATGGTTCGGCGTAGACGTTGAAAAGCCATTCGCTGTTCCAATTTTGCTCGGGATTGCGCGGCGAAACTAGCGTCGGATCTGTCAAAATTGCAATTTCCACTGCCAGAAGCGCAGGCCTGATTGCGGAAATGCCGTAGCACCTACTCGAACGGCCGATGATGCCGATGTTGATGCTGCCCGGGTTCGCCTTCGCGACGAAACGGCTCGGGTTCCGCCGCGGGCAGCTCGACGGGCACGCGCGCGACCTCGGCCGCGCCTTCGTGCGGTGGGAACTGCAGCGAGCGACACTCGCTGA
This sequence comes from Polyangiaceae bacterium, assembly GCA_036268695.1. Lineage (GTDB taxonomy): Bacteria > Myxococcota_A > Polyangia > Polyangiales > Polyangiaceae > PMG-095. The sequence continues at coordinate 1,245 of DATATR010000165.1, read as the reverse complement.
GCACGCAGCTCGTCACCGGCGCGGACGCGTTGCTGCTGACGATGCTCGCGGTCTCGACGCTGCCGTTGTCGGCGATGCGATCTTCGCACACGACTTGGCGCGCCTCGCCGTCGGTATTGCACGCGCGCAGACGCCGGGCGTCTTCGGCGAGTGCCTCATTGACGTCTTCGGCGGGCGCCGTCTTCGGCGTGACTACGACGCGCGGTTCGACGCGCTTGGCGGACGCGACGGGTCCTGCGTCGGGTGGTGGCGCTTCGGTATCGAGCGGCGCGATGGTCGTGATCGGTGGCGCGCTCAAGATCGGCGGCGCTGAGCTATCGCTCTTTTGATGCGCATGGACGATGGCGACGATCGCAAGCGCGCTGCCGCCGAGCAGGATCGCGCCGAGCGCGACGATGGCGAAGACGCGCGCGCGATTTGCCGCCGATGCGCCGGCGTTCGAGGTATCTGGCGCAGGCGCGAGATATGCCGGCGTAACGGCGAAAGGTGGCGCGGGCGTGAGCTCCGGCGCTGGCGGCGAAAATTGCTGCGGCGTAAAGAGCTCGGTGCGCGGCGCTTGCGCCGCGGGCGCGGGCTCTCCGGCATGAAAGGGCGTGAGTTGTTCGGTGCGATACGGCGCGGGCTCTGCGGAGTGAAATGGCGTGAGCTGTTCGGTGCGATACGGCTGTGGCGCGGGCGCATACGGCGCGGCAGCGTAACTCATGCTCGGGGGTTCGCCGAGCGCGGTGCGCGTTTGCGTTTGCGGTTCGATCGCGTCGGCGAGTTGCGTTTTGAGTGGCGCTGCTCGATCGCTCGCGGCAAACGGCACGAGCGCGGCTCGGAATTCGGCGGCGTTCGCAAAGCGATCTGCGGCATGGAGCGCGGTCGCGCGCGCGACAATCCCGACGAGCCCGGGTGGTGTCGCGGGCGCGAGCTCCGTGAGCGAGCGCAGCTGCCCAGTGAGCGCTTGCGTGGTCAGCGCGTCGACCGTATCGCCCGTGAACGGCGAGACGCCGGCCAACATTTCGAACAGCAAAATCCCCGCGGAATACAGATCGACGCTGCTCCCCGCGTGCGACGAATCGCGGATCTGTTCGGGTGCCATGTATGCGGGCGTGCCGAGCACGGCGCCCGCGTGAGTCAGCCGGCGCATCGCTTCGCGCGCGATCGAATCCTTGGCGATGCCGAAATCGATCAGCTTCAAGATCGGACCGCGCGAGGTCTCGACCACGAGCACGTTCTCCGGCTTGACGTCGCGGTGCACGA
>DATATR010000164.1:0-8465 GCA_036268695.1 Polyangiaceae bacterium | reverse complement strand
CGCGCCAAGGAGCAATCATGAAATACGTCGCAGCAATCCTGTTCCTCTCCTCTGTCGTCGCTGGCTGCGGCTCGGACCAGAAACCACCGCCGCAAGTGCCCACGGCCACAGCGGCGCCGACCGCGGCTCCGGCTCCGCCGCCCCCAGCTGAGAAGGCGGGCGATGTCCCAACTCAATCGAACATCAACATCTCTGACGAGATTCGTAAGGCGTGCGGCATCACGGATGCGGAAGCGTACTTCGCTTTCGACTCCGCGAACATTCGCGCGCAAGACAAGACCGTTCTGAAGAAGCTCGCTGATTGCTTCTCGACGGGGCCGCTCAAAGGTCGCGAGCTCCGACTCGTCGGGCACGCCGATCCGCGTGGCGACGAGGAGTACAATATGGTGCTCGGCGGCCGTCGCGCAGACAACGTGAAGAGCGCAATCGCCGCCGAAGGCCTCAGCGCGGACAAGATCGCGACGACTTCGCGCGGCAAACTCGACGCCACCGGCACCGATGAGGCCTCGTGGGCCAAGGATCGGCGTGTAGACGTCGTTTTGGGGCACTAAAAAAAGCTTGAGAAACTGGCGCCCGCGCGCTGCGGGCGCCGAAGGCCGAATGAAGCCACGCCGATCGAGAGACAGATGCAGTCGACTTTAATCACGCCCGCCTTCACAGCCCTTGCTGCCGATCCCAAAGGACTCGATTTAATCGGGTTGGTCGTCAACGCCTCTGGCGTGGTTTGGGCCGTGCTTTTGATTTTGGGCAGCGCTTCGCTACTCGTGTGGATGATCTGGTTTTTGAAGACCGCCCAAATCGGGCGGCTGACGAGCACGCATCGCGCGTTCGAAAAAGCCGCCACCGGCGTCGAGCGTTCTTCGGATTTGATTGCGCTGGCGATTCAGCACAAAAGTGCGCCCGGCGCGCGCGTCGTGCTCGAACTGGCCAAGCGCCACCACCAGCGCCACCTCACTTCCGAGCTGTTGCTGGCGGTTGCGCGCCGCGCGATCGCGAGCGAACAGCAGCGCACGATGGCGCTGATGCCGACGCTCTCGAGCATTGCCTCGGCTGCGCCGTTCATCGGTTTGTTCGGCACCGTCTGGGGCATCATGGAGGCCTTCGTGCGCATTGGCGTCGAAAAGAGCGCGTCCTTGCCAGTCGTCGCGCCCGCTATCGGTGAAGCGCTGATCGCGACGGCGGTTGGCTTGCTCGCCGCGATTCCAGCCACAATCAGCATCAATTACGTCGACAAGCGGATCGGCGACTTGCTCGACGAGCTCAATGCTTCCGCCGAAGTTTGGGTCGAGACCTTGGTCGCCGATCCGAGCGACGCAGTGCCGCTCACACGCGGCCGAGGCTGAACCATGGCGATGGGTGCCGCTCGCAAAGGCCGTCGCGGCGGCGGATTTCGCGACATCAACATCACGCCGCTCGTCGACGTGATGCTGGTTTTGGTGATCGTGTTCATGGTCACGGCGCCGCTGCTCACGACCGGGCTTCGGATCAACCTGCCCGAGGTACACGCGGCGCAAACCCCAGTGAAAGATGCGCGCTTGCTCGTCACCATCACGAAGGACGAAAAAGTACTGTTCGGCGAGGAAGACGTGACGAGCCACGTCGATCAAGCACTGAAGGACAACGCGCGCGTGCAAAAAGAGCGCGAGCTCTACATCCGCGCGGACAAGGACGCGCGTTACGGCATCGTTGCGACGGTCGTGGCGGCCGCGCGCAATAGCGGCGTCGAGTCCCTCAATTTGTTGGTCGAACCCGAAATCGAACCTGACACCGACGCGCCGGACGACAAAAAGAAGTCCGGCGCAAAGGCGCCCTGAGCGTGGCAGCGCGCGTATTTCTAGCGGGTGAGTTCGCGCGCGCAGGAATACTGGCGTTCGCCGTCGAGGCTTGCCTCTTCACGTTGTTCTTCGCGGTCGGGCAGAACCGCGCAAAAATCATCGCCCACGAAGCGCCACAACCAGAGGAGATTCCGATCGCGGTAAAGCCCGTGTTGGACGATCTGCCGCTGCTCAAGCTCGGCAGCAAACACGTGAAGATGAAGCTGCCGGACATGTGGACCAAGCAGGCTCCGGTGCAGCGCTTCGAGGAAAAGAGCGCACCTTCGCCCAAAGCGGAAAAAACACCGGCAGCAATTCCGACCGCGCCGGTCGCGACTGCGGATGCCGCGGCGCCGCCGCCCGACGCGGCAATCGCGAAAGAAGTCGATCAAAAGCTGACTGACGCGGCCGCGCCGAAGGAAGAGCCGAATGCGCCCACCGAAGGCGCGGCCGATGGCGTAAAGCAAGGCACGGAGACCGATCCGCTCAAGGCACGCGCCAGCGATCTCTACCGCGCAAAGCTGATCGGGTGGTTTCAGGTTCGCTTTCACCCGCCGACCGATCTTCCGTGCGCGGTCGTGCACGGACTCTCGTCCAGCGCAGCGGTGACGGTTGGCCCGGATCGCACGATTACCGGCTACAGCGTTGGTCGGCCGAGCAACAACGCCGACTTCGATGCCAAAGTGAAGGCGACGCTCGACTCGTTGGTCGGCCAGCAGCTTCCGCCGCCGCCACCGCTTTACCCGGATCTCACGCCACAAACGACGATCACGCCGACGTTGTCTGGAAAGGAAGCCCCATGCGAGTAATCGCCGTCACGCTTTCACTGCTGTTATTTGCCGCAAATGCCGCGGCAGACGCGCCTGCGCCGGCACCTGCTTCGTCCGGCGAACCGCCGAACGAAGTCGCGCTGGGCGAGTTCGTCGTGACGGGCGTTTCGCAAGAGCGCTTGCCGAAGATCGCGATCTTGCCTTCGCTTTCGCCGGATCTCGAAGACGTGATCGTGCGCGGCGTGGTGCGGCACGACTTCGAGCTCACCGGGCTGTTCGACGTCATTCCAGACAATAAGGCGCCGCAGGGGCTCTATGGTTTCGACGATCCAATCGACGTCGACGCTTGGCAGAAACTCGGCGCAGAAGCGATCGTCAAAGTCGCCGCGCAGAAGAAAGATGCGACGCACATCTCCGTGCTCGGCATTGCGTACTTCTTGAACGTAGGAAAGCAGCCCGTCTATCAAAAGACCATCGTCGTGAACAAAAGCGACGCGCGCGTGACGGCCCATCGCATCACCGATGCCCTGCTCGGTGCGCTCACTGGCCGCCCTGGAAGCTTCGCGAGCGAGCTCACCTTCTCCGGAAAATGGGTGCAAAATCGGCGTATTTTCCGGATGGACGCCGACGGCAACGGTCTCTCGCCGCTGACCGATCCGAACGACACCGCGATCGCCCCCGCGTTCGGGCCGCCGGGGCAGATCTACTACAGCATCAGCCACAACTACGCGCCGTTCACGTTGATGGACTACGCGCAAGGTGCAAGCAAAGCCATTCACTTGCCGTTCAAGACTTCGATCTACAGCGTCGCGTTCAATAAAGATCGCACGAAGCTCGCCGTCGCCGTCAGCGAGGACAGCAAGAGCGCGATCTATGTCGGCAATCCGGACGGCAGCGAGATGAAAAAGGTGTCGACGAGCGAGCTTGCGACAAAGCCTGCTTGGAGCCCTTCCGGAAAGCTCGCTTGGGTCGGTGGGGATCCCAAACAGGGCTCACAACGCATTTGGATGGACGGCAAACCGATTTCACCCCCCGGGTTTACTGCCGCGTCGCCGACATTCTGCGACACCGAAGACGGCGTGAAGCTGATCTACTCCGTCGCTGTCGGCGGCAATCGACAGGATTTGGTGATTGCCGCTGAAAAGGGCCAAAATTTGGCGCGTCTAACCCAAAATCAAGGCTCGAACAGCTACCCGACGTGTAGCCCTGATGGGCGCCTCGTGGCCTTCTTTTCGAACCGCAACAAGAGCCCCGGTATCTGGCTCATGTCGCTGAAGAGTTGGAAGGCGCAGCAGATCTCGACGCAAGAGGGCGAGTCGCTCGCGTGGGCGGCACTGCCCCCAGTGCCGGGTTCGCCCTGATCAGACGAAGAGCGAGCTCAACGCCATTGGGATTTGCGCGTCACCGCTGATGCGCAGCTTGCCGCTCATGAGCAGTTCGAACGGGTTCTGCGCGCCGCTCTGCAAACCCCAAAAAGCATCGGCCTCGCACGCGATTTCACATTCAGGCTGCGCCAAGTTCGGCTTGCCGGATCCGGGAGTAACGTAGAGGTTGTGCGCTGTGTTGCCTTCGACGACGCTGAAGGCGATCGTGCCCGTCACGACGCGGATCAGCGCGGCGCGCTCGGCATCTAGCGTGAGTGCGCGAAATGCAAGCAGTTGGCGCTCGGCAGACAAGGGCTCGCCCGCCAGGCGCTCGGCAGCGAAAACGACGATCGGCGCGAAGCTCTCGCTCGGAATCGTGATCGTGACGATGTTGTCCGCGCCTGCGCTCGGCGCGATCGATAGCTTTCCGCGCTCGAGGCGGTACGCCCATTGTCCCTCGCCGGGGACCACGAACAGCACGCTGCCGGCGGAGCTCGCCTGCTCGAAGCCATGGAGCTCGGCGAAGCGGGCGGGAATGTAGTTCGAGAAAAATGCGTCGGGCGACGACGGAACCGAGCTCATGAATGAATTTTCCGGGCGACTCAGCGCTTGAGCAATTGGCTGATCGCGTGAGTTTCGCGTGCGCCGAGCGAACCGAATTGCACGCCGAAACCGCTCGGCTTCGCCCAGCGCACGATGGCCGGGAGCCGCAAATCCGCTTTCGTGCCAGGCAAGCGAACGGCGATGGTAAGCTCGGTCCCGAACGGCAGAATTTCACCGGACTCGACGAACATGCCGCCGATGCTGATGTCCCGAGCCATCCCCGTGAACGCCGCGCCGTTGCGTCGCTCGCACGATACCTCGCTGTCCACGTTGACTCTGGGATGAACTCGCTTGTCTTCCACTACTGACTCCACGGGCCGGATCGACGCTCCTGAAGCCCTAAGCACACCCATGAAATGGGACGCTGGGATTGTCAAGGAGCCCGTCGGGAACGCTCCGCCGCAGCGAGATCGCGGCGGTTTCCGTCGCCACTTCGCCGGCTACGAGCTCGGTCTCGTTACCGTCGGGATGGTCTTGACGTTTGCGCTTCTTGCGTTGCCGCGCGCGAGCACGCCAACGGCGCTGCCAGTGCCGAAGATCGATCGAGCCGAAGCGCGTCGAAGCGCCGAGGATGAACGCGCGCTTGCCGCGCGAACCGAACGTGAACGATTGCCGTTCGAGATCCGCAGCGTCGGCGAAGCAATCCGGCGTTTCGGTCGAGCAAAGGCACGCGGAGAGGACGCAGCGGCAGAGCGTGACGAGCTCAACACAAGGATGCTAGCGGCTTCTGGCGCCGTGCAGGTGCCGCTGCTCTTGCGTCTGCGCGCGGTGCAAACCGAGTACTTCCTGCGCGCGCTCCGGCAATTCGCACGCGATGGCAAAGCCAGCACGGACCTCGACGAGCTCGGCGGCGACTTCGTCGTGAGCGCGCAAAGGAACGGCTGGCTCGACTCGCGGCGACATCTGCTGATCGACGAATCGACGCTGCGCGTGCTGTTCCATTTGCGTTGGGTGGATTTGATCGGGCGGCGCACCGTGTTCCCGTTTGCTCCGTCGCTCAACGATTGGCGCATGTATTACGGCTTTCTACTGCGGCATCCACAGCCAAGCGCGCGGCCGGACGACGCGAACGACGGCGCGGCGGCGCGTTTGCGCGTCGTCGCCGCACTTTCGCGAAAGGATCCCGAATACCCGGAGGCCGTGGCGCGCGGTTTTTTGCTCTATCAAATGGGCGAAGTCGAAGGCTCGGCGGTGGCATATCGGCGCTACCTCGGTGAGCACGCGAGCGGACCCTACGTGCTGCTCGCTCGCAATCAGTTGATCTACGTGCTGCGCGGCTTAACTTCGGAGTAAGAATGCGCGCCGCATGTCGACCGAGCTGAACTTCGAGGCATCCGAGTTCGTTCCTCGGTTGCCGGAAGATCGACCTATCTTCACGGCTGCCGACGCGGCTCGTCGCGCCGGCTCGAGCTCCGGCGTCGAGAGCATGGTCGGTGCCGCGGGTAGTGCGGCCGCGCTCGTCGGTCACGCGCTCTCGAGCCAGGGTGCACGCCAGGTCGTGTACGTCGCGGCAAGCAACGAAATCGCGCAGCAAGCCGCGGGCGATCTCGCGGCACTCACGCGCGGACTCGCGCTCGCGCGCTTCCCGAAGCTCGACCTCGCGGTGCCGCTCCTGCTAACGCCAGCGGAATCGACGCCCTACGCGGAAACGCACGGCGATCGCCGCGCAGCGATGTTGCGCACTGCGACGCTTTACGAACTCTTGTCGAAGCCAGAGCGTTCGCAGCTCGTGCTCAGCGCGAGTGCGCTCGTGCGCCGCGTGCCGCCGCGGCGCGCCCTTCGCGACGCGACCATCGAGTTGATCGTCGAACACGAGCTCGACGTCGTGGCGCTCTCACAAAAGCTGACTGCGTCGGGCTATCTGCGCGTACCGGTCGTGGAGGATCCCGGCAGCTACGCCTTGCGCGGCGGTTTGCTCGATGTTTGGCCGGGCCAATTGCCGCTGCCGATTCGCGTCGATTTATATGGGGATTTGATCTCGTCGCTGCGCACATTCGACCCGGACGATCAGCGCACGCTCGGGTCGGTGGATCGCGTCGTTGTTCCGCCGGCGCGCGACGCGATCGTGAATGGGGAAACCGAAGCGCGCGCGAGGGAGCTGTTGCGCTCGCTCTGCGACGCCGTGAATTTTCCTTCCACCAAGACTCGTGCCTTGATCGACGATCTCGCGACGGGGCGCGCGTTCTTCGGCAGCGACGGCTACCTGCCCGCGTTCTTCGAGCTCGAGACGGTGTTCGACTATCTCGCGCCGAACGCGGTTTTCATTGTCGACGATCCGAGCGCGGTCGTGCGCGCCGTGCGGAGCGAATTCGAACGCGCGCTCGAGGGCGAGGCCGCGCGTCGCGGTACGCCGCATTTTCCAGTGCGCGAACTCTACCTCGACGAAAGCGAGCTCGAGCAGCGCCTCGGCAAGCACGCGCTGATCGGGCTACATCGCACGGCCGTCGCCGGACCAGCGAGCGAAAGTGTGCTCGAAACTCTGGAAAGCGCGCCGCCTGACGCGCCGACGCTCGCTTGTGCCGATCTTTCGGACTTGTCTCGCGCGGTCAAAAACGCCCGCAGCGAGCACGGCAAGCAAGGTGCGCTCGAACCATTGGTCGAACGCATTCGCGCTTACCGCGACGCCGGACTCGAAATCGTGATCAGCGCGCGAACGGAGACTCAAGCCGAGCGGCTCGCCGCGCTCCTTTCGCATCGCGGCGTGCGTGTCCGGGTCTGGCGCTCGGATCAGGATGCGACCGACGCCGCTCAGGTGCGCATCGTTACGACCAGTTTGAACCGCGGCGTGCTCGCTCCCGCCGAGGGCTTCGCACTGATCACCGAAGAAGAGATCTTCGGCGCGCGCGCGCACCGGCCGGTCGAGAAAAAGCGCTCGGCGCGGGCGCTACTTCAGGATTTGCGCGCGCTCAGCGTCGGGGACTACGTGGTCCACGTCGATCACGGCGTGGGCAAATATCTAGGCCTCGAGCGGCGCGCGATCGGCGCCGTGCACGTGGATCTGCTGGTCGTCGAATATGCCGGCGGCGACAAGCTGTTTTTGCCGGTTTATCGCCTGAACCAAATCGAGAAATATGCGGGCGGCGACACCGCGCCGAAGCTCGATCGGCTGGGCGGGCAAACATTCAGCAAAACCAAGCAGCGGGTCGAGCGCCGCGTGCGCCAAATGGCCGATGAGCTCTTGAAGCTTTATGCCGAACGCGCGGCCCTGAAAAAAGATCCCCTCGCATCGCCCGACGACGAATACCGAACCTTCGAAGCGAGCTTTCCGTTCGAAGAAACACGCGACCAAGCCACGGCGATCGCCGACGTGCTGCGAGACATTCAAAACGAGCGAGTCATGGATCGTTTGGTCTGTGGTGACGTCGGCTTCGGCAAGACCGAAGTCGCGCTGCGCGCGGCGTTTTACAATGCGATGGCGGGTCGCCAAGTCGCGCTCTTGTGCCCGACGACGGTGCTCGCGCAGCAGCATTTCAACACGTTTTCCGCCCGTTTTTCCGGCTATCCGCTGACCGTACGCGCGCTGAGTCGCTTCGAATCCAAAGCCGAGCAGCAGGATACGCTGAAGGGATTGAAGGAGGGCAGCGTCGACGTGGTGATCGGCACGCATCGCTTGCTCTCGAAGGATGTGCACTTCAAGCGGCTTGGCTTGCTCGTAGTCGACGAGGAGCAACGCTTCGGCGTGACACACAAGGAACGAATCAAACAAATGCGCACATCGGTCGACGTGCTCACGCTCAGCGCGACGCCAATCCCGCGCACGCTGCAGCTCGCCGTCGGCGGCTTGCGCGACATGTCCATCATCACCACGCCGCCGGTCGATCGACGCGCGATTCGCACCGTCGTTTCGCAGTTCGATCCGGGCATGATCAAAGAAGCGATCGAACGCGAGCTCTCCCGCGGCGGCCAGGTCTTTT
>DATATR010000163.1:0-9638 GCA_036268695.1 Polyangiaceae bacterium | reverse complement strand
TTCACGGTTGAGGAATGGATCTCCGTGGGCTTCGCCCCCGGTTGCGCCCGAAGGATAAACAGGATGCTCAAGTATGCCCCGCTCGCGATTTCGGTGGTCACGCTCGCGTTTTTGCCGATGGCCTGCGGTTCGTCGAAAGACTCCCAGGTGAACGGTGGCGACGGCAGCAACACGAACACCAACGGCATGCAGCCGAACATCACCGTCGGAGACAGTGACGCGGGCAATATGCTGAGCGGCAGCCACGACGGCGGCTCGGTCGCGCTCACCGCAGCCCAAGTCACGGACATCACGCAAGCCGCGTGCACCGGCTGGAGCGCGGAAGGCGAGAATCTGCCCGCCGCGCTGATGCTCGTGATCGACACGAGCGGCTCGATGGACGATCCGGCGCCGGGCAGCAAAAACAGCAAATGGGTCGTAACGCGCGACGCGCTCACGAGCGCAATCGCCAATTTGCCGGCGTCGGTCTCGCTCGGCGCACTCTACTTCCCGAACGAAGACACCGGCAATGGCACGACCGCGCGGGACGTTTCCGCCTGCGTGAACACCAAGACGATGGTGCCAATGGCCGTGCTCGGCGCGGCCGGTTCGATGCAGCGCACGGTGATCGACAGCTCGCTTCAAGCGATCAAGCCGCAGAGCTACACGCCCACGGCCGACGCCTACGATTACGCGCTCAAAAACGGCCTCGATGCGTACATGACCTCGGCCAACAAATTCATGCTGCTGATCACCGACGGCGCGCCGACGATGTCGCTCGGCTGCATCAACGGCATCGCCGACACCGGCGGACGACGCGGCGGTGGCGGTACGGTGATGGATGCACCGACTCAGCCCATCATCGACGAGGTGGCGAGCGCAGACGCGATGGGCGTCAAGACGTTCGTGATCGGTTCGCCGGGCAGCGAAATGTCGTCGCAGGGCGGCATGGATATGCGTCCATGGCTCTCCGCCGCAGCTCGAGCGGGCGGCACGGCGACGCCCGGGTGCGTGGATACGGGGCCGAATTTCTGCCACCTCGACATGACCCAAGCGCCGGATTTCAGCGCAGCGCTCAACGCCGGTCTCGCTTCGATCGCGGGCCAAGTCGTCGACTCGTGCACGTTCACGATCCCGGCGCCGCCCGCTGGGCAAACCATCAATCCGGACGAGACGAATCTGATCGTCACCGCGAGCGACGGCACGTCCAAGCTGATCTTGCCGGACAACACCGGCACCTGCACGGAAGGCTGGCAATTCAGCGGCGCGGACAAGATCGTGCTCTGTCCCCAAAGCTGCAGTGAGATCAAGGGCGACACCGGCGCGCACGTGCAATTGGTATTCGGCTGCACGGCGAGCCAAGTCGTGCCCGTCAAGTGAAGCTCAGCGCAAACTAATCCGCGGCGCGCAGCCCAATCTCACATCGACTCGGCCTGCGCCGAAGCTGGTGCAGGTGCACGGGCAAACGGAGATCTTGGTCGGCGCTGCTGGATTGTCGTAGTACCAGCCGCCATTCGGCGAGTTGGCGCAACCGTCGAGGCTGGTCACTTTCGGCACTTCGAGCGGCTCGCCGGAAGCTGGTGTGTACACGATCTGGACCTTGTTCGGATCGATTTGCATGTCCGCGCTCGGTGCGGCCGGGATCGCATATTCGCAGGCGAGCTTCGAATCCGTGATGTTGAGTAGAGCGTGCAAAAACGTATTGCTCACGTCCGATTCGTCGGTCAAAAACGCGCTCACGGTGCCGCCGGCTTGCGCGTAGTTGTCCAAGTTGAATTTGGCGACGTCGCCCACGCCGATCACGTACGTCTTGATCGACGGCGTCCCGCTGTAGCCGACTTGCGCGGCGGCGGCGACTTGATCCGGGGCAGCGCCGCACTGCGTGGGGTAGCCGTCCGTGACCAGCACCACGATCGTCGCGCGTCCGACGTGCGCGGTCGCCCAACTCGCGGCGTATTGCAAGGCACCTTGCAATGCTGGGATCGTCGGAGTGAGCCCGGCCGGCGGCGTTTGATCGATCGCGCTCACCATTTCGGAGCCGGTCGTCGAAAGCGGGCCGATCGCGACCGTCGGCTTCGCATAGTTCGCGACGTTGCAGTCGAGCGTGTCGTCGCCGCCGCCGCTCGCGCTGAAGAAACCGAGCCCGCCGCCGATGTTCGCCGCGCTCGGATCGGAAACGAACGACTGCACCGCGGCTTTGAGCGCGTCCCAGCGCGTCATCGTGCTGTTCGGCAAGGTGAAGCCCATCGATTGCGAACGGTCCATCATGATGAACATGTCGACCGGCACCGATTCGGCTTCGGTCGAGACGCCGGTGCACGCGCCGCCGTTCGCTCCAGCTTCGCCGCCCGCGCCGTCGCTTTCGCCGGCCGCGCCGTCGAACGGCAAACCCGGACACGCAGCGGTCGAGATCACGCCGCTCGTGCCGGCGCCCGAGCTGGTCGATCCGCTCACGCCGCTCGCGCTCGTGCCGCCGCTCGCGTTGCCCGCGCTCGAAGTCGAAGAGCCGCCGCTCGCGCTCGTGCCGCCGCCGTGACCGGCATTGCCGTTCGCGGCCCCGGCGAGATTACCGGAGCCGCTGTCGTCTGCTTTGTCGCTGCTACACGCCGAAGCGATCAGCCCGAGCCCGAGCCCGAGCGCGGCGAGCGCGCCGGCAGAAGAAATGCGAGTGAAACGCTGCATGATGAATACGAGCCTCCGTGACAATTGCCGCTAGTCTCAGCGCACCGTGGGGCAGCCGTAGACCACATCCACGCGTTGAGCGCCGTTCGTTTGAATCGATTTGCAAGCGTCGCCCGCGAGTTCGAGCGTGGTTTGATCCGCGCCGGTGACCGACCAACCCGCGCCGCCCGCGTACGGCACGATTTGGCAATCGACCGCGACGTTGACCAAGTCGAGGTTCATCGGCGTGTTTTGCAGTGCGACGTCGCAGCTTCGGACCAAGTGCGTGGTGATGCTGGTGAACGTGTCGACCAAGCCTTGCACGCCGCCCATCGCCGAAACCGCGTAGTACGAAGGTGGCGCGTTCGGGTTCGTCACGCCGCCTGCCGCGGCGAATTGATCGAGATACTGCGAATACTGTTCGGTGCCCGGAATACCGACCACGAACGTGGACACGCCGGCACTTTTCAGCGCTGCGATCTGCGCGACCACCGCGGCATCGTCGAGACAATATTGCCCGTCCAAGCTGCAGCAATTGCCGCTCGGGCACTGGCCGTCCAAGTTCGGCGTGCAGTGCGCTTCATCGCACGTGTTGTCGATGTTGCAGTTCGGGCCGCCGTCGGTTGCGAGCAGCACGAATTTTTGACCGGTGAGCTTCATGCCGTCCGGGCTTTGGAAGTATTCGAACGCGCTTTCGAGCGCGGCAGCCGTGGGTGTGCCGCCGCCCGGCGAAGTCGCGTCGAGCGCGCCGAGGATCTGATCGACGCCGCTCGCGCCCGCTTGAATCGGCACATTCACCGCAGCGGTGCCGCTCGCGACATCGCAGCAGCCCGTGTCACACTCGAGCGGGATCGTGTGGTCGCTCGCAAACGGGTACAAAACGAGCCCAAAGTTGATCTCGCCGATCGAATTATTCAAGGACGCCGCGAGCGCGGTTTTGAGCGCGTCCCACTTGTCCAGATCGAAGCCATCGGGCTGATCGGTCATGCTGCCCGACTTGTCGATCACGAGCAGGATGTTCGCGCTGTCATATTGCGCTTGAATCGTGGTCGTGCCGCAATCACCGAGGCCGGCGAGCTCCGTGCACGCGCCCGGCCCCGAGCTCACCGCGCCGGCTTGCCCCGCCGCGGCCGCGTCTGGCTCGCCGAGCACGAGCGACGTGCCCGCGTCCGAGCCGCCGCTGCCGCTGCCGCTCGCGCTTTCGATTTCGCTGCCCGAGTCACTGCTGTGGCAACCGCTCGCCGCGCACACGAAAGAAACGAGCGCGAATGCGCCGTGTCCGATCCACTTTGCCCAAGAACTCGAACCACGAAGCGCCATTCACATTTTCTCGCGGAAGCGCCATTTTGCAGCTTTTGCGCAAAAGAGCTGTGCGAGAAGAAAGTGTCGCGGCCGCACGCGCGCGGCTCAAACACGCGGCTCCGAGCACGCGCGCCACGCCGCATGTGCCGCGTTTATTTTTTTATTGATGGTCACGCGCCAAGCCGAAGGCCGTCACAGCCTTCGGCGTCGCGGAGCGCTGCTTCAGATCAAACGGCAGAACAGCCAAGCTGGCCGAGAGCGCGATCGAGACGGGCAGGGTGAGCACCCAAGCCATCAGTGGCCGTATCGTGAAGCCGTTCAACGAACTCGAACGCGAGCGCGACCATCAGCGCAACGCCGAGGATGATGTACGGAAAAATCGACGTCAGGTGCGTCGCGCTCAGATCGCAACGAGCTGCGAGCCGGCGTAAACGGTGCCAATTGCGAGCAAGGCTGCGAAAATGCCGTTGGCGAGCCGGCCCGGCTTCCTATCGAATTTCGAGGCGATGGCGCCGCTCGCGGGCGCTTCGAGTGGGGCGGCCAAGATAGCTAGCGGCTCGCTACGGACTCGTCACGTCCTCGCAAAGAGTATGTGTGGCGGGCAGCATCAAATAAACTGAAATACGGTGTCTCGGGATGTTTCCGAGAACTCGAGTGTTCGACGCAACGCGGAAATCAGAATCCGAATTCGAGTCCGATCAGGGTCAGCGCGAAGGGTCGGCCCCAATGCGCGACGGTGCGATCGGCGAAGCGCACGGCCACGCGCGGACTCGTTACGCCGCCGAGTAACTGCGTGCGCAGACTGACCGGGCCAGCCAAGCGAAAGCCGAGGCTCGCGCGTCCGAGCGGCGCGACGCCGTAGTTGTGCGTGTCGCGGCCGGCGTACGGCGAGCCCGCGTCGCCCTCGAGCCAGAGCATGCTGAGCGCGACTCCGCCGCCGAGCTCGAAGCTCACGCGCGGTCCGTTGAAGCCAAAGTCGGTCATCACGCCGACGAGCATCGCGCGCGAGTGCATCACGCCCTCGCTCGCGCTGAAATCCGCAGTTTGTGGCTCGAACGCGCCGACTGCGCCGACGGCGAGCCAGCGCAGCGGATGTAGCCGAAGACCGGCGGCGAGCGTGGGGCTCACGCCGAGGCCGCCCGCGCTGTACCAAGCGCCGGCGTTGACGTCCATCGTCAGGCTCGCGAAGCGAGGCGTGGGCGGTGGCAGTGCAGGTGCTGGCAGTGGAGCCGGTGGCGGTGGCGGAGGCTCGAGCAAGCCGAGCTTGATCAGGCGCGCGCGCAAGAGCTCGACCGTAGCCACCGCGGCGACGTCAGCTCGGCGCGGACGAATCGGCACGCGATCGAGCGAGAGCTCACCCGTGCGCGGCGCGCGCACGCGAAATTCGATCGCTTGCGTCGCTTCGTCGATGCGCACCAGGGCGACGACGCGCGCGCCGTCGGTGAAAGCGTCGAACGCGTCGGGCGTCAAATCGGACGGCGCTTCTTCGACCGCGAAGCCGAGATCGTCGAGCTCGGCGTGAAGGCGCGCAGCGAGTGCAGGTCGTTCTGGATCCGGTACCAGGACGATCACGCGGTTGCCATCGAGCGCCGCAGCCTGCCTCGGCTCTGCGAGCGACGACGGAACCTGCGCCGTCGCCGGCTCGTTTGCATCCGGACTCTGCGCGCGTGCGCTTTTCGTGACGACCAGCGCAGCGCCGCACAGAAGCCCGGAAATGATCGCGAGGCGCGGCACCGAGCGCAAAGCCTATCGCGCCTGTCAGCGCGGCGGACCGAGAATTTTGCGGGCTCCCGAATCGGGCCACGCTATTGACCAAAGGCGACGAAAATCGCTATGCGCCTCGCGTCACGGCGTTGCGAGTAAGCGCTCGGCGAGGTGGATGTGTGGTCCACGCGGATAGTGCTTTTGATAGCTCGCCGCGACCGCGCGCGCGACGTCGAGATTCCCCGAGCGATCCAAGGCTTCCATCCTTCTGCCCAGTGCCTCGCGCGCGAGTGGGCCGCGCGGTTGTTCGGCAAGATAATTGGCGAACCAGCGCTCGGCTTCGGCGAATGCTCCGTGCTGATCGAACTCCATGCGCCCGATCGCGAACGCGGCGTTGGCGGCGAGGCCCGTGTGCGGAAAGCGCCGGCGCAAATTCAGATATGCCCGGATCGATTCATCCACATTGCCACCGAAGCGGGCCGTATCGGCCAAGAGCGAGAGATCCTCGGCGCTGACTTTGGCCACTTCGTTGTCGAAACCGACGTTATTGGCCGCTGTGAGCGCCAGCTTGTATTTGCCGGCCCGCGCCAGCGCTTGCCAAGAGTCCAGCGTGGGCGCATCCCCGCGCACGAACACGGGTTGCGCCGGCCCGTCCGTGCGCGGCGCTGGCGCCACGTTCATGGCTGGGGTCGACCCCACGTTCGCGCCGTTCGGCTCCGAGTTCGTGGCGGCGCTCGTCTCGAGCTCGGGTTTGACGTGCACGACTTCGAAGCGCCGCTCGCGACACGAAGCGGTCAGTCGCTCACCGGCGAGCAGCGGACGGCCGTCACCGAGCACGCAGCCCGAGACGGTGACTTTACCTTCGCGCATCGTCAGTGAGAGCTCTTCGCTGTCCGGGTTCCAACCGACATCGAACTGGGTGCCGGTCACGTCCACGCCGAACGGTCCGAGGTTCAAGCGCCAGCGCCCATCCCGACCCGGCACGACCCTCACATCGGCATGACCGGTCTCGATCGCCAAGCGCGCGCCCGCCGCGTCGATCGCCTCGAGCCGAGCGCGCGCGCCAGGATCGAGCGTGATCGACGTGCCGTCCGAAAATTCGAGCGGTACTTGCCGATCGCGCACGCGAATCCAATCGCCCACCGCGAGCGGCTCCGCGGCGGCGCTCGCCGAAAGTGGTGGACGCGAGAGCAGCCGCGTACCGACACCGAGCAGCGCGCCGGCGGCTACTCCGACCGCGAGCGCGCTGCCGAGCTTGAGCTTCACGGAGGACCAGCGCGGCACGCGGCGCTCTCTGCTCACGACCGTCGAGCGCACCGCGCCGAGCGAATGCTCCGTTGCGAGCCAGGCATCTTGTTCGGCTCGCACGTGTTCGCCGAGCGCCGCGAGCTCGCGCGCCAGGTCGGTCATGGCACACCCCCAAGCCATTCGGCGAGCGCGGGCTCCGGGCGGGCGGCTTCGCGAAAGCTCGACTGCGCGCGGCTCAGGCGCCGCTTGATCGTCGCGAGCGAAACCTGGCAAGAACTCGCGACGTCCGCGAGCTCCATGCCTTCGATGAAGCGGAGCGCGAACGCGATGCGATCGTCCGTTTCGAGCCGCGCGAGCACGCGATAGACTGCTCGGAGCGCTTCGCTGCCGTCGTAGTCGATGGCGGCGAGCGGTAAATCCGGCAGCTCGTCACTCGGCACGAAGCGCAAGAAGCGCCAGCGCGTGCGCCGACGAATGCGCGTCCGCGCGCTGAACACGGCGATCTGCGTCAGCCAGGCGCGGAGCGCGCGGGGCTCGTCGAGTTTGTGAATCGATTCGAGCGCGGTGACGAACACGTCTTGCACGAGATCGAGCAAATCGGGATCTGGACCCAGCACGCGCGCGAGCACGCGCCGCACGTGCACCGCGTAGCGATCGAAGAATGTGGCCGCGGCATCCGCGCGTCCGTCGCGCAGCGCGCTGACGAGCGCTTCGTCCGACTCGGGTTGAGGCAGCCGAGCCAGACCGGAATTCGGCAGGCGAAGTAGATCGGCGGCGGATGATTCGCGAGTCAACGGAGGCGCTCCAAGACAGTAGTGTCACAGCCAGCGGGCTTCGGCTCAAGTCTTCACGAAATAGCGAATTTTGCCGGGTTTATCCGTTATACTCGAGCGGTGTTTCGGGCAGCTTCTGCAAGGCTTTTGCCGGGCTTCATGCTCGCGCTGTGCCCTGTTCTGCTCGCTCTGCCGACGGGCTGCGGCGATGACTTCGCCGATCCGATCGTGCGCGTTTCGGACGCGCCGGTCGGGGGCAACGGCGGCGGCCCCGGTGTGGTCGGCGGCGACACGGGCGATCTGTGCTTCCCGTGCGCAGCGCGTTCGGATTGTGCATCCGGCGAAGCGTGTGTGGCGTTGAGTCGTGGCGATGATCGCTTTTGCAGTCGCGCATGCGGCAATGGCAACGGCCGTTGTCCGAGCGGCTACAGCTGCAGTGACGTCTCCAATCTGAGTTCGCCGGCTTGCGTGCCCGAGGCCGGCAATTGCGGCGGCGTCGTCTACTAACGGCGTGACGGGATCCGTCCGCGCGTTTGCGAGCTGCGTGGTCTCGGTTCGATACGCGTTCGAGAACATCGAGTTTGCCCTTGCTTCGATGCAAGAGCGCGCGCTGCATGCGAACAGAAATTGACCGCGTGAGTAATTTGTTCGTTACGGTTTCCACGCGTGCAGATCGTGGCATTCGGCAACGCGCTGCACGCTGTATTACACAGTGAATTACGGTGTACTGTGTCGTGTGCGGCGGAGCGCGCGCGAAAGCCGACGCGCGCTAATTCGCAATTCGAAACCCGTTTGGGAGAAATGATCGAGAACTCATGACGTCAGACGATGAGCTCACGAAGATCACGTTGCGCGCGGAGCCCAAACGCAGCGTCGGCAGACAGCGCTTTCGTTTGGCCGTGGAGCGCGGTTCGGATTCGAACTCCGAGCTCGTCTCGAGTGAAGAGCGAGCGTTGATTGGTCGCAGTCCGCGCGCGGACTTGGTGATCGACGATCCGTTCGTGTCGCGCATTCATTGTGAAGTCGCGGCGGAGGAGGATGGTTACGTGCTCCGTGATTTGGGCTCGAAAAACGGCACGAGGGTCGCTGGCATTCGCGTGCGCGAGGTGCACTTGCCGCAGAACCCGCGGATCAGCATCGGCGAATCCGAGATCACGTTCAGCGTCGTCGGTGGCGCCGAAGAGCTCGGCTTGCATCCCGAAGGTCGCTTCGGACGTTTGCTCGGCGAGAGCGCTGCAATGCGCGCAGTGTTCTCGCGACTCGCGCGCGTCGCTGGCCGCGACGCGACGCTCTTGCTCGAAGGTGAAAGCGGTACCGGCAAGGAGCTCGCGGCGGAAGCGGTGCACGAGGCGAGCTCGCGCAGCTCGGGGCCATTCGTCGTGGTCGACTGCGGTTCGATCCCGCGCGCCTTGCTCGAGGCGGAGCTGTTCGGGCACGAGCGCGGCGCCTACACCGGCGCGAACCGCGCGCGGCTCGGCGCATTCGTACACGCCGACGGCGGCACGATCTTCCTCGACGAAGTCGGCGAGCTCGACATCGAGCTCCAACCGCGCTTGCTCGGTGTGCTCGAACGGCGCGAAGTGAAACCGATCGGCGGCTCACAACCGATCCCGGTGAACGTGCGCATCATCGCCGCGACGAACCGCGACTTGCGGCGCGAGGTGAATCGCGGCGTATTTCGCGAGGATCTCTACTATCGGCTCGCGGTCGCTTGCGTGCGCATGCCGGCCTTGCGTGAACGCGTGGAAGACATCCCACTTTTGGTGCGCTACTTCCTGGAGCAGCAAGGGGTGACGAGCGAGCCCGAGGAGGCCATGCTGCAGCGGTTGATGCGCCGCTCTTGGCCAGGCAACGTGCGCGAGCTCCGCAATGCAGTCGAGCAAATCGTTGCGTTTGGCATCGAAGAGGTGGCGCTCGAACAAGCGCCCGAAAAGCCGACCGCGATCGATGTGCCGTTCAAGGTCGCCAAGG
>DATATR010000162.1:0-7846 GCA_036268695.1 Polyangiaceae bacterium | reverse complement strand
GTCGCGGTGCACGATGCCGAGCGCGTGCACCGCCTCGAGCCCATCCAGCACTTGAACGGCGAAGGCTGCCGCGCGCGCTGGCGACCACGGCGTGCCGAGTTGACTCGCGAGGCTCATCCCGCTCACGAGCTCCATCACGATGTACGGCAGTCCGTCGAGTTTGCTCACGTCGAGCACGCGCACGACGTGTTCGTTTTCGATCCGCGCGCACAGCCGCGCTTCGGCCAAAAAGCGCTCGGCGATCGTGGGCACGTGCGCGAGCTCCGGCAGCGGGAACTTGAGCGCCACGTTTTTGCCGAGCAGCTCGTGATGCGCCTCGAACACGACGCCCATACCGCCGTCTGCGATCACGCGGAGCACTCGATACTTCTCCGCCAGGAGATCGCCGACGTTCGGGAGTGCGAAGGGCCGCGCCACGATTGTCGAAATACTACACCCGTGCAACGCCGTGTGCGCTGATTGCCGCAGCGTGATCGCCTGAGCCGCGTGCTAGCCTGAAAGCGTGGCGCTCTTTTCGCGCAAAAGCCTAGAACAGCTGAAATCCGAGGCCGCCGCGCATGGCGAGCAGTCGTTCGAGCGCGTCCTTTCCGCGACGCATTTGACCATGTTGGGCATCGGCGCGGTGATCGGCGCGGGCATCTTCGTGATCACCGGCACGGCCGCGGCGGACTACGCGGGACCCGGCGTGGTGATCTCGTTCATCATCGCTGGGCTCGCTTGTTCGTTCGCCGCGCTCTGTTACGCGGAACTGTCCGCGATGATCCCGGTCGCCGGCAGCGCATACACCTACGCTTACGCGACGCTCGGCGAGTTTTTGGCTTGGATCATCGGCTGGGATTTGATGCTCGAGTACCTCTTCGGCGCGGCTACGGTGGCCGTTGGTTGGTCTGGATATTTCGTCGCGTTCTTGAAAGAGCTGAGCCAGGCGCTCGGCTCGAGTTGGATCCCACCCGCGGCTTGGACGAGCGCGCCGTTCCGCCTCGAAGGCACGCACTCGCTCGTGCGCGACCCGGGCGGCATGCTCAACTTGCCCGCGGTGCTTTTGGTTTTGCTGATCACGGCGCTGCTCGTCTTCGGGATCAAAGAGTCCGCGCGCGTCAACAATGTCATCGTTGCGATCAAAGTCGCGATTGTCTTACTCGTGATCGTGTTCGGATTTCAGCACGTGCAGGCCGCAAATTGGAGCCCGCTGATCCCTGCGAATCAGGGCGAATTCGGCAAATTCGGCTGGTCCGGCGTGCTGCGCGCTTCTGCCGTCGTGTTCTTCGCGTACATCGGCTTCGATGCGGTTTCGACTGCTGCGCAAGAAGCCAAGAATCCGCAGCGCGACATGCCGCGCGGGATCCTCGCTTCGCTGGCCATCTGCACGGTGCTGTACGTGCTGATGGCTTTGGTGCTGACCGGGCTCGCTCCGTATCGTGAGCTGGCGGTGCCGCATCCGGTTTACGTTGCGCTTGCAAAAGCCGGTCCGTCGCTGGCTTGGCTCGGCTACTTGGTGAACATCGGTGCGATCGCCGGGCTTGCCTCGGTGGTGCTCGTGCTGCTCATGGGTCAGCCTCGCATCTTCCACGCCATGGCGGAAGATGGGCTTTTGCCGCGCGTTTTTCAACGCATGCACCCGCGCTTCAAAACCCCGTACGTGACGACGCTCCTGACTGGTGCTGTAGCCGCGATCATCGCCGGGCTCTTGCCGGTGAGCTTGCTCGGCGAGCTCGTGTCGATTGGCACGCTGCTCGCGTTCGTGTTGGTCTGCGCCGGAGTTTGGGTTTTGCGCCGCCGCATGCCCGAAGTAGCGCGGCCCTTTCGCACACCGCTCGTGCCGCTCGTGCCGATACTCGGGGTTTTGAGCTGCGGTTATATGATGCTGGCGCTGCCGATCGAGACTTGGATTCGGCTGCTGATTTGGATGGCGCTCGGCTGCATCGTGTACTTTGCTTACGGGCGACGAAATTCGCGCTTGCGCCGCGAATCGAAATCATGATTTGGAAATTGGGTTCGTAGCGTTGTGCGCCGCAAGTGTCGTCGAAGTGCCACAGCTTGGCGTTCACGTCTGACTCGATATCTGCGCGACTCGGCGGAAGGATCACGGGAATGGTTTTTGCTGACTCAAGTGCCAATGAGGCTGGCGGGTCGATGAAGCGAGCTTTTCTTTCGTTGGTGCTGCTGCTCGCTGTGAGTGGTTGTGTGCGCGAGTATCGGCCGAGCACGCCGCACACTGCGCAAGTCGGCAGCGGCTCACTCTCGCTCACGACGATCGAAACGGCGTCCGGTGCGGTCATCTATCCACCGCACGGCGGCGTGGTCGTGCAAGGTCACTATCGCGTCGAAGCGGGCGACTCGTTCACCACGCCGGTGCTCACGAAAACGAACACGCCGCCCTGCAGCGGCGGAACGCGGGCTCATCGCAGCGAGGTGAATGCGGACAACGGCACGCTCGCCGCGCTATTTCCGCGCGACGAGCTCGACTCACAGCGGCTGCTCGCGACCGAGCCGACCGCGCTGGACGTGAATGTCGTGCACGCAGACGGCACACGAGAGTGCTTGCGCGTGCCGGTGCTGAGCGCTCCGGCGCGCACGGAGTGGCTGCAGGATCCGGCGGCTTCACTCGGCTATGCGTTCACCTTGCTCGTGCCGTTTCGACGTATCTACGCGGCCGGCGCCGCGCCGATGCTCACCTTGCGCGGCGGCCCGTTCATCGGGCCGTTGCGCTTGCGCGCCGAGCTCGGTATCGGCGGCGCATTCGCCGAAAATCGAAACGCGAATTTGGTCGCCTACTCGTATCGCGCGGGCTTATTGCTCGATGCTTTGCTCGCGCACATCGATCGCTTCGGCTTCGGCGTCGCCGCGGGCTACGACGTGACTGGCATCTCGCTCGACGCGAGCGTCCAAGCGCTCTCTCACGAGGGCGTTGGGTTTCAGGGCTTGATCTATGGCCCGCGCGCCGGCGTCTCGTTCGAGCTTTTGCCGACTCCGCCGCTCGGGCCCGCGTTTCGGGCACGGCCAGACGCAGCGTCGGCTTCGCTCGAGCTCTACCTCGCCGCCGAATCGAGTCACGATCACGACAAGCCAACGCCGGCACTTTGGTTCACCGTCGGCGTGGACGTGGGACTCTGAGGCTTCGCGATTCGGACGATTGCGTGACGGCGCGATGCCGAAAATATTCGGCGAAGCGAAGCACGATGGCGCGCTGTGCGACGGAAGTCGCAATTTGCCGCCGAAGGCTGGGCCGCGCTCGGAGCGCCGCGTGACCATCAATAAAAATCTCGATCGCAGCTCTACCCGATGTTCATCGGCCACGCGCGGCTCCATGTAAACGACGATGCGGAGCGAGATTTGGCGCCGCGCGTGGCCCGCGATCCTGACCGTGGCAGTTACGCTCGTCGGAATTTGGCTGTATTTTGGGCTCGCCGCTGATGGTTTTCCGGGAACGCCGAGCGCGTGTCTCACGCGCTTCGTTTGCTACTGCGAGGTGCCGCGAAGCGGGCTCGCGCGCCAACCGGCGAACACTTGGTCGAACATCGCGTTTTTCCCGGTTGCAGTTTGGGTTGCGCTCGATGCGGCCAAGCGCGCGCTCGAACACGGCGCGCTCGCGTTGCGTTTCGGACTCGTGTTCGCGCTCGCTGCGAGTGTGCAAGGTTTGTCTTCGATGTATTTTCACGGCAGTTTGACGACGTGGGGAGCGATCTCGGACGCAGTGAGTATGTTCATCGTGCCCGGCTTGTTGATCGCCGTGAATTTGCTGCGCTTGGCTTGGCTCGGGCCGGCGCTCGCGCTCGCACCCGTGCTGGCGAGCGTCGTGTGCGCGTTCGCATTCCGGTTGTTCGTGTTTCCATCGATGGCGCCGCTCATGCTCATTTTCGCGATCGGCATCGCGCTCGGCGAATGGCGCGCAAATCGACGTGACGAAAATCGTAAAGCGCGTGGCTATTTCTTGCTCGCGCTCGGCTTGCTCGGTGTCGGCGCACTGACTTGGACTTTGTCGCTTCGGCCGGGATTTCCGCTGTGTTCGTCGCGGATGCCGTGGGGGCATGCGGCGTGGCACGTCATTGCTGCGGCGTTGCTCGGCGTGCTCTGGCTTTATGTGCGCGCGACGCTTTCGGGAATTGCAGGTCGAGCGCGCGTCGTTGCTTGAAATCGCACCGCGGCCGATGGCAGACTGCTCGCGGGGTAAAATGAAAAGATTGATTTTGGGTTTATCGTTGCTGTGTGCGTTCGAAGGGGCTTGTGTCTCCGCGACTACGCCCGAAGGCTATCCGCTCTATCCGCATGCGAGCGGGACCTTGCCGCCCGAGCAAACGGCGCTGCTCATGGGCGCTGTGGCAACGGTGGACGGCGAGCGCGTGGGCCGATTTGGGCGCGCGTTTGCGCTGCTCCCGGGATGTCACGTGATCGAAAATCAGCAAAACTGGGGCGGCGCGGACGCGAACAGCGCGGCGACCGCGCACTTTCCGGCGTATCGCTTTTCGATCCCGATGCGCGCCGGCTATCACTACGTGATCGATATCGCGCAGGGCGCGGGGAATTTCGTGCAGCTCTCGGCCACCGAGCGAGACGCGAGCGGTCAGATCGTCAATAGCTTCGAGCCGGGCGGGTCGTGTAGCGCCGGCTGAAGGGCGCGCTTTGCCACCAGGCCGGCACCGCGCCGTCACGCGTTTTTCGGCGCGTGCGTGCTACGAAATGAGCCGATGCGCCGACTGCCCGCAGCGTTGCTGAGCGCGAGCGCGCTGCTCGGTTGTTCGGCTCAGCACGACGTATTCCGCGATCCGGTGAGCGATCAGCGCATCGTTTATGGCGACGGCTTGCATAACGAGAATACCGATCTGCTCGCGCTCGATGACCGAATCTTGCTCGCGTTTCGCGGCGGCGAGTCGAGCCAAGTGGGCACCGGCGCCGCGCACATCTCGATTTATGCGTCGTTCGATGGCGGCGCGAGCTTCAGCCCACAATCGGAAATCGACGCGAGCGCGCTGCCCGAGATGCGCGACATCCGCGATCCGAAGTTGGTCGAGTTCGACGGCAAGCTATTTTTGTACGCAATCAGTCGTTTGCCGGGCGCGCACTATCGCGACTCGTACGGACAAGCTTGGACCGTGCGCGCGGAATCGACGGATCAGGGCGTCACTTGGAGCGATCCGGTGAACACATTCAGCGATCAAGGAACGGACTCGCAATATTGGGGCATGTGGCGTTTCACGAAACGCTCGTCCTCCGCCGGCGAAACGCTGTACGCCTTGGGCTACGACGACGGCGACACCGAAACCGCGTTGCTCGCTTCGGATGACGGCGAGAATTGGCAAAAGCGCGCCGTGGTCGTGAATTCCTACGATGAGGTGCCGAGCGAGGGCGAGCTACAATTCTTCGGCGAGGACTCGGAAACCGCGGTGGCGATCGTGCGTTTGGACGACCAAGGCGTGCTCGAGAATGGGCAAAGCGCAATCTGCACCGCGCAAGCTCCGTTCGATAATTGGGAATGCGGTCGGCGGCTCGAACAGCGGCTCGACGGGCCGCGCTGGATTTCGCCGCTGATTGGCGGAACGCGCCGTAACTTCGTGGCAGCTCGCAAGCATTTGCCGTGCACGTTCAAGCGCACCGCGCTCTACGAGCTGCGTGGGGATTTGAGCGATTCGAACGCAGCGATTGAAGTTTGCGAGCTCAGCCAACTGACCAGCGCGGGCGACACCGCGTACACTGGCTTTGCGGAGCTGAGTGACGACCATTGGCTCTTGTCTTGGTATCGAATGCGGTGCCCGGCACGGGCGATCTGGCGTGGCTCGAAGGCACTTATCAGCCGAGCGCTATTTGGCTCGCCAATGTCGATCTCTCCGCGGCGAGCAGCGATGATTGCCGCGAAGCCGCAGCGGATCGAGCCTGTGAGCCACGAGCTTTGCCGTCCAGTAGCGGGAACGCAGCCGCGCCAGCTGGCAATTTCTTACTGACTGTCGCTCCCGTGTTTTATCCGACGCAAACCTTGAGCTTCAGCGCCACGATCGGCGTGCCCGACGCGAACGGCGCATTCGATCTGTCACTTCAACCGCTCGACGCAATGAGCGCGGCGCCTGTCGGCGATGCGTGGACGGCTTCGGCAACCGAGTTGAACGGTGACGGCACGCTCACAGCGAAATTTCCGGTCGAGAAATTGCCGGTGCAAGCTTTCCCCGCACTCGCTGATCCGCTGCTCGAGCTCCACAATTTGGAATTCGATGGCGTGTTCACGAGCGCACAGTCTTTTTGCGGAAATCTACGCGGCTACGGCCAGGTGCTCGGCGTTTCGCCGTCGGATCGCATTGCGCTCGACGGCTCGACGTTCGGGGCGATCAGCGCCGACGGAGCCGCGCCTGCGGCGAGCAGCGCTTGTCCGGGCCAATGAGCCAGATGCTCAGTCGGGCAAACGCACGCGCCAAATCTCGCCGCCGCCTTCGAGCACCCGCAGTCGAGCATTGACCGTCATCCGGGTGAGCCGTACGGTGAGCGCATCGAAGCGACAGCTCATTTCCGTTTCACCGTGTGTCTGAGCCTGCTCGCGGTTGCATGTCACCACGGAAGCTCGAAGGATTCGAGTCGCGCGAGCGCGAGCGGGCCGAGCTCAGCCATGCCGAGCGCGTCCGCGGCGAGCGTCGAGACTAAGCCAGAGCTGCTTCTGACTTTGCCGATCTCGGCTTACCACCCAACCCTGAGCATCGCGGAGGACGCGATTTATCTGCTGACGGAGGTCGCCGCTTATCGTGTGGTGCCGGGAGCGGAACCCGAGGTTTTTCAGCTGGATTTGGGCCACGGCGCGGCGCTGACGCAACACGAGTTCGTGTTTTGGTCAGCCGGCGCGGTGTACCTCGCGCCGAAGCTCGGCGGTGCCCGCGAGCGCGTCGTGACATTGGCGCACGAGCCCCAGTACTTCGTCGCAAACGAAGATCATTTTGCGTGGCTCGATCATGGGGAGGACGGAGGCTTCGCGATTCAAACGGTCGACGGCGGCAAGGTGTGCACGCTGCTCGCGCCCCAAGGGCAAGTCGTCGCGCTCACGCTGATGCAAGATTGGGCGTTCTTCGTCGAGGTGGGCGGCGGTGGCGCGTGGCGCATCGGCGGCGTGCGGCAGACGAATCAACCAGTGTACGGCAGCCCGCACACCGGACGCCCACCTTCCATGCTCGCGTCCGCTCACGATAAGCTTTATTATTATGATGGCCCGCGCTCGCAGATCAGCGAGCTTTCCCCCGATTTGCAGCACGAACGCGCGTGGGTGAAGGACGTGATTTGCTCACCGATCGCCGTCTCGAACGCGGCCTATTGCGGTAGTGTCGAAGGGGTCTTCACGATTTCGGAGCAAGCGCCGGCGCGGAAAATGCTCGAGCCGAACGGCCGCAGCATGGTTGCCGCGATCGTGGCGAACGACTCCCGCGTCGCGTGGTTGCGCGACGCGGGACCGGACCAACTTGCGCTCGAAACGCTCGCGATCGCGCACTGAGCATCGCGTCGCGACTCAGCTCACGGCGCCGGGCGGCCGAGCTGCTGCATCAACCACGTCATTGCCGAGCGCGACACGCCGTTCTTTACGAGACCGCTGTCCGGCGCTTGCGACCAGGTTTGACCATAAATCCAACCCCAGATCGTGATGCCGTGCACGAAGCTCGTGTTCATGAAGACCGGGAATTGCTGCTGATAGAGCATCAATTGCGTCGGGTCGTCCGCGTAGCTCACGTCGTATTCGGTGATGTAGACGGGGAGCCCGGTCATCGTGTTCAGCGTGTTCAAGTTCGTTTGCAACGTCGCGGCCGACATCATGGTCTTGGCCACGTCGTGCGATTGGGCGCCGACCGCGTCGATTGGCGCGCCCGCAGTCTTGATTGCGTTC
>DATATR010000161.1:0-5217 GCA_036268695.1 Polyangiaceae bacterium | reverse complement strand
CGTGAGCGCGAGCGCACAGCCAGAGAGCGCGGCTAAGCGGCTCGAGGCGATTCGCGCCGAGATGGAGCGCGGGCAAGCGTTATACGTCGCGGGCAACTACGCGGGTGCGGCGGAAGTGTTCGAAGCTGGCTACGCGACGTACCCGTACTCGGCGTTCCTGTTCAACGCCGGTGTTTGCTACCAAAAACTGAACGACGTCGACCACGCGCTCGCGAAATTCAAAGACTACGAGCGCGTCGATCCGAACGCGCCCGACACCGACAAAGTGAATCAGCGCATCGCCGCGCTCGAAGCCGCCAAAGCCGCGGCCGTCGCCGCCGTGGTGCCGCTCGCAGCCGATGCCGGCGCTGACGCGGGGGTCGCCGATGCCGGCGCGGCCACAGCGCCGCCGAAACCAACGGTGGTGTTGCCATCGTCCGACGATCAAAACGCGATGAAGTCGCTCGTCGTGATCGAGACCGAACCGGATGGCGCGCCGCTTCGCATTTACAACCGCACCGAGCCGAATGCGCCGCCGTTTCAACTCGGCGCCACGAACCCGGGCTGGAAGGAGGTCGTCGCCACGCGCGCGCCGGCGAGCCTAACGCTCGACGTCGGGCACTATCACGTCGTGGTCGAGAAATTCCGCGACTTCAACGCGAGCGAAGCGGACATGGACGTTTCGCCCGGGCACGTGCACCAACTGAAGGCGAATCTGTCGCAAGGCAAATTCATGGCTTTTTTGCGCGTCTCCGCCAACGTGCTCGGCGCGCACGTTTGGGTGGACGATCAGAAAAAGCAACACTCCGAATGGGGCGAGACGCCGCACGGTGAATTGATCGAAGGCGGTGCGCACGTGATCTTGGTCGAGGTGCCGGGCTTCGAGCCGCTGCTCGCCAACGTCGACCTGCAGCACGGCGAGCAAAAGGAACTCGAAGTGCGCTTGGCGCGCGTCGGTTACGGCGTGCTGCGGATCGATTCGTCGTCCTCGGCGCCCGAGATCAAGGTGCGCATCGACGAACAACCGAAGGGCATCTGGCGCAGCGGCGAAGCGCCGCTCGACGTCCGCGCTGACTCCGGTCAGCACAAGCTTTCGATTTCGAGCGACGGTCGCAAGACGTTCGAAGGCATCGTGACCGTGCCGCGTGGCCAAGTACTGCCGCTCCACGCCAACCTGATTCCGAAGTATCCGCGCGGTCCGGCTTGGACCCAGGCGGCGATTGGCGCCGCGCTCTTGGGCGGTGCGATCTACGCCGGCATCGAGTCGAATCGCTTGCACGATCAGCTCGCGAGCGATCGCCAAGCGGGCACTTTGGAAGCCAGCGACAGCCGCGCGACAGAAGGAAAAATTTTCGCCATCGGCGCAGACTCGGGGTTCGCGCTGGCCGGCTTGTTTGCTGGGCTCTCTGCTTACAATTTCATCCGCGATCCACTGCCCGAATCCTCGATCGCGAGCGACAAGCTGCTCGAATTCGAGGACCCGCTGAAGCAGCGTCCGGTTGCGCGCGCGTGGCCGGCGCGGCGCGCGAACGAACGCGTCGTCGAACGCGAGCCGTCGCGCGAGCCGTTGATCGAGCTCATGCCTCGGGCGTCGAAGAGCGGCGCTGGGCTGTTCCTCGGAGGCCATTTCTGATGCGCGCGCGCTCGTTCGCTGAGCTCGCCGCGCGAGTCGCGCTGCTGCTCGCCGCACTCGGGGTTTCTGCTTGCTCTTGGTCGCGCTTCGACGACGAAACCAACAATGCGCCGATCGTGCTGCTCGATCAGCCGGGTTCGATGAAGCACGGCTTCGGCCTCAGCGTGGCGACGGTGACGCAGGGCGATCACGTCGAGGTGCTCGTGGGCGGCGACATCGGCGTGTCCAACGCTGCGATGTACGATATCGGCAACGGTGAATCGCCGAGCACGACCGCGGTGGATTCCGGATACTGCAAGGCGCAGCCCTGTTTCCTCTCTTCGATGCTCGGCGGGCTCGCGTCGGCGCCTGGTCCAGACCAAAAAGATCGCCCACTGTGCTTCGCGGTCGGCGCGGGCACCAGCATCACGGAAGGCATCATCTTCCGCTGCCAAGACGCCTCCGAGTACGCGCTGCCGATCCCGAGCGACGCGAAAAGCGCGCTCGACTCCGCGCTGACCGAAGCGCTGACCGACGATTTCCCGCTCAGCGCCGATCGCACCGCGAATCCCGCGCTGCTCGCGAGCTCTCCGTCGGCGCGAGCGGCTTGGTTTTATCCCGCGGGCAACCCCGCGTTCAGCGAGCTCAGCCCGCCAAACGGCACGCCGATCGACGACGATTCGTTCGGCAAGAGCCTCGCGGTTTTGTCGCAAAGCAACGAAGACGGCTCGGGCCGCGTTTTCGCCGTCGGCATTCCGAACTTGAACGAAGTCTTGCTCTGGAAGACGGACGGCGGCAGCGCCTCGAGTTACATCGGTTGTTTGGGCGGCCCCGCGGGTTTCGGTCGCGCGCTCGCCGGCGGCAAGGTCAACCGCGACGATGTGGCCGATTTGGTGATCTCGGACAACATCAACGCCTATGTCGTCGATGGCGGCGCGCTCTTCGCCTTGCCGGAAACCGATTCGACCGCGTGCAGCTTTGCTTCCTTGCCCGAGGGCGCACTGCTCGGCTCCTTTGGCTGCGGCTCGAATCAAAGCTTGAGTGGCTGTCCGAGCTCGGAGTTCGGCGCCGCGCTCGCGGTCGGCGATCTGGACGGCGACGGCGATGGCGAAGTGATCGTCGGTGCGCCGAGTATGACCGTTCGTGACCAAAAGCAAGCCGGCGCGCTGCTCGTCTACGATGTCGACGATCCGCGCGATTCTTCCTTCGCCGACGCAAAATTCATTTCGTCCGCAGAGTCGGGTGATCAACTCGGCCGCACGCTCGCGACGCCGACCATCAGCGGTCGTGACATCATCCTGGCGGGCGCGCCCGGGAATGGTAAAGCGGCGTTGTTCTATTGTTCGTCGCTGCTACCGGCGGGAGCTGCAGGCTCGCGTTGCCCGTAGTCAAAACGCCAGAAACCCGGGGTTAACGTGTCGATTCTACCCGAACGCAAACAAATCCTGGTCGTTGATGATGAACCGAACTTGCGGCGCGTGCTCAGCGCGCAGCTCGAACGCGATGGCTACGACGTGCACACCGCCGAAGACGGCGAAGAAGCGCTGACCATCCTCAAGGAAAATCACCTCGACCTCGTGATCACCGATCTGCGCATGCCGAAGCTGGACGGCATGGAGCTCTTGCGCCGCGCGCTCGAGCTAGACGACGAATTGCCGGTCGTGATGATCACCGCGCACGGCACCGTCGACAATGCGGTCGAAGCGCTCAAGACCGGTGCCTTCGACTACCTCACGAAACCCTTCGATCAAGCCGAAGTGCGCGCGATCGTGCGCAAGGCTTTACGCACGCGCGACTTGTCCGCAGCCGAAGCGACGCGGCCCGAGTCGGACGCGCGCGAAGCCGCCCGTTACGGCATCATCGGCCAGAGTCCGAGCATCCTCGAGCTCTACGCCGTGCTCGATCGCGTGGCGGACACGCCGACGACCGTGCTCATCACCGGCGAGAGCGGCACCGGCAAAGAGCTCGTGGCGCGCGCGCTACACGAAAACTCTTCGCGCCGCGAAAAGCCGTTCATCAAGGTGAACTGCGCCGCGATCCCGAAAGACTTGATGGAGAGCGAGCTCTTCGGGCACGAGCGCGGCGCGTTTACCGGCGCGGTGGGCTCGAAGCCCGGTCGCTTCGAGCTGGCCAGCGGTGGCACGCTGTTCCTCGACGAGATCGGCTCGATTCCCGTCGAAATGCAGGTGAAATTGCTGCGCGCGCTGCAGGAGAGCGAGTTCGAACGCGTCGGCGGCGTGAAGACGATCCGCGTGGACGTGCGGCTCGTGGCCGCGACCAACAGCGATTTGAAGCGCGAAATCGCAGCCGGCACCTTCCGTGAGGATCTGTATTACCGGCTGAACGTGGTGCCGATTCGCTTGCCTTCGCTGCGCGAGCGCGCGACGGACATCCCGCTGCTCGTGAAGCATTTCATCGACAAGTTCAACGCGCGCTTGAAGAAGAACGTGAGCGGCGTCGCTGCCGACGCCGAGGCGCATTTGGTTTCGTATCCCTGGCCCGGCAATATTCGCGAGCTCGAAAACGTGATCGAGCGCGCGGTTCTGTTTTCGGACGGCAGCGAGCTCAAAGTGCACGATTTGCCGTCCGAGGTCCGGGACATGTCGACCCCCGAGCCCCCTTCGACGACGCTGCTTCCGGAGGTCGAGTCAGCGCCGCACACGCCGGATGGCCTGAAAGAGCAAGTCAAAGCGGCGATGAGCCGGCTCGAGCGCGAGCTGATCGTCAAAGCGCTGGATCAAACTTCGAGCAACGTGACGCACGCGGCGCGCTTGCTCAAGATCTCGCGCAAGGGTCTACAGCTCAAGATGAAGGAGCTCGGTCTGCGCGAGCGGGACGAGCGCTCGGAGTCGTGAGCGCGCGGCGCAGCGCGGCAGTTTTTTTGTGCGTCTCGCTCGCGTTCGCCTGTCGCGGGCATCGCGAAACACCGAAAATCGATGCTGCCCCGCAAAATTCGGCGGATTCGGCGATCGCACCGCCGGAAAGCTTGCCCGAGCCGCGTCAGGGGATGGTCTGGATCCCAGCCGGGCCGCTCGTCGCCGGCACGCCCGAAGGCAGCTTGCCGCGCATCGCGGACGAAGAAATGCCGGGCGAGCAAATTATCCTCAAGGGTTACTACATCGACGTTTTTCCGTATCCAAACGAAGAGGGCGCGATCCCGCTCAGTAACGTGACGCAAGACGCGGCACAGGCCTTGTGCGCCGAGCGCGGCAAGCGCTTGTGCAACGAGCTCGAGTGGGAGCGCGCTTGCAAGGGTCCGGACAATCACCGCTACGAAAACGGTGAGGTCTACCGCGCCGAGCGTTGCGGCACTGGCGCCGAGCCCGTGATGCGGCCGACCGGGATTCGCGTCGCGTGTCACAGTGATTTCGGCGTGCGCGACATGCACGGCGGAGCTTGGGAGTGGACTTCGAGCCCGTGGGGCCGCGGCAGTGCGCCCGGTTATGTGAGCCTACGCGGCGGCAATTCGGCGGATGGCGAGATCGTCGCGCGTTGCGCAAACGCCGAGCCGCGCAAGCCGGCGGAGGCGAGCGGCACGATCGGCTTTCGTTGTTGCGCGGGCGAGCCGAACAAGGCCGAAGTCGTGCTCGAGATCAAGCGGGGCCAAAATCTCAAACTCCTCGATA
>DATATR010000160.1:0-12489 GCA_036268695.1 Polyangiaceae bacterium | reverse complement strand
CGAAGCAGTGGTCGACGCGTTCGCGCGCGCGCTGCTCGCGCATCGGCCGAGCGTGCTCACGGTGCGGCGTTCGCGCGGTCGCGATGTGGGCGCCGCGTGCGGGCAGCTCGTGGTCGAACGCGCAGCCCCCTCAGCCTGATTTCGATTCCGTTGACGCTGTACCCGGCGCGGGGAATTGCTGAATAAATTCGCGGATAGCCGCGCTTTGACGCCAGGTCGGCCAAAAACTGCTACGAGGGGCGCCCGCCATGCCCTCGATCAACGTCAACGATGTCAGCAAGGCCTACGGCAAGAAGCGCCTGTTCCAAGAGGTAACCGTCGAATTTTCCGAGGGGAAACGCTACGGCCTGACCGGGCCGAACGGCGCCGGCAAATCGACGTTTCTGAAGATCGTCGCGGGCGAGCTCGAGCCGGATTCGGGCCACGTGAATCGACCCGAGCGCACCGGCGTGTTGAAGCAGGATCAGTTCGCGTACGAGAAGATGCTCGTCTTGTCCGTCGTGCTGATGGGCAATGCGCGCCTGTGGGCCGCGCTGCAGGAAAAAGAGGAGCTGCTCGGCAAAGAGAACCTCACCGACAAGCAGGGCGAACTGCTCGGCGAGCTCGAAGTCGTGATCGCGGAAGAAGACGGCTACTCCGCCGAGTCCGACGCGGCCGAACTCTTGAGCGGCCTCGGCATTCCCGAGAGCGAGCACAACAAGCAAATGCGCGAGCTGCCCGGCGGCTTGAAGCTGCGCGTCTTGCTCGCGCAAGCCTTGTTCGGCAATCCAGATGCGCTGCTCCTCGACGAACCGACGAACAACCTCGACATCGACAGCATTCGCTGGCTCGAAAAGTTTTTGTGTAGCTACCGCGGCGTGCTCGTCACCATCTCGCACGATCGCCATTTCTTGAACGAGATCTGCACGCACATCGCGGACATCGATTACGAGACGATCATCACCTATCCCGGCGGCTACGACGAAATGGTGATCGCCAAAGGCAACGTGCGCGGCAAAGTCGAGCAGGAAAACGCGGAGCGCCAAAAGAAGATCGCGCAACTGCAAGACTTCGTGGCGCGCTTCGCGGCCGGCACGCGCGCGACGCAAGTGCAGAGCCGTAAAAAGCAAATCGAGCGCCTGCAATTGACGGACTTGAAGCGCTCCAACATCGAGCGCCCGTTCATCCAATTCTTGGTCAAAAAGCCGTCCGGTAAACAAACGCTCACGATCGAAAACCTCACCAAGCGCTGGCCCGAAGTGACCGTGTGCGAGAACTTCACGAGCACGATCACCAAAGGCGAAAAAGTCGCGATCATCGGCCGGAGCGGCGTCGGCAAAACCTCGCTCTGCAAAATGCTGGTCGGCGATTTGAAACCGGACGAAGGCAAGCTCGAGTGGGGCCACCAAGTGACGGTCGGTTACCTCGCGCAAGATCACCGCGAAGGCATCCCGAACGGCACCACGGTCAGCCAGTGGCTACACTCGTTCGACCCGCTCGCGAACCAACAAGACATCCGCGGCTTGCTCGGCAAAATGCTGTTCAAAGGCGAAGAAGGCATGAAGCCGACCGACGCACTCTCCGGCGGTGAAGCCGTGCGCCTGATCTTCTCCAAGCTGATGCTCACCAAAGACAACGTGCTCGTGCTCGATGAGCCGACCAATCACCTCGATCTCGAATCGATCATCGCGCTCGGCGACGCGCTCACCAAATACGAAGGCACGGCGTTCGTCGTCACGCACGATCGCGATTTGGTCTCGACCTTCGCCAACCGCATCTTCGCCTTCACCCCCAAGGGTTTGATCGACTGGCGCGGCACCTACGACGATTTCCTCGAAAAATTCGGGGACGAGACGCAAAAGCGCTAACGTCGAATTCGCGGCTCGCGCTCCGCGAATTCGCGGCTCGCCCTTCGCGAGTTCGCGGCTCGCCCTCCGCGAGTTCGCGGCTCGCCCTCCGGACACCCTTTCCGCGCGGCGTTCGTCAGTTGCAATTGCAACTGACTTTTGGGTTTGGCCACACGGCAACGGGCGCGCTCGATCGTCGCGGCGCGACGCACGGTTTCATACGGCGTCGTGCCGCGTCGCAGCAGCCGCGCCTGCCCTCACTGTAACGCACGCGCACCACGACGGCGCGCGCGCGCCCCACCAATCACTCAACGACTGACCGCGCGCGGCCCAAAGCGCTTCACGTTGCGCACGCGCGCTTTCTCCCGCTCGACTTCGCGATCGCGCGGCGGCGCATTCGTGACCAAGGTTTCGATCAAATGCCGCGTCACGTCCGCGACCGATTGCACCGCGCGCTCGAACTCGTCGAGGTTGTGCTGTGACGGCTTTTGCAGGCCGCTCACTTTGCGCACGTATTGCACGGCCGCAGCGCGAATTTCTTCCTCGCTGGCCGGCGGAGCGAAGTTGAAGAGCGGCCGAATGTTGCGACACATGGCAGTCGATTGTGACCGCGCGCGCCGCGCGATCCAAGTCACGGCTCGGTCAGTTTCACTGGGATTTTTCAGCGTTGCTCGCCGCCACGCGAAAAGTCACTGGTTCGTGGCGAAGGCTCGTTGTCCAGCGCGGACACTGCGGCAAGGAAAGGCCGCGCAGCACCCTGTTTTTCTCAATGGCTCGCACACGCAATCGCACCGCATGGACGCTCGGCACGCTCACGGCGCTCGGCCTCTTCGGCCTCGCTTGCTCCAGCAATTCCACGGACGGGGCCATGAATTCCGGCGCCGGAAGCACGAACAGCGCCGGAAACTCGAGCCGCGCGGGAAGCTCGGCCGGCGGCAGTTCGAGCTCGAGTTCGAGTGCGGGTAGCGGCGCGGTCTCGAGCGCGGGCGCGAGTGGCAACATCAGCGGCACGGCCGGCCCGAGCGGTGGCAGTAGCGGAACCTCCGGCATTGCCGGCGCGGGCGGATCGAACTCCGGCGGCGCGGGCAACGCGGGCAACGCGGGCGCGAGCAGCGGTGGTTCGAACTCGAACGGCGGTAGCAATGCGGGCGGTAGCGCGAACGGTGGCTCCGCGGGCAAAGGTTCGGCGGGCAGCGGCGGCGCGAGTGGCAGCTCGGGAGCAGCGGGCGCCGCCGGCGGACCAACGACGTATCCGACGCCCTCGACCGATCACCGCGCGATCGGCGTGCACGACCCGAGCATGATTCAAGTCGGTTCGGCCTACTACCTGTTCGCGACGGGCGGCTTGCTCGGCTTTCGCAGTTCCACCAACCTGAGCGCGTGGGCCAATGCGGGCACGATTTTCTCGGCCATGCCGAGCTGGATCGCGACCGAGCTCGGCCAGACGATCACGGACTTGTGGGCACCGGACATCAGCTTCGAGAATGGGACTTATCGCGTGTACTACGCGGGCTCGGTGTTCGGCTCGAATCATTCCGTGATCGGACTTGCGACGAACACGACGCTCAACCAAAAAGATGCGGCCTACAAATGGGTCGACCAGGGGCTCGTGATCGAGTCGAACAAGACGGGCGGCCCGAGCGACAATTGGAACGCGATCGACCCAAATTTCGTGAAGGACGAAAGCGGCAATTCTTGGCTCGTATTCGGCTCGTTCTGGAGCGGCATCCAATTGCGCCAGCTCGACGACACCACGGGCAAGCTTTCGACTACGGACACTACGCAGCACAACCTCGCGAGCTATTCGGGCGGGATCGAAGCGCCGTCGATCGTGTTCCACAACGGCTATTACTACCTCTTCGTTTCGTACGACCTCTGTTGTAAGGGCGTGAACAGCACCTACCGCACGATGGTCGGACGCTCGACGGCAATCACCGGCCCGTACACGGACAATACGGGCAAGGCGATGCTCCAAGGCAACGCGCTACAAATGCTCGCCACCGATGGCCGCTACATCGGACCGGGCGGCGGCACCGCGTTCCGCGACGGCAGCCTCTACTACTACGTGTACCACTACTACGATGGCCAGGATAACGGCGCGTCCTTCTTGATGATGCGGCCGATCCTGTGGACAGCCGACGACTGGCCTCAGTTTTCGGCGCCGCTCTGGCAATAACTGCGGTCCGCAACCTGCCGCGATTCGAGCTCGACAACGGCGCGACGGATAGCTTTTCCACGCTCGGGCGCTAACGTGGGCTTGAACGTCGAGCTCTGAGGAAGCGCAAGGCGTGCTCAGCGATTGAGCGACAGTGGCTCGCTGCTCGTGCTGGCCGCGCTCGGGCGCGACCATGTCGCGAGCACCGCGGGCAAGACGACGACCGCGGTCACCAAGCAACACAACTCGCCGAGCACGGCAACCAACCCAAATAAAAATAGTGCGCGATTTTGCGCCAAAAGCAGCGATCCATAACCGATGATCGTGGTCAGCGAGCAGAGCGCGACCGCGCCACCGGTCGAGCGAATGGCTTCGAGCACATCGCGTTCGCCGGTTTGGCGATAGCGCGCCATCACATTCACCGAATAGTCGACGCCGATGCCGAACGTGATCGGGAACGCGATGAAGTTGCAGAAATTGACTTTGACGTGCAGCACCAAGATCGCCGCGGTGAGCCAGAGCACGCCAATCAAGAGCGAGCCGATGATGAGCAGCGTCGAGCGACTGAGGCGAAAGATCGCGGTCACGAGCACGATCACGCCGATCAGCGCCGCGATCGTCGCGAGCGGGCCGTCATGTGAGATCGATGAAATGATGTCCGCCGAAAGCGGGATCGAACCGGCCGGGCGCGCATCATTGCCACCGATGCGGCGGAGCTCGTTCGTGAACGTCGCGAGCGCGTCGCCGTGCCAGTTCGCGTCGCTCGGCTTCGGGTAGACGAGCACGGAGCGATCCATGCGTCCGTTTCGTTCGCGCATGCCGGCCGTGAACGTGTGCGGCAACTCGTCCGCGCCGAGCATGTGCAAGCTGTCTTCGGGCAGGTAGGGTTCGATCGCGTCGCGCTGCGCAGGGCTGAGCTCGGACTTGATCCGCGGCGTGAAAATCTCGCGAATTTGCTGCACTTCCGCCAGCTTTTGCGGCTGCTGCTCGGGAATCACATCGCCTTGGTCTTGTACGTCCGAAACGAAATCGTGGAGCACGCCACTTTGAGCGGACGCTTTCAGCTCCGCGCTGACGCGCTCGGTCGCGGTTGGCGAATCGGTGAGCATGGCGAGCGGCGTGAGGTAACGACCGAGCAAGCCGTCCATCCGGCGGCCCCAGTAGGCTTCGCCGGAGATGTGCGAGTCGGCGCGGCGCAGCTGCGAGAAATCATATTCGATCCAAGAGCCGTCGATCACGCGCACGCGATAGATCGCGAACAGGGTCAGCGCGCCGGCGATCGCGACGATCGGTCCCGGGTGATGCTGCACGAAATTTGCGACGCGCCCCATGATCACGGGACGATGCTGGCCGCTCTTGCGGCTGCTCGCGTCGCGATCGAGCCACGCCACGAGCGACGGGCTGAGCAAAAATGCCATCGCCCAGCAAGCGACCATGCCGATCGCGCCGATCACGCCGAATTGGTGGAAGCCGCGAAACTGCGTGAGCATCAGCGAGCCGTACGCCGTCGCGGCGGCGAGCGCAGCCACCACGGTGCCGCTCCGCGAGCCCCAGATCGCCACCACCAGTGAATCTTCGATGCCTTTGCCCGCGCGACGCTCTTCGACGTAACGCGCGAGCAAGATAATCCCGAAATTGACGCCATTTCCCACGATCACCGAGCCGAGGAACGCCGTATTCGAGTTCAAGCCATCGATACCAATCGGCGGCAGCGTGACGAGCGCGAACGCGTACAGCGTCGCCAGCGCGAGCGGCACGAGCAACACGAGCACGCTCTTCCACCAACGAAAAAACACCAGCACGACGCTGAGCGTCAGCAAAATCACGACGACCGACGACACACTCAGATCCGAGACCAACGCAGCGAGCTCTTCGACGTCGATCGCGACGTCACCGGTGTAGCCAATGCGCATGCCGGGCGCGTATTTGTCCGGACCGCCGAGCTCTTTGAGATCGGCCTGCACGCGTTCGAACAGCGCGTTGCCGAGATCCGATCCGGTAGTGAACGAAGCGACCTCGATCAACATCAGCGTGACGTGCTGATCCGGGTTCGAGAAACGGTTGTCCTTGAAGCGCTGCCCGTTCTTGTCGCGGTATTTTTTTTCGAGATCGCTGAAGTCGAGCTTTTGATCTTCTTCGTCCTCGCCGTCCCCCAGCGTCAAATCGAGCGTCTTCGAGACTTCGCGATCGCGCTCGTCCGCGACGCGCTCGTGCACCGTTTTCAAATCGGCGAGTTCGACGTAAAGCGGCGCATTAGCCTTCAAAAAGGCGCTTTCGGTCTGTACCCCCGTGCGCACGAATGCGACCAAGTCCTTCGGGTATTTGCGCACGCGCGCGGCCAGATCGTCGACCAAGCGCTCGCCCGCGGGCAGGTTCGCGGCGCTACCCGTGTCCACCAACACGCCGAGGTAGCGCACGCCAGGCATGCGGTGGCGGAGCTCGTCGATCGCCGCGACGCTCGGCGCGTTCCGCGGCAAAAGCTCTTCCACGTCGCTCTTCAGGTGCGCGTACAGCATCACCGTGCGAATGGACGCGGGGACCGCGAGCAGCACCGCGAACAACCAAAGCACGCGACCATGGCGCACCGCCCACGCGACGTAACGTCGCAGTCGTTCGCTCGGTGGCTTCTGCGGGTCCGAACCCGAGCTCATTTCGCGACTCCGGCCAGCGGTAGCGATGGGCCGGCGATTTCGATGCGCGCGCCCATCACGCGCCGCATCACGACCGCGATCACCACGGCGTAAAGCGAGCCCAAGACCACGTCGAAGACCCAATGATGATCGAGGTAAACCGCCGCGAAGCACATCGATAAATAAAACCAAATCAAGAGCGCGCGACCGAGCCAACCGTGCCGGCGAAAGCCTTCGATCGTGAGCAGCAGCGGATAGGCGACGTGCAGCGAAGGCACAGCGCCGAATACGTCGCTGGAACGGCCGTAAATCCCAGCGAAATACGGCACGCCGAGCCAAGCGTCCACGCGCGCCAGATTCGGGCCTTCACTCGCGTGAGTGCTCAAATCCACGGCGCAACCGTATTGATGGAAGTACCAAGGCGGAGCTGCGGGGTAGAGATGATAAGTGATGAAGCCCGCGACGTTGAGCGCGAGAAATGCCCAAGTGAAACGCAGCAAGCCGGGGTAGTCGCGAAAGTAGAGATAGATCGAATACGCCACGACCACGGCGATGAACGTGCCGTACGGGATCGCGCAGTAACGATCCAAAAAAGGGGTAGCGTGGGCTTGAAAGTAGTCGTGGAGCGTCGCGCGCTGGCCGTTCAACTCGAGACCGAAGAAGCGTTGATCGATCGCACGCACGTCGCACACGTGCACGTTGTCTTTGCTCAGCCCCACGTTCTTCACGACCTTCATCGAGTCGTAGAGCACGCCGACCAAGCCAATCGGGAGAATGCCGAGGAAGAGTTTTTTTGTTTTGGCCGAGAAGTACGCCGTGAACGTCGCGAACAAGGCCACGACGAGATGATCCCAACGCAACTTGCCTTGCACGCCCCAAAACAGCGCGAGCAACCAAAACGGTAACGCTGGCAAATACGGATAGCGCGGCCACAGCGCACGCACGTGCGCCCGAACGCGGGCCAGCACGGTCACGAAGCGCTCCGCTTCGAAAACACCCACAGCCGCTGCGCCGGATACGAAACCACGGCAAATGCCGCCAATTTTGCAGGCAACCAGGCGACGCGCGCGGACCAACCCAAACCCTCGACCGTGATGGCCAAGCAGAGCCGGAGCGCGAGGAACGTCGCGAGCGAGACCACGGCGTAGCGCAGCGCTTGTGGCAGCGCGCGTTCATCCGCGCGCGCAAAGGTATAGTGACGATTGATCAAAAAATTGACTGCCGCGCCGGCAACAGCGCCCGCAGCGGCCACGAAACCATAGTGCTCGGGAAACGCGAACAACAGTAGCTGATACACCACGCCGTCCGCGACGGTCGCCGCTCCCGACGAGAACGCGGCCTTGGCTAAGGCCGAGAGCTCGTGCACGCCGGGGGCTTCATGCGCGCGTTGAGACAGCATGAGAGGCCTCGACTTCGCTCAATGATTCGTCGAGCACAGCGAGCGCTTCGTCGGCCTCGGCTTCGCTCAGAATCAACGGCGGATTGATGCGCACGCGCGGCGCATACGCCATGGTCACGACGCCGCGGCGCAGCGTGGCATCGAACAGCTTCCGGCACTCCGCGCTCGACCACGGCTCTTCGGTCCCCGGCTTGATCAAATCAAAACCCAAGAAGAAGCCTTCACCACGCACGTTCGCGACCGTCGGGTGGCGATCCGCGATCGCCCAAAGCCCCGATTTCAGGCGCGATCCGACGATCCGCGCGCGCTCGATCAAATGCTCGTCCCCGATGATGCCGAGGCTCGACGCGACCGCCGCGGCGGCCAGCGGATTGCCGCCGTAGCTCGAAGACGAAAAGCTCGGCTTCGACCACGGCTCCGCGCGCGCAATTTCCGCGCGCGTGGCGACCGCGGTCACCGGGTAGCCCGCGCCCATGCCTTTGCCCAAGGTCATGATGTCCGGCTTCACGCCGGTGTGGTCGATGCCGAAGCGACGGCCCGTGCGCGCAAAGCCGGTGATCATTTCATCCGCGATCAGGAGCGCTTCGTGCTCGCGGGCGAGCT
Organism: Polyangiaceae bacterium; assembly: GCA_036268695.1. Taxonomy (GTDB): domain Bacteria; phylum Myxococcota_A; class Polyangia; order Polyangiales; family Polyangiaceae; genus PMG-095. The sequence continues at coordinate 3,876 of DATATR010000160.1, read as the reverse complement.
GCTCGATCGCGGGCAGAAAATCCGGGGGCGGCACCACGTTGCCAGCCGTGCCTTGCATCGGCTCGACCAAGATCGCCGCGAGCCTGCCGGTCGATTCCTTTTTGAGTTTTTCCCGCGCGAACTCGACGCAGAGCAAACCACAAGACGGATGCTTCAATTTGAATGGGCAGCGCGCGCAGTCCGCGTACGGCGTGAGCAGCGCGCCCGGCGCGAGCGGACCTAGGCCGTGCTTGAAGTCGCTGCCCATTTGCGCGAGCGCGCCGCTGGTTTTGCCGTGAAAACCGCCCCAAAACGAGAGCACCTCGAATTTGCCGGTGTGAGCGCGCGCGAGCCGAAGCGCGCTCTCCACCGCTTCCGAGCCGCCGGAAAAGAACTGCACCTTGTCGAGCTCGCGCGGCAGCCACTCGGCGAGTAACTTCAGCGCTTTGAGTCGCGCTTCGGTCGTGAACGAGCCGACGTGGATCTTCGCGAGCTGCGCGCCGAACTCGGCGATATAACGCGGATGCGCGTAGCCGAGCGCCGCGACCGAGATGCCCGCGACCAGATCCAAAAAGCGGTTGCCATCGACGTCAATCAGCTCGCTGCCGATGCCGGAGTCGACCGCGATGCCGGCGTATTCCCAGATCGCCTGGGTGCCTGGCGCGAGATGTTCGAGCTCCGCGCTGCGTAGCGCGCGCGATTTCGGGCCGGGCAGCTCGCCGATCACGCGGAGCCGGCGTTTGCCGTCGGTCGCAGGCGAGGCAAGCGGAGTCGGAGTGACGTTCACGCGCGTCCTTTCGGGCCGCGGCCCTGTTCGACCAGCGCCGCGCGCGCAGCACGCGTCAAGGCGACCGCGGCAATGTTCGAAACCACCGCCACGACGCCGACCGAGAGCAGCGTGAGCGGCGCTTCCAGCGGCACGCTCGCCAGCGCGAGCAGCGGGCCGAGCAGCAAACCAGCCGTCAAATAGGCGATCCGCTCGTGCCGGCGCATCAAACCGCCTGGCAAAGACAAGCCCATCGCTTCGCTCTTTGCGCGCACGTAGCTCACCAGCATCGAGCCGAGCAAAGCCGCGAGCACGAGCAAGAGGGCGGGGATCGAGCCGCGATAAAAGATCGCGAGGCCCGCGAGCGGCGCCGCATCGGCGTACCGATCGACGACGGCGTCGAGCACTTCGCCTGCGTCCGAGGCAATACCGCGTTCGCGCGCGACGATGCCGTCCAGCGCGTCGAACGCTGCGCCGAACAAGAGCGCGGCGCCTGCCGCGGGCAACGACCCGACTGCAGCGAGCGGCAAGGACAAACCAGAAATCAGGAGCGAGATCAGCGTGAGCGTGTCGGGCGAAATGCCGCTCCGCGCGATCGCGCGACCGACGCCGCGCAGCGCCCAATGAAACGCCTCGATCGGAAAACGACCGAGCAAGATCGTGCTCGACTCGCGCTGCACGCGCGGATCGAGCGCCCGGCCGACGGCAACGACGCGCACGCCATATGCCGCGAGCACGAGCGCAGGCAGGGCCAGAAAGAGCCCGATCAGCGCTTTCTCTTCGAGGCCTAACACGATCATGGTGAGCTAACGCGTGCTGCTCATGGCCGCGACGGCGCCGCGTGGTGACCGTTCGAGCGAGCGCCGTTTTCGCGTGCCGGCGGCCGCGCATCGACAATCGACACCTCGCGCGAGCTCAAGCTGGCCGATAGATATGCCGCCGAGATCACCTTGATGCACTCGATCGCATCCCGCGCGTCCTTGCCGACGTAGTCGTTCGTCGCGATGGCGTGCTTGAATTGGTCAAGCAGGCTGCCGAACCACTCCTTGTGGCTCGCGTCCATCCAGTGCGAGGGGACGGACTGCACGCCGGCGTGACGAGCCAGGTCCGGGCGCGACTTCGCGATGTCGTCGCGCACGAGGAGTTCGACTTGGTCGTCGTCGACGGTGATCGCGCCGTACTCGCCGTGGATCGTGTACATCACTTTGCGCGCGCCCGCCGTCCAAGTCAGCTGCGCCGTGGCGATGCCGTTCGGGAACGTGAGGTTACAGCTGAAATTATCCTCGGTGTCGAACTCGCTCAGATTGCTGGCTTTGGCGCTGACCGAAACCGGGTGCGAGCCGAGCCACTCGAACGCGAGGTAGAACGTGTGGCTACCGTGATCCATCGCGATGCCACCGCCCGAGTAGCGACGCTCGCGCCGCCAGTCCGGACGCCACTCGCTCACGCCCTTGGCATGCGTGGTGCGAAAGGTCTGCAGCGTGACCAGGTGAACTCGCCCGATGCTGCCGCTCTCGATCAGCGAGCGCACGGTTTTGATCACGGGCGCGTGCTTGTAGTTGTGACAAGGCATGAACACACGCTTCGCGCGCTGCGCGTGCTCGGCCATCGAAGCAGCCTCTTCGGGCGATACCGCGATCGGCTTCTCGCACAAAACGTGGAGCCCGCGATCGAGCGCCGCATGCGCGATCGCCGCGTGCGCATAAGGCGGAGTTGTGATGTCGACGAAATCGATCCGTCCGGCTTCGGCCTGGAGCAGCTCCTGATGGTCGGCGTACACGCGCGCGTTCGGAAAATCCCGCCGCGCGGCCTGGCGGCGCGCCTCATTGCCGTCCGCGATCGCGACGATTTCGAAATCCCGCGGACCCGCGGCGCGCTCCGCATAAACGGGCGAGTGACCCTTCCCCGCAATGAAACCGTAACCGACGAGGGCGCAGCGTAGGGGCTCTGTCACGCGAAATCTCCTGCGAAAATCACCAAGTATTTGGAAATACGAACCAAGCACTCGCGTGGCTGGCGCGAAACCGGTTCAAGCACTTAACAGCTCTGTAACTAGGGCGCGGACCAGGGGTGTCAAGCTTCGGACGCGCGCACTTAACGCAAATTGAGCGTCTTTGCGTTAAGCAAAAGTTACCATTTTGTTACCGCGCGTCGCTGACGTGACTTATTTCCCCGGGTCGCCAACTGGCGAATCGCCCCGTTCTGGTTTCGATCAGAAACAGTCAGAGACATTCGAGCCCGTTCGCTCGCTCGTGCATCGACATCGATGAAGCTTGCGGCATCGCATCGACAAATCAGAGCCCATGGGGCTTTCGAGTTGCCGAGGGCGGCTTCAGGTTCCAGCGTTGACGAGTAAGTAGAAAGCATTGATGAGCGCGCACAACCTCGAACAAGAGACCGAAGTCCAAGCCCCCGCCGCCCCAGCGATCGGCAGTAGCGCGACGCTGATGCGCAGTCTGTTCTCGCTGCTCGGCGAGAAGTGGACGTTGATCGTGCTCACCGCGCTGCGCAGCGAGCGCCGTCGTTTCAGTGAATTGAAGCGAGAAATCCCGGGTGTATCGCAGCGCATGTTGGCGCAAACGTTGCGCGAGTTGGAGCGCGCGCACTTCGTGGATCGCGTCGTCCTGTCGACCACGCCGCCGCGGGTCGAGTACGCGCTGACCGACCTCGGGCGCGGGCTCTTCCCGCACCTGCGCGCGATGCGCGAGTGGGCCTTGCTCCACGAAGACAAACTCTTCGGCACGCCGCAAGCGTCGGGCTGAGCGTGCGCGAAGAGCGCTCGAAGCTCCAGCGACGCGCCAGCTACACTTTCTGAAATAGTGTGAAGCGAAGCCGCGCCAGCTTTCGCTGGGCTCGCTGTGATCTATGGTTACGCTGCTGCTCCGCCGCCGCGCCAGCGTACCGCTACAGTTGAATCAAAATTCCTGATTCAATTCAGATATTTAAACAGGCCATAAATAAACTATGGCAACTGCCAGTTGCTAAGAGGGCAAGACGCCCTATATCTGGCATCGCTCGAACCCTTAACTAAGGCACCCATGGCAACCGCCACCGCAGACACCGTCGAACCCGCTTCGATCCCCAGCTCTGAAGAAGCCGCTGCCCCGCGCAGCAAACGCAACCTCATCCTC
>DATATR010000159.1:0-7995 GCA_036268695.1 Polyangiaceae bacterium | reverse complement strand
CGACGCTGAAGCCGGCGCTGACCGTGGGCCGGAGTCCGACGTTCGCGACACCGGTCGCAAGTTTCGTCACCGCGCCATTTTCGATGCGGTCGACCAAGACGGCGTACACACCGTACGGCGGCAATGCTTCGCGCACGCCGTCGAGGTTCGCAGTCGGGACGCCAATCGTGCGGCCGCGCTCCGCGCCGTGCACGACTTCGCCGCTGAGCGAATGCGGCCGACCGAGCAAGTGCTCGAGCAGTCCGAGATCGCCGGCAGCGAGCGCTGCGCGCGCGCGCGTGCTCGAATACGGACCTTCGCCGTCCCCGCTGAGCGACGAGGCGCGCGCTTCGAAGCCGAGCTCCGCGCCGAGCGCGATCAAAGTTTCGAGATCGCCCGCGCGCCGGTGCCCGAAACGAAAATTCTCGCCCACGATCACGACCTTCGCCGCCAGCAAATCGACGATGAACTCGCGCGCGAACTCGGCCGGCGACAATTTCGAGAGCTCGAGCGTGAACGGCTCGACCACGACCCGGATTTCGGGGCCGATGCGCTCGATCAACTCGAGCTTGCGCTCGAGCACGGTGAGCGGCGGGCGCGCGCCGCGGCCGAGCACCTCGGCGGGATGCGGATCGAACGTGAGCACGAGCGGCGTGAGCGCGCGCTCGCGACCTTCCGCGAGCGCCGCGCCGATCACCGCCGCGTGACCGCGATGCACGCCGTCGAAATTGCCGATCGCAACCAGCGATTTTCGTCCGGATTGTTCGGCTTTCAGCTCTCGAGCGCGACTTCGCACGCTCGGGTACTACTACAAGTCGCGACAATGCTAAAACTGGGACCCCGATGACCCCCGAACAAGCCATTCGCGAAGCTTCCGAGCAGAAGCTCCGCCCCGTTTACTTGCTCGTGGGCGAAGAGCAAAAGCTCGAAGCCGACGTGGTGCACGCGCTGCGCGCGGCGGTGGCCAAAGGCGGCATCCTCGGCTTGAACGAAGATCTCATGCAAGCGCAGGAGATCGACGCCGATACCGCGCTCGCCGCCGCGCGTACTTTACCGATGATGGCCAAGCGTCGCTTCGTGCTCGTGCGCGGACTCGAGGCTTGGGAAGGGCGCGAAAGCAGCGACAGTAAAGGCCTCGCGCCGCTCGACAAGCTCGCCGAGTACGCGCAAAATCCGTCGCCGACGACCACGCTCGTGCTCGTCGGCTCCGGGCTAGACAAGCGCCGGAAACTGGTCGCGGCGGCGCGCAAAGACGGCTTTCTGGTCAGCTGCGAAGTTTTGTCGCGTGCGGATTTGCCTGCTTACATCGAACGCGCGGCGCGCGAACGCGAGAGCACGCTCGCGCCCGGCGTCGCCGAGCTGATCGCCGAATTGAGCGGCCCCGAGCTCGGCCCAGTCACGGACGCGCTCGAGCGCTCGTGCCTCTACGCCGGCAAAGGCCGCGAAGTCACCGAAGAGATCGTGAGCGAATGCGTCGTTCGCTTGCGCACGAAGACGGTCTGGGAATTAGTCGGCGCGGTTGGACGGCGCGATTCTGGCGCCGCCCTCGCGGCGCTCGACGAAGTGTACGATCCGCAAGATCGCGGGCTGCGCTTGGTCGGCTTGCTCGCTTGGTCCGCGCGGCAACTCTTGCGCTTCGAGTCCGCACTCGCAGCTGGCCTTTCGCAGAACGACGCAGCCGTCAAAGCCGGCGCGCCGCCGTTCAAGGCGCGCGAGCTTGCGGATCAGCTGAAGCGCGTCGCGCGCGCCGATCTCGAGCGCTGGCTCGAAACCCTGGCCGAGCTCGACTATTCGCTCAAAGGTGGCTCGCGCCGCCCGCCGAAAGCGGTGCTCGAACACGCTATTTTGAAGCTGTGTCGGGGCACTGAAAGCCGTTTTCCCGAGCGCGCAGCCGAGCGCAGAGCTTGACCCAGGAAAGACGCCGCCCCACATTGATGAGGACGAATGGAGACCGTGTCTCGGGCTAGTCAGCCCACGTTTAGGCTCGAACAGCTCGCGCAAGCACCGCTCCCCACGCGCCACGGCACGTTTCAACTGCGCGTGTTTCGCTGGGACGACCCCGCGGCGCACCCGGCGCTCAGTCGCGAACACTGCGCGCTGATCCTGGGTGAAGTGCGTGGCCGGCGAAATGTGCTGGTGCGTGTCCACTCCGAGTGCCTCACCGGCGAAGTCTTTTCTTCACTCAAGTGTGATTGCCGCGAACAGTTCGATCATGCGCAGGCCGAAATCGCCAAACATGGTTTTGGTGTGATTTTGTATTTGCGCCAAGAAGGCCGCGGCATCGGCTTGGCCAACAAAGTACGCGCTTACGCCTTACAGGCCATGGGCGCAGACACCGTCGAGGCGAACGAACTTTTGCATCTGCCGGTGGACGCGCGCACCTATGACGTCGCGGCCGCGATGCTCCGCGAGCTCGGCGTCGAATCGGTGGAACTGATGACGAACAACCCGACCAAGGTGGACGAGCTCACCCAACTCGGCATTACGGTCGAAAAACGATTGCCAGTGTTGATCCCGGCAAATCCATTCTCGGCCTCTTACCTCGAAGTGAAGCGCCGGCGCATGCAGCACGAGCTACCGAGCTCGCCCCATGTCGTCTCCGAATCGGCTGCAGAGAGTGGCACCATTGTCGGCACGGCGGCTTCTCTCGGGAAGAACGGCCGGCGCGCCGCGCAGTGATCGAGCGGGGCTGAGTTTATCGCCATTTTTTGCGGCGAACTCTGGCGTTCTCCGCGGGCAAATGCGACTTCTACGGCATGTCGCTCACTGCCGTGGTGCTCGCTGCTGGTCTCGGAACGCGCATGAAAAGCCGCCTGCCGAAGGTGCTCCACCCGATCGCGGGGCGACCTCTGGCGCACTACGCGGTGCGTGCCGCGTTCGCTGCCGGAGTCGAGCATGTCGTAGTCGTGACCAGCGGCCAACCCGAGATCGAGCAGGGACTCGCGCGCGAGTACGGCGATAAAATCAGCTGCGTGAAACAAGACCCGCCGCGCGGCACCGGCGACGCCGTGCGCGTCGGCATCAGCGAAGTGAAGACGGAGCGCGTCCTGATCTTGTGCGGCGACACGCCGCTCGTGCGCGCCGAGGAATTGACCGAGCTCGTCGCCGCCCTCGACCAGCCCGGCGCGAGCGAGCTCAGCTTCCTCACGTGCTCGCTCGATAACCCTTCGGGGTATGGCCGCGTGCTGCGTGACGGCGCGGCAAATGTGCGCGAAATTCGCGAACAGCGCGATCTCAAAACCGCGGAAGAACACGCGGTGCGCGAAGTCAACTCCGGGATCTATGCCGGCAAGACCTCGAGCGTTCGCGACGCGATCGGCCAGATCAAACCCAACAACGCGCAGGGCGAATATTATCTGACCGACATCGTCGCGCTGCTCGCGCGATCGAGCCGCGTCACGACGGTCAGCGGCCACCGTGACACGCTGCTCGGCGTGAACGATCGCAGTCAGCTCGGGGAAGCCGAAGAAATCATGCTCGCGCGGATCCGCACGCGGCACGCAAAAAATGGCGTCACCGTGCGCGGCAACGCGCGCATCGATGACACGGTCGAGATCGGGGAAGATGCATTGATCGAAGACGGCGTGCACCTCCGCGGCAAAACGCAGGTCGGCTCGGGCACAATCGTCGACACGGGCTGCGTATTGGTAGACGCAATCGTCGGCGCGGGCGCGCTACTCAAACCGTACACGGTGATCACTTCGAGCAAGGTCGGCGATCGCGCGGAGCTTGGGCCGTTCGCGCATTTGCGGCCGGACTCCGAGCTCGAAGCAGAAGTGCACGTGGGCAATTTCGTGGAGACCAAGAAAACGATCATGCGCCGCGGCTCGAAAGCCAATCACCTCTCCTACCTCGGCGATGGAGATATCGGTGAGCGCGCCAACATCGGCGCGGGCACGATTTTCTGCAACTACGACGGCTTCAACAAGCACAAGACGACGATCGGTCCGGGCGCGTTCATCGGCAGCGACTCGCATTTGGTCGCGCCGGTCACGGTCGGCCGCGATGCTTATGTCGGCACGGGCACGACCGTGACCGAGAATGTGCCGGACGATGCGCTCGCGATCAGCCGCGTCAAGCAAGTCAACAAACCGGATTACGCACCGAAACTTCGCGCGCGATTCGCCGCGCTCAAAGAAGCCGCGAAAGCCGAGAAAAAGACCTGAGCGCGATTCGCTCAGTCATGTGTTTACGGCGCGTCCTTCGCGATGGGCGCGATCGGCGCTTGCTCCGACACATCGGGGTCCGGCGTTTCGAGCGCGGGCTCGCGCGGTTCGGTTTCTTTGGTTGGGGCAAGCGGGGACAAGCTGCCCGTCGCGAACGAGTCGGAGTCCGGCTCTTCTTTGCGTTGCGCGACGCTGCGCCCGCGATCGACGTACACGACGACCGCTTCGCCCGCGCGCAGTTTGTCCGTGCGCGAACGGTGATTCACGCGCTCGATGCTGCCCACGGTCATGCCGTAGCGCTTACCCAAGGTCGTCAGTGTGTCGCTGTCCCGCGCGCTGACCACGACGCGCTTTCGGCCATTTTGGCCCTCGAAATAGTCGTAAAATTCGGGGCTGCCGGCGACCAGCACGCGCGTCTCGGCCGGCGTGAGCGTGCGCGCCGCAAAGGTCTTGCTCCTGTCGACGAAAAGCTGGAGCGCCATGCCCGGTTGCAAGCGCGCGCTTTCGTCGAGCGCATTCCAAGAGCCGATGTCCGCCACGCTCACCGAAAACACGCTCGCCACGCGGCTCAGCGAATCGTTCGGGAGCACGCGATAAAACACGCGCGAGCGATCGGCGTAAGCGAACTCGCGCGGCGGCACGACCACGACGTCTTCGTTGGGATCGGAGGCGGCGTTGCGCGGGCCGCGCGGCACGAGCAATGGCGTGCCCGCGGCCAAAAGCTCCTTCGGCTCGACGCGATTGAGCGCGCGGATCCGCGCTTCGCTCGTGCCGTGCGCGTTGGCAATCGACTCCACCGTGTCCCCGAATTTGCTGACGTAAGTCTCGAGTGAATCGTCGCTCTCGGTCGCGCGCGCGAGCACGGCGCTACAGCTCGAGCCTTTGCCGGCGGGCACGTGCACGCGCCAGCTCGGTTTCGGTGTGCCCGGCAGCCACGGCGGAGTGCGGCCCGCCAAAAACGCGGGATTCATCTCCGCAATCGTGGTCGCGGCGACACCCGCCGCCCGCGCGACGTCATCGAGCGCCACGCTCGGTCCGACCGAAACCACGTCGAATGATTCGGGCGGATCGCTCGGCACCATGTCGAGCCCGAACGCTTTCTTGTTGTTCATCACGATCGCGAGCGCGAAAATCTTCGGCACGTACAACGTCGTTTCCCAGGGAATTCCGGCTTCGTAGCGCACGAGCTCCCAGAAGTCGTTGCTGTTGTATTTGCGGATCGATTTGCTGAGCCCGCCGTAACCCATGTTGTACGAAGCAATCGCGAGCTCCCAACTGCCGAAGCGGCGATAGAGATCGCTCAAGTAGCGGCTGGCGGCTTCGGTCGAGCGCTCCGGATCGAGTCGCTCATCGACCCAGCGATCGACGGTGAGCCCGTAAGTGCGCCCCGCATCCGGCATGAATTGCCAGAGTCCCGCCGCGCCCGCGGGCGAAGTGATGGTCGGGTTGTGCCCGCTCTCGATCATCGATAGCCAAACCAAGTCCGTCGGCACGCCGGCACGAGCGAGCTCGGTCTTGATCGCGGCGGTGTAGCGACCGCTCTTTTTCGCCCACACTTTGCCGATCGATTTGCCCGCCGGACTGTCGCGATAGAAACGCAAATACTTGATCACGAACTCGTCGAGCACGACGGGCAAGTTCGGCAGCGCGAGGCTCTTCAGCCAAGCCGCGTCGGGCGCGCCTTCGAGCGCGTCGCGACGCGTGTCGTCCGGATGCAACGAAGCCGCGCCTTGGGTGATCACTTCGGGGCCCGTGCCGCCGATCGCGCTCGGCAAATCCCAAGACCAGCCCGGCTCGACGCCAGCGAGCGGGCGCGGAAAAAGCACGCGCTCGGCCGCGCGCAGCGAACGCAATTCGGGATCGTCCTTGCCGGCGCGCAGATCTTCGTCCGTCGGACCGTCGGCGATTTTTTGGCGCGCCGCGCGGTCGGGCTCCGCGCGCGCTGCCTCGGGTGGCAGCGTGGGCGACGGCTTGTGCGGCGGTTTGCCTTTTTGGTGGGTTGCGCGCGTGGCGACTTTTTCCGGCTTTTCGGACTTCGAGGGCTTGCTCGGGCCGGCTTCGCTTCGAGCCGCCGGCAACGGCTCCGCGGGCAACGCGCCGACCGAGCGCGTGCCGACTCCGCGCTGCGGATCGGTCGGCGGCGCCTTGACGTTCGCAGACGATTTCGCGCTCTCGACCGGCTTCGCGACTTCACCGCCTCTGGCCGACTCGGCTTTTGCGGGCTCTAACTCCGCGGGTTTACTCGCGGCTTTGGCTTTGTCGGGCTTTGGGTGCGGCTTTTCCGCGGGTTTGGCTTTGGCTTCGCTTGGCTTCGCCTCGGATTTCGCGTCCGCGGGCTTTGGTTTGGCGGGCTCGGCGGCGCCCGTTTCCGCGCTTTTGTGGTCCGGCGCTGCACGCACGGACAGCGGCGTGAGGCCGAACAGCGCGGCGAGCAGCGAAGCTCGGGCAAGAGGGCGGACTCGTGCCATCCCGAGCGTATTAGCGACAGCCGCAAATTTGGTCAAATCCACGCCGAAAATCGCGTGGATCTTGATCCGGGCTCGAGAGTTGTGCACGCCTCCGGCCATGACCGCACCGAGCACGCGCACCGAGTTCGATACTTTTGGTCCAATCGAAGTCCCGAGCGATCGCCTGTGGGGTGCGCAAACTCAGCGCAGCTTGCAGAATTTCGCGATTTCGGGCGAGCGCATGCCGGTGCAGCTCTTGCGCGCGCTCGCCATCGTCAAGAAGGCCGCGGCCCTCGTGAACATGGACTTGAAGGCGGTCGAACCCAAGATCGGCAATGCCATCGTCGCGGCCGCCGAAGAAGTAATCGCGGGGCAACACGACGGCGAGTTCCCGCTCGTCGTTTGGCAAACCGGCAGCGGCACGCAGAGCAACATGAACATGAACGAAGTGCTCGCCAATCGCGCCAGCGAAATCCTGGGCGGCGAGCGCGGCGAAAAGCGCTTGGTTCACCCGAACGATCACGTGAACCGCGGCCAATCGTCGAACGACGTGTTCCCCGCCGCGATCTCGCTCGCGTGCACCGATGCCGTCCGCACGCGCGTGCTGCCGAGCGTGAAAGCCTTGCGCGACGCGCTCGCCGAAAAGTCGAAAGCCTTCTCGGAGATCGTAAAAATTGGGCGCACGCATTTGATGGACGCGACACCGCTCACGCTGGGCCAGGAAATCAGCGGCTGGGTCGCGCAGCTCGATCACGGCGCGAAACACCTGGAAAGCACGGTGCCTCACCTCTCCGAGCTCGCGCTCGGCGGGACTGCGGTCGGCACGGGGCTCAATGCGCATCCGGAATACGCGGTGCGCGTCGCGGCCAAAGTCGCGGAGCTCACCGGGCATCCGATCGTCACCGCGCCGAACAAGTTCGAAGCCCTGGCGGCACACGACGCGATCGTTTTCGGGCACGGCGCGCTGAAAACTTTGGCCGCTTCACTGATGAAAATCGCGAACGACGTGCGCTGGCTCGCGTCGGGACCGCGCTGCGGCATTGGCGAGATTTCGATTCCGGAAAATGAGCCGGGCAGCTCGATCATGCCGGGCAAAGTGAACCCGACTCAGTCGGAAGCGATGACGATGCTGTGCGCGCAAGTCTTCGGCAATGATGTCGCGGTGAACTTCGGTGGCGCGAGCGGCAACTTCGAGCTCAATGTATATAAGCCGTTGCTCGCGCACAATTTCTTGCAGAGCGCGCGGCTGATCGCCGACGGCTGCGACAGCTTTCGCAAGAACTGCGCGGTCGGGATCGAACCGAACCGCGAGCGCATTCAGCAGCACCTCGAAAATTCGCTGATGCTGGTCACGGCGCTGAATCCACACATCGGCTATGACAATGCGGCGAAAATCGCCAAGA
>DATATR010000158.1:0-25279 GCA_036268695.1 Polyangiaceae bacterium | reverse complement strand
ATGTCGTAGCTTGCGTCGATGTTGCCGGTAGTGCGGCCTTCGATGAACGCGGGCTGCATGAACTTCAACTGAATCGAATTTTCGAGCAGTGCGCGCGTCGGTGCGAGCGGCGTCGAGCCGTCGAGGCGCGTCGGATAGAAGTCGATGCCCGGCGTGGCGGTGAGCTGCAGATCGCGCATCCCACCCAAAAAATTCAAGTGCTCCCAGCCCATGCGCAAATGCAGATTGAGCCGCAAAACGTCGAATTCGGCGCCACCGCCGAGGCGCAGCGCGTGCAGCGTGCCCTCGTGCACGACGACCTGAATCGGTACTTCGTTGCTGTTCGGATGCGTCAGATCGTCGTGCACGTCGACGCTCGAAAACACGCCGAGGTTCAAGAGCGCCTGGCGCGCTTCGGCCAAATCACTGCGCGAGTAGCGCTTGCCTTTGCGAATCGCGACTTCCAAGTTGTCGCGCACCGGCGACTCCGGAATGTCGTGCAAACCGACGATGCTGACTTCGCCGTAGCTCGCGCGCACACCGGGATCGATCGTCACGGTGATGTCGGCCGTGTGCGTGACCAGATCGACGTGCGCTTTGGCCTCGACTTTGGCGTAGGGATAGCCGTTGTCGCGCAGCGCATCGAGCGAAGCGCTCTTCATGTCGTCGAACTTCGCTTCGTCGAACAGCGCGCCGGACTCGAGTAGCGCGCGCGCCTTGCCGAGCTCCACGTTGACGCTGAGCGGCAACTCGGCGCCGCCTTCGCGGTCCACGTTGCGCACGATCACCGGCTTGCCGGGCGCGACGCGCAGCTCGAGCCGCACGTGCTGCTCACCAGGCGGAAGCTTCGTATTGCGCGCGTCCGGCTCGAGCACGCGTGCGGCAGTCACTTTGGCTTCGTAGTAGCCGCGCGCGCGATAATAGCGCTCGATGCGATCGAGATCGCGGGCGAGCACATTGCGATCGTACTCGCTCGTCGTGGCGAGTCCGTCGAGCACCGCCGAATCGTCGACGGCGCGCGGCGACGATGTCTCCCGCAAATCGATCGCCGTGACGACCGGCCGCGTCGGCGCTGGGCCGCAAGCCGTGCATGCGAACAGCCCGAGCGCCACGACGAGGTGGCTTTTCGAGCGGCGCGCCAGCAATTATCGCCTCCTCGCCGAGGATTGCACACGCCCGCCGCTACCAGGAGGAATTTTCGGCAAGCACTCGTTCGAGCGCTACTTCTTTTCTTTGCGCTTCACGCCGGGCAAGGTCGAAAGCTCGGGCGCCGGCTCGGCGACGGTCATCTCTTCGTAGCTCAGCATGCCCATGAACGGATCCGCTTCTGCGCCGGTCGAGGACTTGGTGAACGTAGTGCCGTAGTCGCCCTTGACGGTGACTTTGGCGCCTGCCGCGGGCAGCGGATTCGGGATTTTCACCTGCCAGAACGTATCCACGTGCTCGCCCTTGTCCTTGTCGTTGGGCGTGCCTTTGTCGAACTCGGTGATGGCGTCGAAGACCTGCGCGAAGTTCGAGGCCCAGCCCATCACCTTGATCGTTTCGGATTCGGGCGCGTCCTTCGTGTCGCCGATCCAGAACGCAGGAATGGGTGGCCTGCAGTTTTCGGGATCGGCCTTGCCGCCTTTGTGAACGGCGCAAGCCGGCGCGTCGCCGAGGTTGGTTTTGGTGATGTAACCGGTGATCGAGAGCTTCTTGCCCTGCACCTCTTTACGATGCACCGGGCTCCGCAGGTAATAGCTCGCGCCCCAGACGGTGTACGCTTCGCCGTTCTTGATCGGCTTCTTGGGCACGTTCGGCACCGCGGGCAGGTTCGCCTTCGCTCCGCTGTAAGCCGGCTTCGGAACGTACTTGACCTCGTCCGGCCCGCATGCGCCGAGAGCCACGCTCCCAGCGAGCAGGACAGCCAATCCACAGGTCGAACGCGGGGACATCAGTGACATTCTTCGGGCCTCCTCGAAACTCCCGGGGACAGTAGTCCGCGTTCTACCGATACTGCAAGCGCGGGATCACCCCTCGGCGCAGGAAAATAGCTGAGTCGGCCGGGCCGATCGCTAGTTTTTGGGCCCACCGGCCGGGTTTGCGTGAGCTTGGCGAGCAGCGAAAGGCGGCTACGCTGCGCCGATGGCTCGCAGCATCTTCATTGGAGATGTGCACAGTTGCGCGGCGGAGCTCGCGCAGCTGCTCGCGGCCATTGGCGTGACCGACGACGATCACGTCTATTTCACCGGCGATTTGCTGACGCGCGGCCCGGACGCGCGCGGCGTGCTGGACTTGTTCAAGGCGGTCCGCGCGCGCTCGGCCCTCGGCAATCACGAGCAGCGTTTGCTCGCGGCGCGCCACGCACGGCTGCACGGTGAAGCCGGCCCGAAGCTCGGCCCAGCGCACGCCGAAGTCGTGGCGCAACTCAGCGACGAAGATTGGGCCGTGCTCGAGAGCTTCCCGCTGTGGATCGACGTGCCCGAGCACGGCGTGCGCGTGGTGCACGCGGGCATCGTTCCCGGCATCCCGTTCGAAGCCCAAGATCCGTGGATGCTGACGCACATTCGCTCGATCACCGACGACGGCAAGCCGAGCGAAAAGTGGGGCAGGCTGTGGGGCAGCTTGTATCGCGGCTCGCCGCACATCGTGTTCGGTCACAACGCGCGATTGCATCCGCAATTGCATCCGGACGCGACCGGGCTCGACACTGCGTGCGTCTACGGTGGCGCGCTCACCGCGCTCGTCTTGCCCGAAGGTTCCGCGCCGCCGCCGCCGAATAACCGCCTGGATGCGCTGGTCTCCGTGCCCGCTGCGCGCGCTTACTCCGACTACGGCCGCGACTTGCCGGGGGCTTGAGTGGCGCGAGTCGTGCGGGTGCCGCTCAGCGATCTTCGCGCCGGAAAACGCGAGCTCGACCCAAAAACACTGCACTACTTGCGGGACATCCTACGCCTTGGCGTGGGCGATTCATTCGTCGCCTTCGACGCCGCCGCCGCTGTCGAAGCCACAGCCGTGCTGTTGGAGGATTTTGGGTTGGGGGCGCACTGCACGCTCTCCGAGCCGCGGACACCCTCGCGGATCGCAGACAGCGGAATCACCCTGATCCAAGCGCTGGGCAAGGCCGACAAAACCGAGCAAGTCGTGCGCGCGGCGACCGCGCTCGGCGTCGCCGAAATTCATTTGATCGAAAGCGCGCGCAGCGTCGCGCGCGCAGGCGATCGCACGGATAGCAAACGCGCGCGACTCGAAAGCATCGCGCTCGACGCCGCGCGCCAGAGCTTGCGTGGAGACGTGCCGCAAATCGCCGGCCCGCACTCGTTCGAACACGAAATGAAAACCTACGTCGAGCGTTCCGCGCTCAAAGTCTGTCTCGCGCCTGGCGCGGCGAGCTCGCTCCGCGTGCAAACGCGCGCGTGGAGCTTGGGTGAGCCGATCGCGCTGATGGTCGGTCCCGAAGGCGGCTTTGCCCCCGAAGAACTCGCGCGCGCCGAACGAGCGGGCTTCATCGCGGCGCGTTTCGGCGAGCTCGTGCTGCGCACCGAGCTCGCCGGCATTGCCGCGCTCGGCGCGCTACTGTTACTGAGCGAACCATGAGCTCGTCGGCGCACCACATTCGCATCTTGGTCGCCAAGCCCGGTCTGGACGGCCATGATCGCGGCGCGAAAATCGTGGCGCGCGCGCTGTCCGAAGCCGGCGTCGAAGTGATTTACACGGGCCTGCACCAAACCCCGGAAATGATCGCGCGCGCGGCGGTGCAAGAAGGCGTCGACGCGGTCGGGCTCTCGATCATGAGCGGCGCGCACAACACGCTCTTCGCCGCGGTGATTTCCGAGCTGGCCGCGCGCGCCGCGTCGGACATTGCCGTATTCGGCGGCGGCATCATCCCAGACGAGGATTTGCCTGCTCTCGCCGCGCTCGGCGTAAAAAAAATCTTTCGCCCGGGCGACGACCTCGATCAAATCGTGAGCTGGGTGAAGAGCGAGTTCGCGTCGAGCTAGTCAGCGTGTGCGGGCGGACACGCCCGTGTGCGAACCGACACGACCGAACTCGAAAAGTCGAACGACTGAGCAGGCTTAGATCGCGGTACGCGAGTTGCGATGAAGCCTGCGCATGACCGCCTGCATCCTCGCGTCCGTCCCGAGTCTGCTCGCTTGCGCGCTCTTCATCGCGACGCTGCGCTTGCGGGGTTCGCGCGCGAGTAAGTGATTCGTGCCCAGGGACGGCCAGCGCCTAGCTCCATGTTCGCACGCGATCTCACCATTCCCCACCTGAATGACTGAGCAGGTGAGTGGCGCGCGCCTATACAAAACTTCAAGTAATTTCTCAAGCTTTCGACAGGCAAATTCGTTGACTTGGGCCGGCCGGCCCCGTAGCGTCGCCTGCGCCAGTGGGAAATAGTGGGGCTAAGTGTTGAGCTAGCCCATGAAGTGTTGAAGCAGCATGTTCCGAGGTCAATTCGTTCACTCAGTCGACGCGAAAGGGCGCATTAGCTTGCCGGCCCGTTTTCGCGACGTACTGCTCGCGGACGATGACGCGCGCTTCGTGCTCACTCCCGCGCTGTTCGATCCCTGCCTGCATCTCTATCCGATGAAGGCGTGGGAGGAGTTCGAGCAGAAGGTGTCGGAGCTGCCGAGCCTCGATCCGAACGCGGTGCGCTTCCGCCGCATGTACGTCTCTGCGGCCGTCGAGTGTGAGCTCGACAAAGCCGGTCGCGTGCTGGTGCCACCGCACCTGCGCGAGCGCGCCGAGCTCGACAAGAGCGAAGCGCTTTGGGCCGGCATGGGTCGCATCTTGGAACTGTGGTCGCGCGCGCGTTGGGACGCAGCGCTCACGATGTCGCCCGGCGAGATGGACAGCTTCAAGCTCGCCATGGAGCAGATCAAGATATGACGATGGCCGCGATCGATTTCGAAGCAGAGCCCGTATTTTCCCACGTCTCGGTGATGCTAGGCGAAGTGCTCGCTGCACTCGACCCAGCGCGCGGCGGCGTGTTCGTCGACGCGACGGCCGGTGGCGCCGGGCACTCGGCGGCCCTGCTCGCGGCATCGTCGAACGTGCGCGTGATCGCCTGCGATCGCGACCCGCTCGCGGTTCGAGCTGCGCGCGCGCGACTCGGGCAGTTCGGCGAACGCGCGCTGGTGCTGCACGCATCGTTCGAACAAATTCCGGAGCGCCTCGCCGAGGCGGGCGTCGCGCAAGTCGACGGCTTGCTCGCCGATCTCGGGCTCAGCTCGCAGCAGCTCGCGGACGCCGAGCGCGGCATGAGCTTCCGCGCGAGCGGCCCGCTCGACATGCGCATGGATCCCACGCGCGGCGAGACCGCGCTCGAGCTGATCGAGCGGCTGTCGCAAGACGATCTCGCCAACGTGATCTACGAGCTTGGCGAAGAGCGACGCTCGCGTCGCGTCGCGCGTTGCATCAAGCAAGCGCTCGCGGCGGGCGAATTGCGGGACACGCTCGAGCTGCGTCGCGCGGTCGTGCGCGCGGTCGGTCCGCGCCGTCTCGGCGGCGTCGATCCGGCGACCAAGACGTTTCAAGCCTTGCGCATCGCCGTCAACGGCGAGCTCGACCAACTGAGCGCGCTGCTCGAGTTCTCGAAATCAATCCTCGCGCCCGGCGGCGTCGCGGCCGTGATCAGCTTTCACTCGCTGGAGGATCGCTTGGTGAAGCGCGCGTTTCTGGACCGCTCCGCCTGGCAGCGCTTGGAGAAAAAGCCGGTTTTGGCGGGCGAACGAGAGCTTGCCGAAAACCCGCGCGCGCGCAGCGCGAAGCTCCGCGCCGCCCGTCGCATCGACGGCGAACCAAGCAGCGACCCGATGCGCGATTCGGAGCCACCGAGCGAGCCCGAACCCTCGAGCGATTGGGACGAGGACGCGCAATGAGGACCGAGCGCGTGTTTTTGATCTTGTGGACGATGGCGGTGGTCGCCGCGACGTCGGCGTTTGTTTTGCGGCTGGCGTTGCGTGTGAAATCGGTCGAGCTCGGCTATGAGCTCGGTCGCGCGCATGCTCGCGTCGAGCGGCTGCGCGAAGTGAAGCACGTGCTCGAACTCGAGCTCTCCAGCCACAAGACGCCCGAGCGCGTCGATTTCGTCGCGCGCACGCTGCTCGGCATGAGCGAACCGACTCCGGACCGCATTCTGTCGGCGGGCAAGAAGCCCGACGACGATCCGCAGAAGCCCGAAATCCAGGAGGAGCCGTGAACGTGCGCACGAGCAAACCCGCGCCGCTTCCGGTCGCGCCGCCAGTGAACGACGAAAAACGTCGTTATTGGGTGCGGTTGCGCATGGGGACCTTGTGCGGCTTGCTCGCGCTCGGGCTCGGCCTGGTCGTCTCCGCCGGGTACGACTTGATGATCGGGGACGGCGCCGCGTGGCGCGAGCTCGCCGAGAGTCAGCGTCAACGGCGCTTGCACGTCGCGCCGAAACGTGGCGGCGTTTACGATCGCAACGGCGGTGCGCTCGCTGTCAGCGTGGAAGTGCCGAGCGTGAGTATGGATGCGGTCGAGCTCTTGCGCGGCGTGCCTTCGCAACAGGTGCCGGTCGTCGCGCGCGACGCAGCGAATCGCATCGCCGCGGTGCTCGGCATCGACGCCGCGCAAGTCGAGCGGCGCATCTTGGCCAAGAAGCGCTTCGCCTGGCTCAAGCGCCAGATCTCGGCCGACGAAGCCGACAAGATCCGCGCGCTCTCCGAAGACGCGCTCGGCGACAAAAAGATCCGCGGCTTGGTCGTCGAGGGCGAAGGCCGCCGCTACTATCCGCGGCGCGAGCTCGCGGGGCCGTTGCTCGGTTTCGTCGCGCCGGACGGTGAGGGCAAAGACGGCTTGGAATACGCCCTGAACGACGACTTGAAGGGCAACGCCGAGCAGCTCAAGGGCCTGCGCGATCGCTCCGGTCGGTTGTTGTTTTCGGACGGCATCGAAGACGATCGCGCGTTCGCGGGTCACAACGTCTACCTGACGATCGACCAAGGCATTCAGTACGTCGCGGAGCACGAGCTGCAAGCCGCGGCGCGCACCTTCGAGGCGGCAGGCGGTTCGGTGGTGGTCGTGAATCCGTATACCGGCGAGATCCTCGCGCTCGCGAGCTACCCGGATTTCAATCCCAACGACTACACCGAGAGCCAGCCCGAGCAGCGTCGCAATCGCGCGATCAGCGACTCGTTCGAGCCAGGCTCGAGCATGAAGATGTTCACCGTCGCGGCCGGCCTCGCGGATAGCGTGATCACGCCGACCCAAAAACTCTATTGCGAAAAGGGCGTGATGCAGATCGACAACGTGACGATCCGCGACACTCACCCCTCGGAGTGGCTTACGATTACCCAGGTGCTCGCGCTATCGTCGAATATTTGCGCAGCCAAAATCGGCCTCGGCTTGGGCGAATCGAAATTGTACGAAGCGCTTCGCCGCTTCGGTTTTGGTCAGGAATCGGGTTTGCCGTTTCCGGGTGAATCGCCCGGCACGCTGCGGCCGCGCGCGCGCCCGTGGGTACAAGTCGAGACCGCTTCGGCCGCGTTCGGCCAGGGCATCGGCGTGACGAACGTTCAAATGGCGATGGCCGCGGCTGCGCTCGCCAACGGCGGCGAGTTGATGGAGCCGATGCTGGTACGCAAGGTCACGACCTCCAGCGGCGAAGTCGTGCGCGAAGTCGCGCCGCACGTGCGCCGCCGCGTGGTGTCGAAAGAAGTCGCGCGCGCTGTCGCCGAGATGCTCGTCGCGGTGACCGAAGGCGAAGGCACCGGCGTCGAAGCCGCGATCGACGGCTATCGCGTCGCAGGCAAAACGGCCACCGCGCAAAAAACCGATCCGGCCACGGGTCGCTACTCGATCGACAAGTACATCGCTTCGTTCGTGGGCTTCGTTCCAGCAGAAAAACCGGTGGTTGCGATCGCCGTCACCGTCGATGAGCCGATGGTCGAGCACGCCGGCGGCGCGGTGGCAGCACCGATCTTTCGTCACGTCGCGCAAATGGCGCTCAAGCTTTCAGGCCTCACGCCCAAGTCCACCGAGC
This sequence comes from Polyangiaceae bacterium, assembly GCA_036268695.1. GTDB lineage: Bacteria > Myxococcota_A > Polyangia > Polyangiales > Polyangiaceae > PMG-095. The sequence goes on along the minus strand of DATATR010000158.1, from coordinate 17,310 downwards.
ACACTGATGTCGCCTCGCTCACGCGCACGCCGGATCCCGCGAATCTCACTTACGATGCGCTACGCGAAGCTGAAGGCAAGAAGCCCGCGGTGCAAGAAGTCTTGCCGACCGGCGTGGTGCCCGCGGGCAAAGTGCGCATCCCGAACCTGACCGGGTCGCCCGCGCGCGAGGCGGTAAAGCAGATGATCGAGCTCGGAGTCGTGCCGCGTGTGAAGGGCAGCGGGCTCATAGTCACTCAACAGCCGCCGCCCGGCAGCGTCGTCGACAAAGCTTCCGAAGTCATTTTGGTGCTCGAACCCGCCTCATGATGGCCCCGAACATGCCCGCCCCGCACAGCCGTTCTGGAGCCGGATTTCCGGTCTCCGAGCTGCTCCGCGTGCTTTCCGAACAAGCCCCGCGCTTGCACGGCGACGGTAGCGTTCGTTTGTTTGGGGTGCACCAGGACTCGCGGCGCGTCGAAGCGGGCGACTTATTCGTGGCGCGAAGCGGACGAAAAGTGAGCGGCGTGTCGTTCGCGCTCGCCGCGCTCGAGCACGGCGCGGTCGCACTGCTGGTCGAGCGCGGTGCGCCGCTGCCCGCCGTGTCGATACCCGTGATCGAGGTCGCGGATGCGCGGCGTAGCTTGGCGTTGGCCGCTGAAGCCATTTACGGCAATCCGAGTCGCGCGCTCGCACTGGTCGGCATCACCGGCACGAACGGCAAAACCACCACGAGCTGGCTGGTCGAACGCGCACTCGCCGGAGCCGGTGAAAATCCCGCGCGGCTCGGCACGGTTGGGTTTTCGTTCGCCGGTGAAGAGCTCGATTCCGCGCTCACGACGCCGGAGGCCGACGACATTTCGCGCTACGCCGCGCGGGTTCGCGACGCAGGCGGTACGCACTTCGTGATGGAAGTGTCGAGCATCGCGCTCGCGGTCGAGCGGGTGAGCGCGCTTCACTTCGCGGTCGCCGCATTCAGCAATCTGACCCAGGATCATCTGGATTTTCACGGCTCGATGGCGGAGTACGCCGCGGCCAAGGCGCGACTCTTCACCGAGCTTTGCCCGGAAGTCTCCGTGTTCAACGTGGACGACGCGTTTGGCGCCGAGCTCGCCGGGCGCGCGCCGGGCCGCGTAATCCGGGTCAGCAAGCACGCGGGCGCGGATCTGTTCGCGAAACGAGTCGCGGTCGACGCGCGCGGGATTCGCGGAACGATCGCCACACCGCGCGGCAAAGTGGAGCTCGAGTCGCGACTCGTCGGGCAGCACAATTTGGACAACCTGCTGCTCGCCTTCGGTGTGCTCGAGGCGCTCGGTGTCGATCTCGCGAGCGCTGCCAGCGCGCTCTCTTCGGCGCCACAAGTTCCGGGCCGACTCGAGCGCTGTGACGAAGCCGGTGACGACATCTTGGTGCTCGTCGATTACGCACACACGCCCGATGCGCTCGAGCGCGTGCTCGAGGCTTCGCGCGGGATGACTTCGGGCCGCGTGCTTTGCGTGTTCGGCTGCGGCGGCGATCGCGATCCGCAAAAACGCGCGAAAATGGGCCACGCGGTCGCGGAACGCGCCGACTACGCGATCATCACCAACGACAATCCACGCTCGGAAGATCCGCGCGCGATCGCGAATGCGATCGAGGCCAGTGTGAAGCAAAGCGGCGCAGCGTACGAAGTCGAGCTCGACCGTGCCACGGCCATCGAGCGCGCCGTCTCGATGGCCGCGCCGGGCGACGTCGTGCTCGTCGCGGGCAAAGGTCACGAGCCGTACCAAATCATCGGTCAAGAGACGCACGCGTTCGACGATCGCGTAAAAGCGCGTCACGCGCTCGCGCTGCGCCGGCACCAAGGGAAAAATGGCTAGCGCGATCCCGGAAAATCGCGCTCCGTTTTCGCTCGCCGAAGTCGCGCGGGTGACGGGCGGCAAGCTCATTGGCGCGAATGCAGAGTGCGTTGGGGTGAGCACTGATTCGCGCGCTGATTTGCGCGGGCGGCTCTTCGTCGCGCTGCGTGGCGAGCGATTCGATGGTCATGATTTCGTCGCGCTCGCGGCGCAGAACGGCGCGCTGGGCGCGGTCGTGGAGCACCCAATCTCGGCTGCGAGCCTCGCGCTGGTGCAGGTGAGCTCGACGCTCGACGCGCTCGGTGCGCTCGCGGCCGAACATCGTCGGCGCTGGGGCGGCCGGGTCGTTGCGGTGGCGGGCTCTGCGGGCAAGACCACGACGCGCAGCGCGATCAGTGCCGTCTTGAATCAAGTGTCGCCGGGCGCTTTGCATTTTGCCGCGGGCAATTTGAACAACCTGATCGGCGTGCCGATGGTGCTGTTCGGTTTGGAGAAAGCGCACGCGCTCGGTGTGGTCGAAATTGGCACCAATGCGCCCGGTGAAGTGCGCGCATTGTCGCGCATGGCAAACCCAAATCTAGCGCTGCTCACGCTGATCGGCATCGAGCACAGTGAAGGGCTGGGCGATCTCGACGGCATCGAGCGCGAAGAAGGCGAGATTTGGGCAGGGCTAGCGGCTGGCGGCGTCGCGGTCTTCAACGCGGACGACGAGCGCGTCGCGCGGACGGTGCGAAACGCCCGAGTTCAGCGCGCGCTCAGCTACGGCGCCGCGAATGACGCGGACTATCGACTCGTATCGCGCAGCGCCGCCACGAACGGCGGCTCACGTTTGCAAATCGAGCGCCGCACTGCGTACGCCAACGACTCGATCACGATCGAAACGCCGCTGCTCGGAAATCCCGGCGCCTATGCCGCGCTGGCTGCGCTCGCGGCCGGTGAATGGGCGACGGGACGAGCGCTCGAACCCTCGCTCGTATCGCGAGCGCTCGCTGTCTCCGGTGAACCGGGTCGACTCACGTCGATCGAGCTCGCGGATGGCACGGTCGTGCTCGACGACAGCTACAACTCGAATCCGGCCAGCGTAACGAGCTCGGTCTCGACCGCGCGCGAAGTGGCCGATGCACGAGCCGCGCGACTCGTGCTCGTGATCGGCGAGATGCGTGAGCTCGGTGCGTTGTCGCAAGCGCAGCACCGCGAAGTTGGAGCCATGTTGAGCCAGAGCGGCGCGTCGCTGCTCGTCGCGGTGATGGGCGACGCGGCGTTGTTTTTGCCGCTCGCAGAGCGCGCCGGGCTCGCCGCTGTGTTCGCGGAAAACGCGGAAAATGCGCTGGCTCTACTCTTGCCCGAGCTCGAGCCGCGCGATGTCGTGTTGGTGAAGGCTTCGCGCGGCGTGCACGCCGAGCGGTTGGTGCGGGGGCTCGTCGAGGCTAAGGGGCGCGCCGCATGATTTACGAGTTGTTCTACCCACTGAGCCGACAGTATTCGTGGGCCGGCGCGCTCAACGTGCTGCGCTACACGCCGTTTCGCGCGATCATGGCCACGATCACGGCGATGCTGATGTCGTTCTTGGTCGCGCCGTGGTTCATTCAGAAGCTGCGCGGCAAGCAGATCAGCCAAATCATCCGCGAAGAAGGTCCCTCTTCACATTACGCGAAGCGCGGCACGCCGACCATGGGCGGCGCGTTGATCCTACTCTCCGTGCTCGTTCCGACGGTGCTTTGGGCGGACGTGCGCAACGTGTTCGTGGTTGCGACCACGGCCGTCACCGCCGGCTACGGCGCGGTCGGCTTCCTCGACGATCGCTTGAAGATCGAAGGCAGCAACACGCGCGGCTTGCCAGGTCGCTACAAGCTGTTCGCACAAATCGTGATCGGCGGCTTTGCGTTGAGCTACGTATTCCTGAACACGCCTTCGCTGCCTGCTGCGTGGATCGACATGCGCGCGCGACTCGCGATTCCGTTCCTTGCGTTCGCCAAGCATCCGGTCTCGCTGCCGTTGCCGGTTTACCTGGTTTTTGCCTTGTTCGTCGTGGTCGCGATGAGCAACGCCGTGAACCTCACGGATGGCCTCGATGGGCTCGCGATTGGCCCGGTGATGATCAACGCGGGCGCTTATTTGGTTTGGGCCTATGTCGCCGGATCGATCCTCTTCGGTCGGCCGATCGCGCAGTATCTCGACATCGCGGGCATTCCGGAGATGTCCGAGCTCGCGGTGTTCGCAGCGGCGATGATCGGCGCGGGCATCGGCTTCCTTTGGTACAACACGTATCCAGCTCAAGTCTTCATGGGTGACGTGGGCTCGCTCGCGCTCGGCGGCGGGCTCGGCATGCTGGCGGTGCTCACGAAGACCGAGCTCTTGAGCATCGTGCTCGGCGGCATCTTCGTGGTCGAGGCGGCGAGCGTGATCACGCAGGTCGTGAGCTTCAAGCTCTTCGGCAAGCGCGTGTTCTTGATGGCGCCGATTCACCATCACTTCGAAAAGAAGGGTTGGCCCGAGCCGCGCATCATCGTGCGCTTTTGGATCATCTCGATTTTGCTGGCACTGGTCGCACTCTCTTCACTGAAGCTACGCTGATGGAACTCGACGGAAAACGCGTGATCGTGCTCGGGCTTGGCAAGAGCGGCATTGCCGCGGCCAAGCTGTGTCGCGCGCGCGGTGCGCGCGTGATCGGCACGGACAGCGCGCCGGCTGCGAAACTCGCGCCGGAAGCGGGCGCGCTCGGCATCGAGCTCGTGCTGGGCGGCCACGATGGCGTGGATTTCAAACGCGCGAACTTGATCGTGGTCTCGCCCGGCGTACCGGATTTTCCCGCGCTAAAAGACGCGGAATTGTCGGGTATCGAAGTGATCGGCGAGCTCGAGCTCGCCGCGCGCTTCATCGATGCGCCGATCGTCGCGATCGGCGGCACCAACGGCAAAAGCACGACCACGACGCTCGTCGGCGACATGTTCAAGGCGGGCAAGCTCGAGACGTTCGTCGGCGGCAACCTCGGCACACCGAGCGCGGAGGCCGTGGGTAAACGCTTCGATTTGGTGGTGCTCGAGGTGTCGAGCTTCCAAGTGGAGCGCGTGCCGCGCTTTCAGCCCCGCGTCAGCGTGCTGCTCAACATCAGCGAAGATCACCTCGATCGTTACCCGAGTTTTCTCGCGTACGCTGAAGCCAAGGGCAACGCCTTCGCCAACCAGAGCCCGGACGATTTCGCAATCGTGCCCGAGGGCGACAGCGATTGCCTCGCGCAGGCCAAGCGCGGCAAAGGGCAGATCCTGCGCTTTGGCAGCTACGGGGATTACGTCGTTTCCGGCCGCACCGTGCTCGAGACGCGAACCGGCGAACTGTTCGACTTGGAACAGTCCGCGCTGCACGGCCGGCACAACTTGGAAAACGCCGCCGCAGCGATCGCCGCGGCGCGTGCGCTGGATCTCGCGCCGTCCGCCATTCGTCGAGCGCTGGCGGCGTTCGTCCCACTTCCGCATCGCATGGCTCGGGTCGCGACCGTCGGCGATGTCAATTTTTACGACGACTCCAAGGGCACGAACGTCGGTGCCGCGGTGACGGCGCTCCGCGGCTTGGCAGAAGAACGCGGCGTGCTGATCGCGGGCGGTCGCGACAAGCACGGCAGCTACGAGCCGCTCGTCGCCGCGCTCGAAGCAAAAGGCCGGGCCGTGATCGTGATCGGCGAGGCCAGCGAGCGCATCGCCGAAGCCGTTGGCACGCGCGTGCAGCTGGTTCGCGCGAAGAGCATGGACGAAGCGGTAATTCAGGCATTTGCTCGGGCAAAAGCTGGCGATGCGGTGCTGCTCAGCCCAGCCTGCTCGAGCTTCGACATGTTCGAGAGCTACGCGGATCGCGGCGATCGTTTCGTCGAATCCGTGCTGCGGCTAGAAGCGAGTCAATCAGAGGTGAAGCCATGAAGTCACTACAGAGCCTGCTTGCCAAGAGCACCAATCGTGGCCCGGTCGATGTCGTGCTTGCCGCTCTGGCGGTCGCCTTGCTCGGGTTCGGCGTGGTCATGGTCTACAGCGCGAGCGTGATCGAAGCCACGGTCGTCTTTCACGACCCGCAATACTTCTTGAAGCGTCAGGGCGCGTACGCTGCAGTCGCGCTCGCGATGATCTTCGCGATTTCACGCTTCGACTATCGCAAGTTGCGCCAGCTCACGTACCCGATCATGGGCGTCGTCACGGTGATGATGATTTTGAGCGTGATCGGTTTTGGTCACAGCGGTGGCGGCGCAGCGCGCTGGCTTTCACTCGGTCCAGTGCACATTCAACCGTCCGAAGCGGCGAAGCTCGCGCTCGTGCTCTGGCTCGCGTACTCGCTCGAGAAGAAGCGCGAGCGCGTGAAATCCTTCTCGATCGGCATGCTGCCGCATTTTTTGATGGCCGGCTTCTTGATGATTCTGTGCCTGAAACAGCCCGATTTCGGCGGCGCTTCCGTGCTGCTCTTGCTCACCTTCACGCTCTTGTTCGTGGCGGGCGCGCGGCTCGGTTACTTGCTCGGCTTCGCGATGCTCGGCTCGGTGTTCGCGGTTTGGGCCGTCCGCTTCACGTCTTATCGTTGGGAACGCATGCTCGCCTGGTTCAACATGAGCGAGCATCGCCAAGATCTCGCGTATCAGCCCTTTCAATCCGTGATGAGCTTCGGCTCGGGGAAATTCTGGGGGCTCGGGCTCGGTAAAGGGCTTCAGGTTTTGTATTTGCCGGAAGCGCACACCGACTTCATCTCTGCCATCATCGGCGAAGAGTTGGGCTTCATCGGTATCTTGGCGCTGTGCGCGGTGTACCTCGTGATCGTCACGCGCGGGGTGCGCACTGCTTTGAACGCCGAGGACGAGTACGGCTCGTACATCGCGTTCGGCATCTCGGTGCTGTTCGGCGTGCAAGCCTTGATCAACCTCGCCGTCGCCATGTCGATGCTGCCGACCAAGGGCCTCACCTTGCCGTTCGTGAGCTTCGGTGGTTCGTCGCTCTTGGTCTGCGCCGCCGCAATGGGCGTTTTGCTCAGTATTTCCCGCAAATCCGTCGGCTCCGGCAATCAGCGCGTTCTATCCCCGGCGATCGGCCCGGACCCGGAGGCGAGCGCAATGCTCGTCACGGAGGCAAACTTCGCGCCCCAAGAACTCGCGCCGAAAGCGAAGCGCAAACCACGCGCGCCGTCGGCGCCGAAAGAGTCGCTGTCGTGACGGAGGGAACGCTCCTCTTCGCTGGCGGCGGCACCGGCGGCCACGTTTACCCGATGATCGCGGTAGCGGACGCGGTGCGCGAGCTTGCGCCGAAACTGCGGCTCGTGTTCGTCGGCAGCGAGCGCGGGATGGAAACGCGCGTCGTGCCCGAGCGCGGCTACGAGCTCGAGCTGATGAAAGTCTTGCCGATTCGCGGCTCGGGTTTCGGCGGCGCGGCGCGCGGCGTCGCGCGTGCGGCGGCGCTCGTGCCGGAAGCGCGCGCGCTCGTCAAACGGCTCGCGCCGAGCGCGCTGTTTTCAATCGGTGGTTATGCCGCGGGCCCCGTGTCGTTGGCCGCGCGCACACTCGGCATTCCAGTCGCGCTGATGGAACCGAATAGCGTGATCGGCTTGGCCAATCGCCTGATCGCGCCGCTCGTTCAACGTGCATATACAGCTTTTCCGGAGAGCGAAAAACACTTCCGAAAAGCCGTGATCTTGCGCGCGGGCGTGCCGATTCGCGCGGGTTTCGCGCGCGCGCGCTACGCTGCGAACGGGCTCGGCTTGCGCATCTTGGTGCTCGGCGGCAGCCAAGGTGCCAAGGCATTGAACGAAGCCGTGCCGCGCGCGCTCGCGCGAATTCCGGCCAACGTCACGGTCGTGCATCAATGTGGCGCAGCGCACGAAGCCGATGCGCGCGCGCTCTACGCCGAGCTCGACCTGACCGAGCGCGCCGAAGTCGTGCCGTTCATCGCCGACATGCCGGCGGCCCTGACCTCGGCCGATCTCGTGATTGGTCGTTCCGGGGCGAGCGCGGTCAGCGAGATTTGCGCCGTCGGGCGACCGAGCCTACTGATTCCTTATCCATTTGCGTCCGGCGATCATCAACGCGTGAACGCCGAGTCGCTCGTGCGCGCGGGCGCTGCGGTCTGCTTGCCTTCGAGCGAAGCGACCGCGGAGCGCATCGCTTCTGAAATCACCGAGCTCGCCGCGAACCTCGAAAAGCTCGATGAAATGGCTGAAAACGCGGGTAATCTCGGTCGCCCCGGAGCTGCTCGCGCGATCGCTCTGGATCTTTTGGGGTTAGCGGGCTTGGCAAGCGCGGCGCATCGCGTAGCCCAGAGCGCGACCGACACGAATTCGAGCGAGCGCCCGCTCACGATGCAGGAGGCCGTCTGATGTTCCGCGGGCGCGTTCGGCACGTGCACTTCATCGGGGTCGGCGGCATCGGCATGAGCGGGCTCGCCGAGATCCTGCGCACGCTCGAGTTCGACGTCTCAGGGTCCGATCTCCGCGCCGGAGAGAACACCAAAAATCTCGAACGCCTCGGCGTGCGGATCGACGTCGGACATCGCGCGGAAAACGTGCATGGTGCGGACGTCGTCGTTTATTCGAGTGCGATCGATCCCGTGAACCCCGAGGTGCGCGAAGCGCGCTTGCACGGTATTCCGGTGATTCCGCGCGCGGAAATGCTGGCCGAATTGATGCGCGTGAAATACGGCATCGCGATCGCCGGCTCGCACGGCAAAACCACGACTACTTCGCTCGTGGCCACCGTGCTGCGCGCGGCCGGCTTCGATCCCACGGTGGTCGTCGGCGGGCGCATGGCGGCGCTCGGTTCGAACGCGCGCCTCGGCGATGGCGACATGCTCGTCGCCGAAGCGGACGAAAGCGACGGCTCTTTCTTGCGTCTCACGCCGACGATCGCCGTCGTCACCAACATCGATCCCGAGCATCTCGACTTTTATAAGACGCATGAGGTGCTCAAAGACGCCTTCGTGCAGTTCATCGAGAAAGTGCCGTTTTACGGGCTCGCGGTGCTCTGCCTCGACCACCCGCACGTGCAGGATCTATTGCCGCGCGTGCAACGCCGCCACGTCACGTACGGGCTCTCGCCGCAGGCCGATTACCACGCGCGCTCGCTGAATTTTCGCGGACTTTCGACCAGCTTCGTCGCTTTTCAGCGCGACAAGCCGCTCGGCGAATTCAGCGTGCGCATGCCGGGTGAACACAACGTGCTCAACACGCTGGCCGTGATCGCGATCGCCGACGAGCTCGAAGTGCCGCTCGATGTCGTCAAAGATGCCCTTTCGACCTTTCACGGCGTGGCTCGCCGCTTCACCATCGTGGATGAAGTCGACGAAATCGCCTTGGTCGACGACTATGGCCATCACCCAGCCGAAGTCGAAGCCACGCTCAACGCCGCGCGCCGTGCCTACGAGGGCCGCATTCTGGTCGCGTTTCAGCCACACCGTTACACGCGCACCGAGAACCTGTTCGACGAATTCACGCGCGCGTTCAACAACGCGGATCACCTCTTCGTCACGGACATCTACGCCGCGGGCGAGAAACCGATCCCGGGCATCAACTCACAGCGCCTCGCCGAAGCGATCGCCGAGCACGGCCATCACAACGTCAAATATGCCCCCGATCGCGGGCAAATGTCCGCGGAACTTTGCCAAATCGCGCGGCCAGGCGATGTGATCATCGCGCTCGGTGCGGGCGACATCAATCGCATCTTGGGCACCGTCGGCAGCGGGCTCCGCGCTCGCCAAACCGTGAGCACCCCATGACGATTCAGCACGAACCTCGCGTCCGCGCGCGCGGCTTTCACGGCTCGGGTATCCTTGCGCCCGCGGAGGGCTTTGCGTCGGGTGAAAGCCCGGCACCTGCGCCGGTTCGCTCGCGACGCGCGGGTTCGAACCCGGAGCCCGCGCCAGAGCGCACGGTTTTGTCGCTGCTTTGGTCGGCGCTCAAGCTCGCTTCGGGTTTGGTGGTCGTGATCAGCGCGTCCTTGGCCGTCGCGTGGAGCGCGCATCACTATGCGCTGACGAGCCCGCGCTTTGCGATCCGCACCGTCGACTTGGTCGGCACGCACCGGCTCACGCTGGACCAAATAAAAAGCCAAGCAGGACTCAACATCGGCGCCAACATCTTCGCGCTCGATAGCGACGCAGCTGAGCGAAAATTACTGGAAAATCCCTGGATTTCCGAGGTCAAGGTCACGCGCCGCTTGCCGAGCACGCTGCGCGTCGAAATCGCGGAGCGCGAAGCTTCGGCCGTGGTCTCGCTCGCCGACCATCTTTATTTGGTCACGCGCGAAGGCGTGCCGTTCAAAGAAATCGCCGACGGCGACCCGTACGATTTGCCGCTCATCACCGGCGCGTCCCCGGAAAACCTGGCCCGCGATCGCGCCCGTGAAATCGAGCGAATTCAGACCGCGCTCGAGGTGTTGCATCAATTCGAGCGCGTGCAGCTGTCCAAGGTCTACCCCGCTCAAGAGGTGCACTTGGCCGACGGGGGCGACGTGACGCTCACCGCCGGTCGCCAAGGCGTGACACTCGCGCTCGGCACGGGGCCCTGGCGCAAGAAGCTTTTGATGGCCGAAGAAGTCGTGGGCGAGCTCAGAAAGAAGGGCAGAACGCCGGGCATCGTGTTCCTCGACAATGAAGCGCACCCCGAGCGCGTCGTGGTGAGGATGCGATGAGAACCGAGGGACGATGTCTCAAGTATCTGGCCACGCCCGGCGATTTCGGGTTTTGGCTTCGTTTTGGCTGCGCTCCGGTGCTCACGTACTCAAGTACGCTCCGCTCCGGTGCTCGCCAAAGCCTCGCCAAAACACCGAACTTGCCAGGCAGGCGAGCTGTGAGGTCTTGGCAATCCATGCGAGCCCAAGCGCATGGGCTGATGTGCCACAAATCGTGGGCTAAACGCTTGATTTCGTGCGCCGAAATTTGGCCCGTCACAATCTGCCATGGCAGCGTCGGCCGAGTCTCCAAGAGCCGCCTTTTTCGAACCGGAGCTGCCGCCGAATCATGAAAACGTCCCTCACTTCCAGCGAAATCGTCGTCGGGCTCGATCTCGGCACCACGAAGGTTTCGGCCGTGGTGGGTGAAGTCGACGCCGACGGCATCACCATCCTCGGCGTGGGCAACGTGCCGTGCCGCGGCCTGCGCAAAGGCGTGGTCAGCAACATCGAATGGACGGTGCGCTCGATCCGCGAGGCGATCGAAGCCGCGCAGACCATGGCCGGCGTCGAGATCAAGACGGTTTACGCGGGCGTCGCGGGCAGCCACATCAAGAGCCACGTCTCGGACGGCGTGTGCGCGATCAGCGGCCGCGAAGTGACGCGCATGGACCTCGATCGCGTGCTCGAAGGCGCGCGCGCCATCCCGGTCGACGCCGATCGCATGATCCTGCACGCGTTGCCGCGCGAATACGCGGTCGACAATCAAGACGGCATCCGCGATCCGATCGGCATGAGCGGCGTGCGTCTGCAAGTGCGCGTGAACTTGGTCACGGCCGCGACGTCTTGCGTTCAAAACGTGATCCGCTGCGTCGAGCGCTGCGGCTTGAACGTCGCGGACGTCGTGCTCGAGCCGCTCGCGAGCTCGGACGCGGTGCTCAGCGAAGACGAAAAAGAGATCGGCGTCGCCGTGATCGACATCGGCGGCGGCACCACGGATCTCTTGCTCTACGCCGACGGCGGCATCGCGCATACCAGCGTAATTCCCGCGGGCGGCAACAACATCACGAGTGACGTCGCGGCTGGCCTGCGCACGCCGATGGCCGAAGCCGAGCGACTCAAGCGCAACTACGGCTGCGCACTCGGTCGCATGATCGCTGACGACGAAGAGATCGAAGTGCCGGGCGTGGGCGGCCACGCGCCGCGCCGCGTGGCTCGTCGCTTGCTGAGCGACATCATCGAGCCGCGCGTCGAAGAGATCTTCAGCGAAGCGCGGCGCCGGATCGAAGAGACCGGCATCCTCGAACAAGTCTGCTCGGGTTGCGTGCTCACGGGCGGCGCCGCCTTGATGGAAGGCATGGTCGAGTGCGCCGAGGAAATCCTGGGCATGCCCGTGCGACTCGGCTTTCCAGTCGGCGTCAGAGGCATCGTGCAGCTCGTGCAAGGTCCGCAGTACGCTACCGGCGTCGGGCTCGTGCGTTACGGCGCGACGCAACTCGCCGAAGCCGGCACTCGCTCGCTGCGCGCCCCTGAAGAAGAGCGCCGCGTCGAGGCGCAGGTCAGCGAGAGCGCGCAAAAACCAGGATTTTGGAATTGGTTCCGCGCGGCGTTCTGAGCCCGTGAAACCCAAGACCGATTGCTTATCTTTAGTTACGGATACCCAGCGGAAACACCAAACCAGCATCTGAGCGCGACGACGCGAGTTCAGCCGGAAACGGCAGGGAAGGCAGGCCCGAACTCGAGAAGACGCAAACGACCAATCCGGGAGTAGGGACGATGAGTTTCTCGATTGAATTTGCCGACGAGACGCGCGCATACCAAGCGCGCATCAAAGTCATCGGCGTAGGCGGCTCTGGCGGCAACGCCATCAACACGATGATCCATTTTGGGCTCGAAGGCGTCGAGTTCATCACGGTCAACACCGATGCGCAGGCGTTGAATTCCAATTCCGCCGCGGAAAAGATTTCAATTGGTCAAAACGTGACGCGCGGACTCGGCGCGGGCGCGGACCCCGAGCGCGGCCGCAAGGCGGCGCTCGAAGACGTGCAGCGCTTGAAGGACATCGTCCAAGGCGCGGACATGGTGTTCGTCACCGCCGGCATGGGCGGCGGCACCGGCACCGGCGCGGCGCCGGTGATCGCGCAGCTGGCGCGTGAAGCGGGCGCGCTCACCGTCGGCGTCGTGACCAAGCCGTTCGCGTTCGAAGGCCGCCAGCGCTCGCGGCGCGCTGAGGCGGGACTCGCGGCGTTGAGCGAGCACGTCGACACGCTGATCACGATCCCGAACGAAAAACTGATGTTGCTCGCGGACGACGATTTGACCTTCGTCGAAGCCTTCCGCAAAGCGGACGAAGTCTTGTTTCAAGCCGTGCGCGGCATCAGCGATCTCATCACGCTCGACGGCATCGTCAACGTGGACTTCGCGGACGTGCGCACGGTCATGGCCGGCATGGGCCGCGCCCTGATGGGCACCGGCTGCGCGAAGGGCGAGGGGCGCGCGCGCCTCGCGGCCGAGCAAGCCGTGCAATCTCCGCTGCTCGACAACATCTCGGTCGAAGGCGCGACCGGCGTTTTGATCAACGTGGTCGGCGGCCCCGACATGAAGATGAAAGAAATTCAGGAAGCCGCTTCGCTGATTCAAGAGCAAGCGCACGAAGACGCGAACATCATCTTCGGCGCGAGCATCGACGAAAACATGGCCGACACGCTCAAGGTCACGGTCATCGCGACCGGCTTCCAGCACGCCGCGGAAGAGCACCCGGCCGAGCTTTCGCGCGGTGCGTCGCGCCCCGTCTCGCGCTCGGAAATCCGCGACGTAGTCGCACCCGCGCCGCGCTCGCAAGCCCCCGCGCGCACACCCGCTTCGGAGAGCCGCGAGCCTCAGCTGCCCGCGTACTCGACGCGCCGCCCGCAAGCGCCGCAAATCATGACCGCGAGCACGCGCGACGCGCAAATGTCTCTGCCCGTGCGCGAGCGCATCACGTTTCCGTCGAGCTCGAACCTCGATACGGATTGGGACACTCCGGCGTTTCAACGCCGCCAAAGCGGTTGAGCTTCTCTTCGCATCGTCTCGTCTGGTTACTTCCCTGGGTATGTTGGAAAGGCCCTACGCTCATGCGGAGCGTAGGGCTTTTCTTTATTTGAATTTCGAGTGGATGCCCCGAGCGCGATACGTCGCACCACGGCGCGCGTGCTCGCTCCACTTCGCTCCGCTGTGCGCGCGCGTGCCCCCAAGCGCCGGCGTCCCGCCGTCGCGGAGGCACCACGGTTGCTTTCCGCGCAGCCAGTTTTTGAGCCAGCTGTTGCCGGCACCAATGCGCCAGTCGTTTGAAGGTCGCCAGCTGCTAAGCTGGCGCCATGAAGGCTGCGGCCAAAAAAGTGACTGTAACCGTGCCGACCGCGTTGCTCGAACGCGCGCGCAGCATCACAAAGGGCGGAGTCACGGAAACGATCATCACGGCGCTGTCAGAGCTCGAACGCCAGCGTCAGCGCTCATTGCTGCGCGATCTACGCGGCAAGGTTCGCATTGAGCTCGATCTCGCGCGCACCCGTCGATGATCTTGGTGGACACATCCGCGTGGGTCGACTTTTTCCGCAATGCCGAACCGCGCGCTCAAATCGTTGCCGACTTGCTCGAAAGCAACCAGGTCGCGCTGTGCGGCCCAGTGCGTACGGAGCTCGGGCGTGGCCTAAAAAATCGCCGCGAACGCGCTCAGGTGTTGGGTCTGCTCGAAGCGTGTCACGAACTCGAGCAGCCAGCCGAGCTTTGGCGAGAGGCAGGCGAACTCGGTTTCGGGCTATCGCGAAAGGGCGCTACGGTGAAAACGTTGGACTTGTTGATCGCTGTCTATGTGTTGAGCCATGCTGTCCCAATTCTGACGGCCGATCGCGATTTCGCTTTGATTCGTAAGGCCGGATTTCCGATCGCGCTGGTCTGAAAGGGAGCTACGCGCCGCGCTTCTTCGCGCCGCGCCCGCTAACCCAAATGACAGCCAAAAAAAGCCTCAAACGCGATCGCGGCGCGCGAGCTTCTGCGCGCGTCGATTCCACGCGGGCACGAACGTCGCTCGGCAGAGCACGAAGTAAAGCGCGGTCAACGTAAGCGGGAACACGCGCACGTCGATCGCCGGGCGATCCGCGGCGCGGGCTACGAGCGCGAGCAAAATGCTACCGAGCAACCCGAACGCGACGCCGAGCAACACCGAAAGCGCGAGCACGCGCGCCGAGCTCAGGCTTTGATTCACGCGCGGTCGCAAGAACAACAGCGGTCCCCAATGCTCGTCCGTATCTACGAAGCGAGTGAAAAAATCATCGAGGTCCGTGCGCGAGTGGTCGTTCATCGTGGCTCCAGGAGGAGAACGACTGCAGGTTACGAGGCTTTACCGCTCGAGCAAGTAAAAATGAGGCCTTTTTGCTGCCGCAGTATCAAGCTCGTGCTTGGTCAATTTTGCAGAGGCGCGTGCTGGCCGCCGTCTCGAGTGCACAAATCACGCGCGTCTCGTTCGCGACGCAACGCGCGAAAGGTGCCGTGCACGGTGCCAGAGGCATCGCGTTCGTATGCGAGGATGCTCACGCGGCTCGACGCAGCTGTCGGGTCCGCACTTTGACTTCGATGAAGTAGTTGAATCCAGCGCTGAGATTGAGCGCGCTGTCCGAGTGCGCGTTACGTCGCTGCCACCGCCGGTTGCGCCGCGCCGTTCAGCGCTTCCGCTTCCGGTTCGTCGTGGCGCTTCAATTGTTCGATCTCGCCGTCTCGCCGGCGCTTGTGCACGAATAAGGGCGGCGGAGTCGGCTCCTTCTTCGCGTTCGCGTCAGCCAGCGAGCTCTTGCGCGCGCGCGGCTTCTTGCCTGCGATCAGGCGTTGTTCGAGGCGCAGCGCGCGCTCGGCGGCTTTCTTTTCTTCACGTTCTCGGCGGCGCGACGCGACGCGTTCGATGCGCTCGAGCGCCCGTTGATTGCGTAGCGCGCGTTCGTCTTCGACGGACTTCTTCGCCAGAGCCTTTTGATGCTTCGCTTGCCACTCGGTCAGCGCGCGCCCGACGTGCTCTCGAACAACGTCTTTGGCAATCTGGATCAGGTCTTCCGAGAATGAATCAATGAGGTATCGGATGTCACGCTTGGCCGAGGCCATGCTTGCCCTCTCTCACGAGACTGCGACACTCGTCAAGCAGAGTCAGGTAGTAATGATGACGCCATACCGAAGGGTTAAAATCCCGAAGAATCCTGGGTTAACACTTTCGACGTGAACGCTCTCGATTGGGTCGTGTTAAGCTAGCACACTCTCTACGATGCCGGTTCAACTCGAGGCAGCCGCCGAGCGCGCCAGAGCGCGTATCGGAACGCTCCTCAAGCAGAAGTGGCGGCTCGACAAGGTCATTGGTGTAGGGGGCATGGCGGTGGTGTATGCGGCAACACATCGCAACAAGAAGCGCGCTGCCATCAAAATGCTTCATCCCGAGCTATCGAGCGACGCGACGATTCGCGAGCGCTTCTTACGCGAAGGTTATGTCGCAAACTCCGTCGGTCAGAAAGGCGCCGTCACCGTCGACGACGATGACGTAACCGAGGACGGACTCGCCTATCTTGTCATGGAATTGCTCGATGGCGAGACGATCGAGCAACGCTGGGAACGAAAAGGCCGGCTTCTGTCTCCACATGAGGCGCTGTCCGTCGCGGACCAGATCCTCGATACCTTGGCCGCCGCGCACGCTCGCGGCATCGTGCATCGCGATCTGAAGCCGGAAAACATGTTCCTCACCCGCGACGGCGCGGTAAAGATTCTAGACTTTGGTATCGCGCGAGTGCGTGAGCTCGCTCGTTCCGAAGCCCCGCCGGGTTCGAGCTCGCCACTCACCACCACGCAAGCCGGTAGCACGATGGGAACTCCGGCTTTCATGGCCCCCGAACAAGCACGCGGCAGATGGGATGACGTCGACGGCCGCACCGATCTCTGGTCGCTGGGGGCGACTCTGTACACGCTTTTGACCGGGGAATTCGTGCACAAAGGCGAAACCGTCAATGAAACGCTGGCGCTCGCCGTGACGCGACCGGCGAGCTCGCTCGGCGAACTGCGCACGGATTTGCACCCGGCACTGATTCGCTTCGTGGACAAGGCCCTCGCTTACGACAGAGCCGCGCGCTTCAACGACGCTGCCACGATGCAACATGCGCTGCGCGTCGCGTACGCCGAGATGGAGGGCCACGATGTCGCAAACGCGCCGCAGCTCCAAGTGCCGGACTTGGAATCGATCCCGAGCTCGCGCGCGGTCACGCTGCGCAATCTCACGACGGGACGCGGCGTCACCGCTTCCGAACAGCCGACCGCAATTTCGATTTGGCACAGTCACTGGCGTTGGTTTGCGCTCGCGGGCGCGTTGGGATTTTTGATTTTGGTTTTCCTTTTGTTCCGCGGCGGCGACAAGGCCGCGACCGCGGCGAGCCCCGTGCCGAGCGAGAGCGCGGCCGCCGTGAGCTCGAGTAACGCGGCGCCGCCGGTCAGCGTCGTGGCGCCAGAGCTGAAGCCCGTCCCGCTCGACGAACTGCCCGCCGAACATCGTCGCACCTGGCACGCAGACGGCACGAAGCGACCCGCGAGCGGTCCGCCGCACAAAGCGTCGGGCGATCCATTCGCGCGCAGGCAGTGAGCGGTTCGCGCGGCGCGACCCGCGCTCACTTGCCCACGATGCCTTCGGCCGCGCGCTTGTCGATATCGCGAAGGCTTCGAGCACTTTGCTGATCATCTCGAAATCGCGCGACGTGTCGGTCAACGAAGTCATGCCCGTGACTGGATTCGCGTTCGAGAGCTCGATCGAGCTCGTCTGAAGCACCGGTCGGTGCCGGTGATTTTGCCCGCGCTCGGGTTGGCCTTG
>DATATR010000157.1:0-6317 GCA_036268695.1 Polyangiaceae bacterium | reverse complement strand
GAACAAAAGCAGGAAGGCGAGCAAGACCTCGCTCGCGGTGACGCCGCCGAATAGAAAGGGCAGCGCGCCCACCGGCACGAGCATCACGATATAAAGCGATATGTAAGTGAACGCGGCGAGGAACTTCCCGCGCGTGATCGTGCGCGGGTCGAGTGCGGTGAGCTGCAAGGCTTCCCACGTGCGACCGCTGCGTTCGCCAGCGATGGTGTTCGCGGCCACCGCCGGCCCGACCCAAGTCACGACTGCGAACGCGAGCGAGAAAAAGGTGTGGAAGATGCCCACACCGACCTTTGCGGGCTCGGCGCTCGTGCTCGCCACGCCGCCGACCGAACAGATCAAGAGCGTCATCATGCCGGTCACGACGGCTAGGATGATCGGCGTGCGCTGGAGCCGCGCGGCTTGCCGCAGTTCGCGCATCCAAACCGGGTTGGGTTCGTCGCGCAAGCGCCGAAAAAACGAGCTCGGCGCGCCGGCGCGGCTCGACGCTGGCAGCGAGGCAGGCGGCGGCAGCGAGGCTGGCGCGTCGGTCATTGCAGATCTCCGCGCGTGACTTCGAGGAAGATGCGCTCGAGCTCGTTGCGCTCCGGTTCGACGCCGACGATACCGACGCCGCGTGACACCAAGTGACGCACGACCTCGGCCACGAAGCGTTCGTCCCCGACGTAGTTCACCGTGAGCTGGCCAGCCGCGCCGGCTTCGACGCCGAGCACACCGCCACCGCCGGCGATCAGCGGCACGACCACGCTCGAATCGCCGATCACGCGCAGCCGCAACCGCTTCCGCGCGCTTGCCGGCACGACCGCGCCGCCGGCGGTTTGCACGTCGAGCTGCGGTGCTTGGTTCGGGTCCGCGGGTTGAAACGGCACTTGCGGAAGCTCGATCGCGGGTTCGCCGTTTGCGCCGGCGGCTCCGCGCTGTGCCGCCAAACGCTCGGCGATTTCCGCGATCGGACCCGCGACGACCAGCGCGCCGCGCTCCAAAATCCCGATCGAAGTGCAGACATCGCTGAGCTCGGTGAGGATGTGACTGGACAGGAAAATGGTTTTGCCGAGCTCTTTCAGCTCGAGCAACAGATCGCGCACTTCGATCCGAGCGCGCGGATCGAGATCGCTCGCGGGCTCGTCCAGCACGAGCACTTTCGGGTCGTGCAAGAGGATACGTGCGATCTGCAGCCGCTGCTTCATGCCCTTGCTCAGCTCGGCGACCAAGCGATTCTCGAGCTTGCCGAGCTCGGTCAGCTCGATCACCGTGCCGACCACGGAGGGATCGGGCACCGCGTACGCCGCAGCGAAGAACTCCACGAATTCGCGCACCGTGATCCGTTCGTAGACGCCGGCGTGATCGGGCATGTAGCCGATGATCCGGCGCACGCGCTCGGGATCGACCGCGACGTCAATGCCGTCGATTTCGACGCGCCCCGAGAGCGGCTCGAGCAGCGTGGCCATGATGCGAATGGTCGTGGTTTTGCCCGCGCCGTTCGGGCCGATGAAGCCGAAAATTTCGCCTTGCCCGACTTCGAAGCTCACGTCGCGCAAGACGTCTCGGTTGCCGAAGCGGTGCCACAAGTGGCGCACGCGAATCGCCGGCACCGCCTGAGCCGCGGATCCATTCGTGCTCAAGGCACCCCCCCATAACCAATCACGCGCACGAGCACGCGATCGACATCGATTTTGAGGCCCGAGTCGGAAGTCTTGCCTTCGCCGCCTTCGAGCTCACCGATCAACACGGGCACGTCTTCCGGCCACCAATCGACTTCGCTGCCAGCCAAGGTCTCGAGCGCGTCCCACGCGGCGCCGATGCCTTTGGCTTGCTCTTCGGCGTCTTTGCGGAAGTTGTCGACGGAGAGCGCGTGCGCGCCGCTGCTGCTCGAGCTGAGCGCGCTGTGACCGAGCAAGCGACCACTCTGTACGTTCACGCTCTGCCCATCGGCGATCTTCGCAAAATAGACGAAGCTGTCGTGCGCTGGCTTCACGACCACCGAGAGCAAGTCTCGCGCGCAGCGATTTTTGATTTGCAGCGTGCCGTCTGCGGCTTGGGTGAGGCTGACGCCGGCGCCCAACGCGGTGAAGCCGTCTTCGCGCACGACCTCCACTTCCCAGGGTTTTTCTCGCAATTTTTCCAAGCGTAGCCCGTCGCGATCCATGACCAAGTCGCGCGAGATGTCTTCCGGATCGCCGACCACGTCGAGCACGCCGCCGCGCGCGGCGCGCACGGTGAGATCGCCTGCGGACGAGCCGTACAAGCCGCGAAAGCGCGTGACGGCTGCCTTGGCCATGCCGGCGCCGGCCTCGATCAGCGTGAGGTGGCGCGCGCGCCCGCTGATGCCCTTGCCCAAAACGCCGAGCGCGACGATGCCCACGAGCGCGAAGAACGCCCAGAGCGGCAAATAAAAAAGCGCGCGCAGCGGGTGACCGCGGCGTTGCGCGAAGAAAAAATTGAGCGGGCCCGCGAGCGCCGCATACAGCAAGAGCAAGAGCGCCGAGACGACGATCGTCCAGCGCGTGCTCTCGTTCGGATCGAGCACGCGCCGGATGCCGCTGAGCCGCGAGTCGTCGAGCCCGGCCTCGCCGTGCGGCAAGGCCACGACGTTCGCGCGGTCCCAGGCGTGACGAATTAAATCGACGAGCTTGAGCCGCACCCAAATATCGTTCGCGCCGAGCTCGCTGTCGGGGTTGAAGGCGAGAAAATGCACTTCACCGAGGCCGTAGCTGCACGATTCGCCCCACGGGCTGACCCGCAAATTCGCACCGCTCAGGCCAAAAAATGTGGCGGCGAGCTCCGGCGAGGGCTCCGCGTTTTGCAGCGCGATGCGCGGCTCACCCGTCGGCGAGGCTTTGCCCACGCCGTCCACGCGCACCGCGAATTGCGAAACTTGACCGAGCGCGCGCGCGGCCGCGCTGCTCCGCACGCGCCCACCGGCGAGCGCTTCGAGCCACGGACTTTGAATGTCTTCCGGGCGATCGATCACGAGCGCGAGCGCACCGCCGCCGAGCACCCACGAGAACAGCGCGTCGCGCGCGGGCGCGGGCAGCGTGGAAATCGTGCGCCCGTTCGCGAGCACGACCGTGGCGCTCGCGTACCCTGCCGCGAGATCGGGCAGCACGAGCTCGCCGGTGTTCGGGTTTTGTTGGGGGATGGTCACCGACAGCGTCGCGCCGCCATAAGCCCAGCCGTAAGCGCGACGTTTGAGCGGCATCGGCGCCGCGTTCAACGCCACCGCGATCCGGCTCGGTGACGACAAATCGAACAGCAGCGGGTCGAGCGCGCGGACCGGCGAGAGTCGTTCGGATGCGAGCTCGTCGCCCTGGGCGTCGACCGCGACGACTCGGGTCTCGCCCATCCGCGCGACCAAGCTGTGACTCGGCAAGAGCAACGAGACGCGGCTCTTGCCGGCGAGCGCGAACGGCGCGCGAGAGAGCGCGCGCGACGGGCCGCTCGAGCGCACGAGCGCGAATGAAATCGGACGCGAGTACAGCTCGAGAAAGCCGCTCAGCGGCTGATCGCCGCTATTTTCCAGGCGCAAATACAGCTCGCCCCAGCCGTCCACTGACGGGCTGCCGGCGCCGAGCACGGGCGTGGCTTCGATGCTGAGTGCGCTCTGTGCGCGCGCTTCACGACCGAACAGACACCACAGCGCGCACACGAGCGCGAGCATCCGAGCGAAGCGCGACAACGCTCACACCCCTTGCACCGCGCGCTCGACGGCTTCGGGTCGCGTCGCGACCGCCGCCAGCAATTCGCGCACGATTTGATCCGGCGACACGCCGTCCGCTTCGCCTTCGAAGCTCAGCAAAATGCGATGCCTGAGCACCGGCGCCGCGGTCTTCTGCAGATCCGCGAACGCGACGTGCGCGCGCCCTTCGAGCAACGCCACCGCTTTGGCCGCGAGCACGAGCGACTGCGCGCCGCGCACGCCCGCGCCGTAACGCACCGCGCGCCGCACGATCGCCGGCGCCTCCGCAGATTCCGGCCCACTCGCGCCGACCAGCCGCGCGGCGTAACGCAACACGGGCTCCGCGACCGCCACTTCGCGACACAAGGCTTGCAGTTGCCGGACTTCTTCTTGGCTCAAAACGCGTGCAGGCTCGGCCGTTGCTTTGCCCGTCGTGCGCGCGAGGATTTGCGTGAGCTCGTCTTCGCTCGGCGTCGGCACCGCGATCTTCAGCAAAAACCGATCGAGCTGCGCTTCGGGCAGCGGGTAAGTGCCCTCCATCTCGATCGGATTTTCGGTCGCGAGCACGAAGAACGGCTCTTCGAGCGCATGGCGCGAGCCGGCGATCGTCACCGCGTGCTCTTGCATTGCCTCGAGCAACGCACTTTGCGTCTTCGGCGTGGCGCGATTGATTTCATCCGCGAGCACGACTTGCCCGAAGATCGGCCCGCGATGCAGCTCGAAGCGGCCCGCGCGGCCGGCGCTATTGCCGTCCATCACGAGCACATTCGTGCCGGTCACGTCGCTCGGCATCAAATCGGGCGTGAACTGAATGCGCGAAAAGCGCAAATCCAAACACGACGACAGCGTGCGCACGAGCAGCGTCTTGCCGAGGCCGGGGTTCCCCTCGAGCAGCACGTGCCCGCCCGCGATCAACGCCCACAGCACCTGCTCGACCACCGCGTCTTGCCCGACGATGACGGTCCCGATAGCGTTCTTCAAGCGAACGCTCGTCTCACGAGCTTGGGCGAGGCGGGCTTCGAAACTTTGCGCGGGGTCGGCCATCGAGTGAGCTTCCCGAGCATAGCCGGGTTGGTTTCGGTCGGGGCCTCAAAATGCCCTGCGCGGGCCCAAGCGCTCCACCGCTCGCGCATCGAGCAACGCGGCCGCCGCCTGTTCGGTCAGGTCTCGTTGGGTCCCGCCGCCATTCGAAAACCGTGATCAGCCGCGCGAATCTGGAGCTTTGTTTTATTTCCGTGCAACCAGCCCACATCCTTCGCGCGCGCTCCGGCGCGAAACGAGAGAGGAGTGGAGAAGAGCTGCGCTCCGGTCGAAAGCGGAACTAGGCCGAAGTCGGGCGGCAAGTGTCGCGCGCGTCACGGCTCGAAGTAACGCCCCACTTGCTCGCGATATTCTTCCGGGATGTCCGAATGGTCGACCGCGCCGACCTCGGTTCGTTGTGCGTTGCCGAGTGAGCCGGTGCCGAGCTCGTTCGCGGTTTCGCCCGCGCGGGCCGGCGCGCGGCCGAGCGTTGCGCCGTGCATCGGCGCGCCGGGCAAGATGCGCGGATCGGCTTTGGCGCGGAGCTCTTTGCCCGCGACTTCCGGCGTGGAGCCCGCGTGGTTGCCGCTGCCCGTGTCGTGATGACTGCCGGGCCCGCCGTTGCCGTCCGCGTTGTCTCCTTTGCCGCTCGCGCCGTTGCCGTTGCCCGGTGAGCCATCGCCGTCCACCGGGATCGGCACGGCGCCGAGGCCGCGCTCCGCGGCGGCACCGCCGCGATCGGCGTCGCCTAGGCCTTGCTCGCGCTTCGAGTCGTCGCTCGGCTCGGGCTTGGCCAGGTCTTTGAGTTGCTGCTTCAGCTCTTCGAGGCCCTCTGCGCTCGAGAGCTTCTTGGCCATGTCTTCGAGCTGCTTTTTGCTCATCGGCGCGGCGTCTCCGTCTGCGTCGTCGAGCTGCTTTTGCATGCGCTCTTGCAGGCGCTTGCGCTCTTCGGGCGTCAGGCCTTCAAGCGCTTTTTCGAGCGCCTCGCTCAGGCGCTGCTCGGCTTTCGGATCGCCGGAGCTGCCGAAGTCTTTCAAATCTTGCTGGGCTTCGGGCGAGAGTTTATTTTTGAGCCCTTCAGCGAACTCGCGCAGCACTTTCGACTGCGCTTCGCGTCGGTCGAACAGGCGGCGTTCGGCTTCGAGCGCTTCGCCGAGGCTCTGCGCGCCTTTTTCGCGCGCGGCTTTGGCTGCTTCTTCGAGCGCTTCTTTCGCCGCTTCGCGGTCGCTCGTCTCGGCGCGATTGGCGAGCTTCTGCATCTCGTCGTCGAACGCCGTCAGATCGCCGTTGCCGAGCGCCTTCTGAGCATCTTTCAGCGACGGGCTCTTGTTGAAGGAGCGAAGCGCTGCGTCTAGCCCAGGCCGATTCTGTTGATCGCCGAGCTTGAGCCGTTCGGCGGCGATGCCGTCGCGGAGCTTCGCGATTTCGGACAAGGCTTCGCGCTTCTCGAGGCCCTTCGCCAAATCCGCGCGCAGCTTCTTGGCTTGTTCGGCCAGCGCCTTGAGCCGCGCGTCTTGTTCCGGCGTGCTGCCGCGCAAATGTTCGAGCGCTTCGATTTGCTCGAGGCCGTTCAAATGCTCGAGCTTCACCCGCTCGATGCCCGGCGGAGCCGCGGGCAACGGCG
>DATATR010000156.1:0-13356 GCA_036268695.1 Polyangiaceae bacterium | reverse complement strand
ACGAAATCCAAAATCTGAACGCCGAAGTGCGTGACCTCGACGCTGGCCTCACGCGCTACGCCGAGAGTGACGCAGCGGAGCACGCCCAAGGACTCAGCGTGCAAGTCGCAGAGATTCGCGAGCAGGCTCTGCGCTACGCGCGGCTCAAGTTGTCGTCCGTGGTGCTGGCGCGCGAAATCGAGCGTTACCGCGAGCAAAACCAAGGTCCGGTGTTGAAGCGCGCGAACGCGCTCTTTCCGCGGCTCACGCTTGGGCGCTATCTCGGCATTCGGGTCGGCGTGGAAGAGCGGCAGATCGTGCTCGTGCGCGACACTGGTCAAGAAGTGCCGGTCGACGGTTTGAGCGAAGGCACGCGTTATCAGCTGTATTTGGCGCTGCGCATTGCGAGCCTCGAACGTTACCTCGAACGCAATCCGCCGTTGCCGTTCGTGCTCGATGACGTGCTGATCCACTTCGACGACGAGCGCGCTGGCGCTGCGCTCGCGGTGCTGGGCGAGCTCGCCGAGCGCATGCAGATCCTGTTTTTCACGCACCACGCGCGCGATCTCGCGCTTGCCGCGAAGTCGGTGCCCGCGGCGCGTCTATTTCGTCACGCGCTCGCCGGCGCGCTGCCGAAGTAACTACGGCGCGCCGAGGACTTGAATTTCACCCGCCAAAACCACGGCGAAGAACACGTCTTCGTCGGCCGACATTTGCAAGGCATGTTCGGTGCCTTCGGCCATCACGTGCAAATCGCCGGGGCCGAAGTACTGGCCTTCGCTGTCGTGGTAGCTGCCGCTCAAGATCAGGACGCGTTCGAACGCCGTGTGGCGATGCGGGGGGAAGGGCGTGCCCCTCTTCATGCGCACGAAACCGGTGTCGAACCCGGCTACCGCCGGACCGCCCTGCAAATGAAAGAGCGAGACCCAGGGCAGGGGTCCTGGTTGCCACTCGCTCTCTTTTTCGGCGCGCGCGAATATTTCGCGAAGTGCGTCCATGCTCAAATCGAAAAACTTCGTCAATTTGCCGAAAAAAGGCGCGTAACGCTCCGGCCCCGCTTGCACCGCGCCGAGCAAACGCGCCCGACCGGCCGTGACTTCGCTCGCCGTCAAATCGCTCATGCTCAGCGCGGCGAGCTCGGCCAAGGCTTCGGCGAGCTCCGCTTCGTTCGCGGCGCCTTGTTCAGCGGCAAACTCCGGCAGCTCGGCTTCGAGATCGAACTGCGACATCAGGATAGCCTTCGCTTTTCGGCCAAGGCTTGGCGTAGCGCGCCGAGCGCCGCGGCCACGCGCGACTTGACCGTGCCGATCGGAATCCCGATCTTGCTCGCGATCTCGCTCGAGCTGAGGCCGTCGAAATAGCCGAGCAAGAGCACCTCGCGCTGTTCCGGACTGAGCGCGACCAGCACGCGCCGCACGCGCGCGCGATCCGGCGCCTCGGAGTCGTCCTCACGCGGATCGATCAAGGACGCGAGCCACGCGCCGTCGCCCGTCGGCACGGTGCGCGACACGCCGGCCGATTTTCGAAAATCGAGCGCGCGGCTGCGCGTGCGCAAAAGTAGCCACGCTTTCACGCTGCCGCGAGTTTCGTCGTAATCGCCTGCGTGGCGCCAAGCTTCCACGAACACGTCGTGCACGATGTCCTCTGCCTCCGGTCTGCCACCCACGATCCGGCGCGCCAGCCCGAGCATGAGCGGCGCGTGGCGGTCGTACAGCGCTGCCAACGCGCGCGTGTCCCCGCGAGCGATCGCGCGGACGAGCGCTTCGTCCGCGATCGACGAGTCGGCTGTGGGATCGCGATCACCGGTCACGAGCGCTGCACGGTACCAGTGCGCCTTTCGCCGATCCACCACGGCGCCGCCCGCGCTTTGCGGTGAGGTAAGCGCCTCCGCGCTGAAACTTGCTACACCTCTATACGTACGCGCGAAACGGCCGAGCGGATCGCGTCCCGCTCGCGCTTTTGCGAGCGAGCTTGACAGCCGGCCGAGTGCGACGAAAAAGACCCTCGTTTGAAGCGCTTACCTGAAGAAATCGAGCTCGAACTCGGGCTCGACGAGGCTCAAGACGAGCCGAGTTTACGCTCGCTCGTGCAAAAAAAACTCGGCCTACCAGCGTCGGAGCTGCCGGATCTGACCGTAGAAAAGCGCTCGCTCGACGCGCGCCGCGGCCGCGTGCGCTTTCATCTTCAAGTCGCGCTCGGCAGCCGCGCCGAACGGCCACCGCTCGGCGGCGCGCCGCTCCGCGAAGTCCGAGCGCGTCCGCGCGTGCTCGTCGTGGGCGACGGCCCGACCGGGCTTTTTTGCGCCTATGAACTTGCGCGTCACGGCATTTTCGCGCACGTGCTCGATCGCGGCAAGACCGTGCAACCGCGGCGCCACGATCTCAAAGCGCTCAACCGCCGGGGTGAAGTCGACGCGGACAGCAACTACTGCTTCGGCGAAGGCGGCGCCGGCACCTACAGCGACGGTAAGTTATACACGCGCTCGCACAAGCGCGGCAGCGTGCGCGACGTGATCGAGCTGCTCGCGCTGCACGGCGCGCCGGAAGCCGTGCTCAGCGATGCGCGCCCGCACATCGGCAGCAATCGCTTGCCGAAAGTCGTGACCGCGCTGCGCGAGCGGCTCGAAGCGGTCGGCCAAAAATTCGAATTTTGCGCCCGCGTGGTCGGCTTGGCACTCGAAGAAACTGGCGGAAAAAAGCGGGTTCGCGGCGTGCGCCTGGCGGACGGCAGAGAAATCGAAGGCGACGCCGTCGTGCTCGCGACCGGACACTCGGCGCGCGACGTCTTTCTCTGGCTTGCCGAAGCCGGCGTTGCGCTCGAAGCAAAACCGTTCGCGCTCGGCGTGCGGATCGAACACCCGCAACCGTTGATCAACCGCATTCAGTACGGCGCGGCCGCCGATCACCCGGCGCTGCCGAACGCCGCCTATCGCGTCGCGGAAACGATCGACGGGCGCGGCGTGTTTTCGTTTTGCATGTGCCCGGGCGGCTGGGTCGTGCCGGCTTCGACTGCGCCGGGCGAATTGGTCGTGAACGGCATGAGCCTCGCGCGGCGCGATTCGCCGTTCGCCAATTCCGGCTTGGTCGTCGGCGTCGAACTCACGGATCTCGCGAAAGCCGGCCTGAGCGGCGCGCTCGCGGGCATCGCGCTGCAACAAAAACTCGAACGCGCTGCATTCACTGCCGGTGGCGGCGCGCTCGTCGCGCCCGCGACGCGCGTGACCGATTTCATCGCCGCCCGCGGCTCGTCGACCGTGCCCGACTCGAGCTACATCCCCGGCCTGGTCGCGAGCGACGTCGCCGCCGTGCTCGACAGCGTCGGTCTGAATCTCAGCGAGCGCTTGCGCCGCGCGCTCGAACGCTTCGAGCGAAACCTGCGCGGGTACGTCAGCGAAGAGGCCGTGCTGATCGGCGTCGAGTCGCGCACGAGCTCACCCGTGCGCGTGCCGCGCGATCCCGAAACGTTGGTCTCCCCGCAATTCGACGGACTATACCCCGCGGGTGAAGGCGGCGGCTACGCGGGCGGCATCGTCAGCGCCGCGCTCGACGGCATGCGCATCGCGACCGCGATCGCCACGCGGCATTCTTGAATTGGTTTGCCCCCGAATTTCACGTCGCGTGACGGCGCGCCGTGCTCGCGTCGCTCCGCGCCGCTCCGCGCGGCGCGGGCCCGCCAAGCGTCCGGCTGCGCCGTCCGCGGAGGCCCCACGCCCGCGCGAGTTTCGCCTCGATTTTTCGCGTAGTTCCGGCCTATCTTCATGTGTCGAGATGCGGCGGGGTCGAATCACGGGCGAAGGACTCAAGTCAAAGCGGATCGGCGCGGCTACATCGCGCTCGCACTTCCTTGCGCGCTGCTCAACGGCTGCGCAACGTCAACGAAGCTAGAGACCGTATCGAGTCCGGTCACTGATCTCCGCCACGATTTTGCTGCTCAAGCTCGGGGAAAATGAATTTTTGCACGTTGCCGCCGAAGCCGACGGCGCGGCGAGTGTTGAAATTCCGCAGGGCGTTCGTTTGAAGCCCGGCTCGGACTTACCGGTGCTCGTCTATCGCGCTTCGCCGGCAACCGCGCCGATGATCCCGCGCTGGCAAGTGGTCGGCACCGTGCACGTGCCGGAGCAGTGATGCCGGCACAGCTCGCTCACGCCGAGCGCAACGTGAGTTCGGTGATCTCCGCCGGCGCGCCGAGTCGCATCGGTGGCCCCCAATAGCCGGTGCCACTGCTCACATAAACGAGCGATTGCCCGAATCGCGCGAGCCCAGCGACGACCGGTTGCTGCAAACGCACGAGATAAGTCCACGGCCAAATTTGCCCGCCGTGCGTGTGGCCGGAGAGCTGCAAACCGACCCCGCGATCCTTTGCTTCCAAGATCGTTTTGGGTTGGTGCGCGAGCAGCACGAGCTCGCGCGTTGGATCGCGATCGCTCAGCGCCTTCTCGAGATCTTCGCCGTGACCGTCGCCGAAACGTTTGCTCGAGTGATCGTCGGTGCCCGCCAGATCGAAGCTCGCCTCCGCGCTGCCGATCGAGACGCGTTCGTTGCGCAGCACGCGGATGCCGAGCCGGCGGAGCTCGGCGCACCACGCTTCCGCGCCGGAGTAGTACTCGTGATTGCCGGTCACGAAGTAGACGCCATATTTCGCCTTCAAGTTCGCGAGCGGCGCGACGTGCTCCGCCAAGTCTTCGACCGTGCCGTCGACCAGATCGCCGGTGATCGCGATCAGGTCGGGGTTCAGCGCGTTGGTTTGCGCGACGATGGTTTCGATGAAGTGCTTGTGAATCGTCGGCCCGACGTGCACGTCCGAGAGTTGGACGATGCGCGTGCCACTGAGCGCCTTCGGCAAGCGAGCCAGTGTTACGTCCACGTGACGAAGCTTCACGCGCCCGAGCGCCGTCCGCAGCGACCACAGCCCGAGCGAGGCGCCGACCAGCGCGGCCGCTCCCGCGACGAGCCGCGCCGCGGCCTTGCGCCGACTCGGATCGAGCGGGGGCGCGTCGCCCATCGAGCGCGCGACTTCCCAGGTCCCCCGCGCGACGTCCAAGACGCTCAAGGCGAGCACCAGAAACAAAAGCAAACCCAGCCAGACCATCGCCAGCCAAACCAGCGGCTCGGTGACCCCCGCCCAGCTGCTGCGGCGCAGAAACAGCGTGCCCGGAATCGCAATGAACAGGAAAATCAGCCCATAGGTGAGGGCGCGCGTGGCGGCGGGCGGCAGCGCTGGGTCTCGAACCAGGCGCGACCAAACGTAGTAGTGCGCGCCGCCGACCAGCGAGACCATGATCGCGAAGAACAGCGCAAAGGTCAGGGCTCGAGTCATTTTCTCGACATTTATGGGCGCGTTTCGGGTTCTTGCCAAGCGCCGCAAATTCGCCGTGCGAAGGGTTGAAGAAGCGGCGCGCCCGGCCTACGTATTCGCTCTGGTCGCGCCCGGAGCACGCCGCCGCCCGCGCACCCCACCCATTCGAGAGATCAGGAGCCACCGTGGACAGCTACAGGCCGGAATCAGACAGGGACCCCGTCGAGACGCGGGAATGGATTGATTCGCTCAAATCCGTGATCGATCACGAAGGCCGCGAGCGCGCGCGCTTCCTGCTCGAGCGCACGCTCGAAGACGGCCGCCGTGAAGGAGTCTCGCCGATCCTGCCGCTGACGACGGACTACGTGAACACGATCCGGCTCGAAGAACAGCCCGAGTTCCCCGGCGATCCAGAGCTCGAGGATCGGATTAGTCGGATCATCCGCTGGAACGCGGCGGCGATGGTGAACCGCGCGAACAAGAAATTCGACGGCCTCGGCGGGCACATCTCGACTTACGCCTCGAGCGCGACGCTCTACGAAGTCGGCTTCAACCATTTCTTCCGCGGCAAAGACGGCGACGGCCCGGGCGACCAAGTTTATTTTCAGGGTCATGCCTCGCCCGGCATGTACTCGCGCTCGTTCCTCGAAGGCCGGCTTTCCGCGGAGCAGTTGGGGCGCTTCCGCCGTGAAGCCGAGCGCGGCAAAGGGCTCTCGTCTTACCCGCATCCGCGTTTGATGCCGGATTACTGGGAGTTTCCCACGGTCAGCATGGGGCTTGGGCCGATTGGCGCGATCTATCAAGCGCGCTTCAACCGCTACATGGAAAATCGCGGCATCGCCGATACGTCGAAGTCGCACGTGTGGTGTTACGTCGGCGACGGCGAGACGGACGAAGTCGAAACGCTCGGCGCGCTTCGCATCGCAGCCGGCGAGAAGCTCGACAATCTGACCTTCGTCGTGAACTGCAACTTGCAGCGCCTCGACGGGCCGGTCCGCGGCAACAGCAAGATCATCCAAGATCTCGAAGGCGTGTTCCGCGGCTCGGGCTGGGAAGTGATCAAAGTCATTTGGGGCGACAACTGGGACGAGATCTTCGCGCGCGACAGCGAAGGCGTGCTGCGCGATCACCTGAACACGATCGTCGACGGCGAGTGGCAGCGGCTCACCACCGCGACCGGCGAGACCGTGCGCAAGGCATTTTTCGCCCGCGATCCGCGCATGCTCGAGCTAGTCAGCCACTTGAGCGACGATCAAGTCGGCGCGCTCCGTCGCGGCGGGCACAGCAGCAAGAAGGTGTTCGCCGCCTATCAACGCGCGCTCGAAACCAAGGGTCGACCGACCGTGATCCTGGCGCACACGGTCAAAGGTTGGATGCTCGGCGAAGGCTTCGAGGGCTCGAACGTCACGCATCAAAAGAAGAAGATGCAGACGAGCGAAGTGAAGGCGTTCCGCGATCTTTTGGAATTGCCTATTCCGGATGATCAAGTCGAAGAATCGCCGTTCTATCACCCGGGTCCGGACAGCCCCGAAGTGAAGTACTTGCTCGAGCGCCGCCGCGCGCTCGGCGGTTCCATTCCGAAGCGTCGCAGTACGGTGGACGTGAAGCTCGATTTGCCGAAGCCGGAGCTCTTCGCCGAGTTCTACCAAGGCATGTCGAAGGGCGAAGCTTCGACCACGATGGTGTTCTCGCGCATGCTCGCGAAGCTGATTCGCGACAAGAACGTGGGCAAGCGCGTGGTGCCGATCGTGCCGGACGAAGCGCGCACGTTTGGCATGGATGCGCTGTTCGGCCAAGTCGGCATCTACGCCGCGCACGGCCAGCTCTACGAGCCGATCGACAAGGGCAAATTGCTCTATTACCGCGAGAGCAAAGACGGCCAAGTGCTCGAAGAGGGCATTACCGAAGCCGGCTCGATGGCGTCGTTCACCGCGGCGGCCACGTCGTACTCGGTGCTCGGCCAGCCGATGATCCCGTTCTACATCTTCTACTCGATGTTCGGCTTCCAGCGCACCGGCGACCAATTGTGGGCAGCGGGCGACTCGATGGCGCGCGGCTTCGTGCTCGGCGCGACGGCAGGCCGCACCACGCTGAACGGCGAAGGCTTGCAACACGAAGACGGCCACAGCCACGCCATCGCGATGACCGTGCCGAACGTGCGCGCATACGATGTGGCTTACGCCTTCGAGCTCGCGGCGATCATCGAGGACGGCCTCGATCGCATGTACGCGAAGAACGAGAACATCTATTACTACATCACGCTGCAAAACGAAGACTACGCGATGCCTGCGATGCCGGAAGGCGCCAGGGACGGCGTGCTCCGCGGCATCTACAAGTTCAAAAATGCCGACAAACGCCTGAAGCACCAGGTGCAGCTCTTCGGCAGCGGCTCGATCATGCTGCAAGTTCTGCGCGCGCAGCAGATCCTGGCGGAGAAGTTCGATGTTTCGGCGGACGTCTGGGGCGTCACGAGTTACCAGCAACTTCGCAACGACGCGATGTCGTGCGAGCGATTCAATCGCTTGAATCCGGATGGCGAGCAGCAAGTGCCGTACATCACGCAGGCGCTCCACGGCGTGGAAGGTCCGTTCATCGCCGCTTCGGACTACATCAAAGCCACGGCCGATGCCGTCGCGCGTTTCATCCCGGGTCGGTTCGTGCCACTCGGCACTGACGGCTTCGGCATGAGCGACACGCGCGAAGCGCTGCGCCGTCACTTCGAAGTCGACGCCGAGAGCATCGTGATCGGCGCGCTCGACGGCCTGCGCCTCGACGGAAAATGGAGCGGCAAAGACGTCGCTGCCGCGATTACCGCGCTCGACGTGAAGCGCGACAAGCCCGAACCGATGAAGATCTGAGCTCGCGCAGCCCGTGAAAATGCCGCGAAACGCCAGGCGATCGCGCGGCGTTTTTCATTTTTGTAGGTGTTGCCAAGCTACATGTGTGCGCCCGATAGCTTTTGTGGCTGAGCCGCGTTCGCGTTTCACGCCCGAGCTTCGGCTTCGTTCAGGCGCTCGGCGATCGCGCGGTGCGCTTTGGGCATCGCGATTGCCGCGAGCTCGCGCGGCTTTTTCCACGCCACTTCGGCGACATTGCGCGGCTTCGCCGCGCCGCTCGCACTCTTGGCTCGATAAGCGTCGAGCGTGATGCGAAAGCGCGTCACCGTGTGACGCACGACGCAAACGATGCCCGTCGCTTCAGCGCGCAGCCCGACGCTCGCGCTGAGCGCGCGCTCGACCGCCGCCTCCGGCGTTTCGCTGCGCTCCATTTCCGCGTTCGGGAACAGCCACATGCCAGCCCAGCGCGGCGCATCGCCGTGCAATTGGGTCACGAGCACGCGACCCGCGCGCTCGACCACGGCCGCGACCATGTGCACCTGCGTCGGCTTTTCGCGCGCCGGAAGCTCTGGCAAAAGCTCGACCAAATCTTGCTTCCGCGCCGAGCAGTGTGCGCCGAGCGGACAGACATCGCAGCGCGCGCTGCGCGGCGTGCACACGGTCGCGCCGAGCTCCATCAGAGCCTGGTTGAAATCGCCCGGTCGCTCGCGCGGCACGAGCGAACGCGCGAGCTGCCAAATTTCCGCCTTGAGCGCGGCGCGGTTCGGGTCGCCGCGCAACGCGAACAAGCGCGCCAGCACGCGCACGACATTGCCATCGACGAGCGGCTCGGCGTGCCCGTAAGCGATGCTCGCGATCGCGCCCGCCGAATACGGCCCAATCCCCGGCAGCGCGCGCAACTCGGCGACTCCATCCGGCACGCGTCCGGCATGTCGCTCGACCATCTCGAGCGCAGCGCGCCGTAAATTGCGAGCGCGCGAGTAGTAGCCGAGGCCTTGCCAGGCGTGAAGCACGTCGCCCTCAGCCGCGCGCGCCAGACTCGCGACATCCGGGAAGCGCGCCATCCAGCGCTCGAAATAGGGGATCACCGTCGCGACTTGTGTTTGCTGGAGCATCATTTCGCTGACCCACACCGCGTACGGGTCGAGCGACTTTCGCCACGGCAGATCGCGCTGATGTCGCGCGTACCAAGCGAGCAGATCCCGGCCAATTGCCCGGGCGCCTGCGACTTGGTCTGTGCTGCTCCTCTTTCTCGGGTGGGACATGTGCTCCTGCCGCAGGCCTCGGAGTTTGTCTTGTTCCGGGCGCGGGATCCGTGAGAAAATAAAAATTCGGATTTCATGGCGGATCCTCTGATTGTCTCGCTCGAGTCCATTCGCACCGACGGCTGGTTCGAGCGGATTGGCGAGGGCATCGGAAGCTTTCAGGCCTTGTGCGACATCATCGGGCCGCGCTTCTTCGGCTTTGCCATGATCACGGGCGCGCGCATTACGTCGCTGACCGTCGATCGCCGCACACCCGACAACACGCTGGTCGATTTCGTGGTCGGTCCGGAAGACGCCGAAATCACCGAAAGCGACACGCAGCGGCTCACACTCGGAGACTTTCGCCGGCGTTTGGTCGCCGCACTCGTCACCGAAGAGCCGCTCGGACCTGCGCCGCGCCGCGCGACCGACCTCGAAGCCGTGCAGCTCCACATCGGCGTGCGTTATCTGCTGCTGGCGCCGCTTTATGGCTACACATTGCGTGAGCTCACCGTCGATCGCGACGGCTCGCACGTGCGCCTGTTGCACGACGGAATCGAGGAGAGTTATCCGGTCGGTGCGTTTCGCGCGCGGCTCCGCACGCACGTGCGCGAAGAGCTCGATCGCCTGGCGCGCCCGGCCGCACGTGGTGCGATCGAGCTGAGCCGAGTGGCAGAGGCCGAAGCTGCGGCGGCGCGCGGCGATCAAGTGCGCATCCTCGAGCTACTCGGCGCTTGGCCCGCGCCGCTCGCGATCTTCTTGCGCACGCCGGACGGCCAAATGCTGAACCCGGACACGCGCGCATTGATCGCCCGCGCGCTTGGATTGCTCGGCAGCGCGTGCATCGCGCTCGGCGAGATGGGCAAGGGCGAGGAAGTGCTCCGGCTCGGCGTCCAATACGCCGGCGATGGCAGCGCCGCGCCCGATATCTACTTCCGGCTCGGCGAAGCCATGCTCAGCGACGCGCGGCCCGGCGAAGCGATCGGCCCGCTCCGGCGTGCGGCAAACCTCGGCGCGCCCGGCGACCGAGTCTGGCCGATGCTCGCCCAAGCGCTGCTCGCTCGCTCTCGGTACACCGCGGCTTTCTCGGCCGTGGTCGAGGCCAAAGCAGCCGGTGCCACGCCGCAGACCCTCGCGCCGCTGGTCGAGCAAATCGAAACGGCCCTCGGGCCGCCATTTCGATCTTGGCGAAATGCCGTGGAAGGTTCGACACCTCCACCCGCTTGACCCAAGCTGGTTCGGAGCCCGCTGCGGCGTTCGCAGCGCGCGGTTTCAGTCGCATTGACAGGTCGCGCGCGCAAGCACTACATAGCGCCCAGACGTAGCGTAATTTCCAGCGGTTAAGCGCGCAGGGCCGCCGTTTTTCAGCGGTCGCCGAGCGCTCTCGAACGCGGGACCTTTGCGCGAAGTCGCAGCACGTGCGAGTGCTGCCGGAGCCACCAGCAGAACCGAGTTCGCCGAATGCTCGAAACCTACCTGCCGATGTTCGTGATGTTCGTCATCGTCGCGGTCATTTCGTCCGTGATGTTCCTGGGCGGCCAGTTCATCGGTCCAAAAAATCCGAACCCCGAAAAGCTCAGCCCCTTCGAGTGCGGCAACGACACCGAAGGCGCGAAAAACACCAAGCTGAGCGTCAAATTCTATCTCACCGCGATCCTCTTCGTCGTGTTCGACATCGAGGTCGTGTTCATGTACCCGTGGGCGACCCTGTTCAAAGGGCTCGGCTGGAACGGTTTCGCGACGATGTTCAGCTTCATCGTCGCGCTGATCGTCGCGCTCGCCTACTGCTGGAAAAAGGGAGCTCTCGAATGGGAGAACTGAAGCAAACCTCGACGCACATCGTCGAGCCGGGCGGCGCTGGCGGCGCCGCGTTCACGACCACGCGTTTCGAAGCCGTTTTGGCCTGGGCCCAGAAGTACTCGCTGTTCATGTACCCGTTCGTGACGGCGTGTTGCGGCATGGAGTTCATGGCCG
The DNA here is from genome assembly GCA_036268695.1 of Polyangiaceae bacterium. Classification (GTDB taxonomy): domain Bacteria; phylum Myxococcota_A; class Polyangia; order Polyangiales; family Polyangiaceae; genus PMG-095. Next base: position 2,027 of record DATATR010000156.1, on the reverse strand, counting down.
TCTCGAGCCCGCGCTATGATTTTTCGCGCTTCGGTTCGGAAGCGCCGCGCTTCTCGCCGCGCCAGTCGGATCTGCTCTGGGTGGTCGGCACGATCACGCAGCGTCAAGCGCCGATCTTGAAGCGCATCTACGAGCAGATGGCCGAGCCGAAATGGGTGCTCGCGTTCGGCACCTGCGCATCCTGCGGCGGCTTCTACGACAACTACGCCTGCGTCGCCGGCGTCGACAAAGTCATTCCATGCGACGTGTACGTGCCCGGCTGTCCGCCGCGCCCGGAAGCGGTGCTGGACGGCCTCATGCTCTTGCAGGACAAAATCCAAACCGGCAATCGCAAACCGGCGATCGTGAAGCCACGCCAAGACCCTGTGGTGGAGCAGAACCTCGGGCTCGTGCAACTGCGCAAGTCGCGCACGTCGATTGCCTGATTTTAGGGGTTTTCGATGTCAAAAGCATTGGTCGAACTGATCAAGAAGAACTTCGCCGCGGCGGTGCTCGAGACGCACTCGCTCTACGGCGATGAGACGGTCGTGGTCGAAGCCACGGCGTGGAAAGAAGTCGCGCGCTTCCTCAAAGAATCGCCGCAAGCCGCGATGGATATGCTCACGGACCTCACGGCCGTCGATTTTCCGGAGCGCGAGCCGCGCTTCGAAGTCGTGGCGCACTTCTACTCGCTCGCGCGCGGTCATCGCTTGCGCTTGAAGACGCGCACCGGCGACAGCGAAGGTGACGAAGCCGAAGTCGACACACTCACCGATCTCTGGGCGAGTGCGAATTGGCTCGAGCGCGAGGCGTTCGACATGTTCGGCGTGATCTTCAAAGGTCACCCCGATCTGCGCCGCATCTTGCTCTACCCGGAGTTCGAAGGCTACGCGCTCCGCAAGGACTATCCGGCCGACAAAATCCAACCGCTCATCGCTTACCGCGATGTGCCGAACATCGAAAAAGTCGCGCCGTTCAGCGTCGACGAGGGCATGGCCTTCGGTCGTCAAACACATACCGACCGCCGCAACGACACCGACGACTCGCAGGTAAACTGATGGAGCCCCTCGATCAAGAATTAGACGAAGCCGAGCTCGAGATGCCGACCGATCCGATGTTGCTCAACGTCGGCCCGGCGCACCCCGCGATGCACGGCACGGTGCGCTGCGTGATGGAGCTCAGCGGCGAAATCATCGAGCACGTCGACGTGCAAGTCGGCTACTTGCACCGCGGCTTCGAGAAAATGTGCGAGCGCGGCACGTGGACGCAGGTGTTCCCGTACGTCGATCGCTGCAACTACGTCTCGCCGATGCTGAACAACGTCGGCTTTGCGCTCGCCTGCGAGAAAGCCTTGGGCGTTCGCGTGCCCGAGCGCTGCGAGTGGTATCGCATGATCTTGGGCGAGCTCGCCCGCATGTCCGACCACCTCACGTGCGACGGCGCGATGGCGATGGAGCTCGGCGCATTCACGCCCTTCCTCTGGATGATCAAAGCCCGCGAGATGATCTGGGATTTGCTCGAGGAAGAAACGGGCGCGCGGCTCACGCACAGCTTCGGTCGAGTCGGCGGCATGGCCTCGCCGCCGACGGAGCACCTCAAAGAAAACGCGCGCGCCGTCGTGCACCACATCATCACGGTGATCGAAGAAGTCGAGAAGCTGTTGCTCGGCAACCGCATCTTCCTCGATCGGCTCGAAGGTGTCGGCATCATCAGCCAAGCGGACGCGATTTCGCTCGGTTGGACCGGCCCGTGTCTGCGCGCGACCGGCGTGCCGTACGACGTGCGCAAAGCTCACCCGTATCTGAAGTACGGCGAAGTCGAGTTCGAAGTGCCGGTCGGTTCGGCGAGCGATTGCTTCGATCGCTTCATGGTCCGCTTGGCCGAGATTCGTCAGAGCGCGCGCATCGTCGAGCAGTGCTGCGAGCGCATGGCGGACTCCGGCCCGGTCAACGTCGATGATCCGCGCATCATCCTGCCGCCCAAAGAAGAGGTTTACAAAACCATCGAGGGCACGATCCAGCACTTCAAGATCGTGATGGAAGGCCTCA
>DATATR010000155.1:0-8388 GCA_036268695.1 Polyangiaceae bacterium | reverse complement strand
CCGCGCGCTATTTCCTGGATTTGAGCTGGGTCAATTGAGCCTCGGCCCAGCGGAATGCCGCGGTGCAATCCCCATCGGACGCTGCCAAGCCGGAGTTTCGTCGAAAAGGACCCAGTGTGACGACGAGATCGCGCTTGCTCCGGATCACGGCAAACGGGCCACGGGTGTGCCGCTCGCGACACACCCTGCCGGTGTCGCTCGCGCGCTTGGCATCGGCTGCTGACACGAAGTCGGTTAGGCGGCCGCGAACATCGACCGTTTGATCTTCGGGCGCGAGTGCGCCACGAGCAAACGCGCGGAGCGCCCGCAACGCTGCGCCGTCGTTGTCATAGCGAATCGACCAAGTCACCGCGGCGGCTCCATCGCCGCCAAACGAGGTCACACGGTCCCCGGCCCAATCCGCCGCGGCCTCGCGAGCCGCACGCGCCGGCATCCATTCCTCGAACAAGATGCGCACTGATTCTTCGCCGTAGATATCGCTGTACGTGGCTCGCATTGTAGGCCGCGGGGGCTCAGGTTTCGGCAGCACCTCGGAACCTTCGTTCGCGTCGTACTTTTCGAGATGGAGGATCTGCTCGGTCGTGCTCGGCAGGCGCCGCCACGCCGCATCGACTGCAGCCCAGCCACCCCGCCGGCGGAGCGCGTTCACGAACATGAGTCCATCGGTGTACGGCGCGACCACCGAGCGCTTGATGATCGCCGGCACCTGCCCAACGATGCCCGCGGAAAGCGCATTCTGTAGATCCATCATCGAATCGGGCAGGTCGGGCGCGCGGCCACCCTTTGGCGCGAACATCGCGTCGATCATGGCGCTGGTGGCGTCGCCCTCGGCGAGCGCGTGAACGGCGCCTTGCCAATCGCTCGCGTCGTCAGCAAACGCAAGCAGCTTCTCGAGGCCGTAGTGCTGATCCTGCAGCGCGTGCACGAGCTCGTGCCAAAGCGTCGAATTGAGCTCTTCGCCGTGCAAATCCGCGCCAACGAACATCGTCTTTTCGTGCGGTTCGTAGAAGCCGAGCAGCTCCGCGCGCATCACTTCCAAGAGCGCCTTTCGATAGTCGAACGAAGCCGGAACGGTGCCGAGCGCGAACAAAATTTCACCTGACGCGCGGACGACTTCAGGCGGCGTCTCGTGATCCAAATCGCGTTCGACGTAGCCGACCATTTCGTCACGCGAGAGCACGCGACCCTTCACCGGCGCGAGCGGCGCGAGCTCGCGCAGCGCAGAGACGTATTTCAGCGCGCGCGCCACTTCGAGTTCGGCAGTCGCACTCTGGTCGACGCCACTCGAACTCGCGACCACTGGCGCCGACGGTACGCCGACCGCGCTGCCGACTGTGCGCGCGCTTGACTCGGGCGCGGGCGACGCGGCTGGCAGCGAGCGCGGCGCGCTGCCGCTGCAGCCACACAAGACGACCAGCGCGACGAGTCCGCGACCAGTCATCGCTCGGCAGCGCTACGAAGCGCTGAAATAGCGGCCTTGCGATCGGGCTGGCCGAACACTGCGCTGCCCGCGACGAGCATGCGTGCGCCCGCGGCGACGACTCGACCCGCGGTGTCCGGTGCGATGCCGCCGTCCACTTCGAGCTCGATTTTGGCGCCAGCGTCGTCGATCATGCGACGAACGGCCTGAATCTTGGGCACGACACTCGGGATGAATTGCTGTCCACCAAAGCCGGGGTTCACCGTCATGAGCAAGACCAAATCCAAATCCGGCAGCACGTAACGCAAGAAATCTTCCGGCGTGTGCGGGTTCAAAACTGCGCCCGCTCGAACCTTGAGCTCGCGCAAGCGATGGAGCGTGCGTTGCAAGTGCGTCGATGCTTCGACGTGCACGCTGATCGAATCAGCACCCGCGTCGGCGAAGGCTTCGATGTAGCGCTCAGGCTCGACGATCATCAGATGTACGTCCACGTGAACCTTCGTGGCGCGGCGCACCGCACGCACAACGAGCGGGCCGAGCGTGATGTTCGGGACGAAGCGGCCGTCCATCACGTCCACGTGGATCCAGTCAGCACCTGCGGCTTCGGCTTCCTTTACTTCCTCGGCCAGCCGTCCGAGGTCGGCGCTCAAAATGGATGGGGCGATGCGGATCTCGTGTTCGCTCATCGTGAGGAAGACTGATACCCGAGCCGCCGACCTTCGGCCAGCCAGACACTAAGAACAGACAATTTGGACTCAAGAGGCGCCGAGCACGCGGCGCGTGGTGAGAAGCCCTCATTGCTTTCTGGCCTGACGGCGATAAATGCGTGTTACCCTGATGCTAACGTCTCAAACGCGGTTTTCAGCGAAGCCCCCACAGAGCGCATGATCACTCGGCCACTCGGGAAGCAAGACTACGATCACATCGTGCAGATCATCGATCGCTGGTGGGGCGGGCCGACTACGGCGCTGGCGCATCCGATTTTTTTTCACGAGCTCGGCGCGATGGCGCGCGTCGTGGAACACGACGGGATTTTGGTTGGCTTCTTGCTCGGATTCGTCGCGCCCGGACCACCCAAGACCGGGTACGTGCATTTGGTCGGGATTCACCCGGATTATCGCCGTCGCGGCGTCGGTAAGGTGCTGTATCAGACGTTCGAGGAAGACGCCCGCGCCGCAGGTTGCACGCGGCTCAAAGCGATCACGACGACCGGCAACGAAGGCTCGATCGCGTTTCACCGCGCGACCGGTTGGACGACTACAACTGTCGAGGATTATGCGGGGCCGGCGCGTCCGCGCGTGGTGTTCAACAAGAATCTTTGATTTGATGCGCGCGGGCCGTCCGCGACGCCGAAGGCTGAGCCGGGCTGCGACGTAACGCGTGACCATCAACAAAATCACGGACCTCGCAGCGGCGTATTTGACCCGGTGGCGATCGGCGATAGAAGTGGCCGGAGAGCCGAAGCCATGAGCATCCCAGCGAGCAGCCTCAATCCCGCCGAGTTGCGCAACATCGGCTTGTTCGGCGCGTTGAGCGACGAAGTCATCGCGCACTTGGCGACCACGCTCAGCGTGCAAGCACCCGCCGCCGGCGAAATCGTGTTCCGCGAGGGCGACGACGCCAACGCGATGTTCGTCGTGATGAACGGCGAGATGGAAGTGCTGAAGAAGAGCAAGCGCGCGACCGAATCGCGCGTGGCGCTGCTCGGCCCGGGCGACTGGTTCGGCGAAATGAGCATCGTCGACATTCAACCGCGCTCGGCGACGGTGCGCGCGCTCGCGCCGTCGCGGCTCTTGCGCATCAGCGCGTCGGATTTGGACGCGCTTTATCGTTATGATTTGCGGTCGTATTCGCTGATCGTGCTCAACTTGGCGCGAGAGCTGAGCCGTCGCTTGCGCGTCGCCGATGGCATTTTGGCAGATTTGATTTCAAACGTGCTCGACCATTACTTGATGCGTCCCGGCGCGAGCTGATCGGCTTCAGCGCGCGCCAGCTTCGTCGACATTCGGCGCAGCGCCAGCTGCGCCAGCCTCACCGCCGACTCCCGATTCGCCCGCCTCGCCGGTTCCGCTGGCGCCAGCTTCGCTTGGCCCCGCGTCTGCCGGCACGGTGGCGGGTCCACTGCCTCCCGCGCCGAGCGAGCCTCCACCGCCAACGATGATTCCGGTCGTTCCGCCCGTAGTCGTGGACGAGGAAGCGCCCGCGCTCGTACCGGTGCTTCCCGAGTCGCCGCGCGAAGTCAGCGGCAAGTCAGGCTGGGGGTTCAGCGAACAGGCAGAGCCCAGCAACGCAGCTACTAGCCACTTGTGCCAACGAGCTCGCATCGGTGCCACTCTACCAAAGCACGCTTCGGGCCACACCCCTAGACAAGCGAAGCCCGCACTTGGCCGTCGCCGAGTGGCACATGCTGGCACAATCCGAGATCCAACGGTCAGTGCGCGCCGGCGCTGCCGAGCACCGAACCCGCGCCGGACTGCGCGCTGGCACCGGCCTCTCCTCCGGCTCCGGCCTCGCCGCCGTTTTCGCTACCGCCGGCACCTGCGCTCGCACCGACAGCGCCGCCGGCACTGCTCGAGCCGGCCACAGATGTTGAGCCTGCCGCTGCATCGCCCGGATTCGACGTGGAAATTCCGCCGCCGTTTCCGCTCGTCGCCGAGCCGCCACTAGCCCCCATTGGCAACCCCGTGCCGTTGTCTGAAGGCAGGTCAGGCTGCGGATTCAGCGCGCAGCCAACGGCCAGCGCGAGCGGCGCAAGCCAACGCCAATGTCGGGACCACACGAACATTCGAGCTTGCAGAGAGCAATTACTTTGCCAGCGCCCCGATGCAAGACGACAGGAGCAATTCCAATCCTATCTTCAACGCAAAGCGCGCGCGCGCTGAAGCAACGCGAGTGCCGCCCCGGAATCTGGCGGCGACGACGCGAGTCCCGCCGCGGCTCCGGCGAGTTCGCTCGAAATTTGCCGCAACGCGGCGCTGATCTCGTCGGCATTCGTAGCGAAAATATCGCGCCACATGGCTTCAGCGCCGCCCGCGCTGCGCGTCGTGGCGCGATACGCCGGACCCGCTGCGACAACCGCATCGGCATTTGCGCTGAGTACGGCCAGTGCGCTGGCCATTATTTGCGGCGCATGACTGGTGTAAGCGACCGCGTGATCGTGAGCTTCCGTTTCCAGGTGCGCGATGGTTGCGCCGGTGAGCGCGATCAGCGCTTCGACGGACTCGACCGCGTCCGCGTCGCTCAGCTCCGGGCAGAGCAACCAAGTTTGATCGCGAAATAAGTCCGCACGCGCGTGATCCGCGCCACCCTCGGGGCCGCCAGCCATGGGGTGCCCCGGCACGAAACGCCCACGGCGGGGCGCGCCAGCAACCGCGGCGCAGATCGCGCGCTTGGTCGAACCGCAGTCAGTGACGATGCGCGCGCGCTCGAGCAGTGCCGGCAATTCGGCGGCAATCACGCGCACGGGCGCCGAGAGCACGCAAATGTCGGCGTGCTCGGCGATGGCGACAACGTGCGCTCGATCCGCGACATCGACGAGTTCGTCCGCGAGACGTCGCGCAGCGGCCGATGTCACGACTTCCGCGCGATCGACCGCGACGATTTCGATGGCTGAGTCCGCAGCGCGCACCGCAGCCGCAAGCGACGCTCCGACCAAACCGAAGCCGACGATCGCCAGTTGCTTCATTTGCGCACGACGGCGCCGATTTCGCGCAAACGCTCGGCAAGCTCCACGGCTTCGCGCCAACTGAGCGTCGCCGGAACGCGTGGCAGATCGCCTTCGCGGCCCACCCAAGTTCGCAGGATCACGCCGTCTGCGCCGGCGGCGATGGCGGCACAGGCGACGGCGATCGAGTAGCGCGCACGCTGGGCAATGCTCGGCACATCGACCACGATCGGCAGATGAGTGCGGATTTTGGCGCGCGCGATCGCGGCAATTTCGAGCGTGCGCGCGCCGTTCGGGTATTCGCCACCAGCCTCGAGCAACACGACTTGATCTTGGCCGCGTTCGAGTTCGCGTTCAGCAGCTCCAATCCACGAGTTTGCGCCCCAACTCGGCGCGCGTTCGATGAAACGCACTGCGAAGGCCTGCTCGAGCGGCTGCGGATGCATCGACAAGCAGGTCAGCGCGCCGACGCTTTCGAGCGCCAGCTGAGAGCGCATCACTGCCGCGTCGAAGGGTCGACCGGCGGCGACGGCGTAGGGCAGCGCGGCGGATGCCGGCGCGTCCTCATCTCCATTTGGGCGCTTGCGCGTGGAGCTCGCGAGGCCAATCGGTTCGATCGCAATCCACGGTCGTTCGCCGCCAATACTACCCCACGGTCCTTCCACCACCGTCGAGCGCTCGCGAAAGCGACGCGATGCCAGACGAAAGGGTTCGCTCACTCTCGTGACGTGCGCGACGCCGCTGAGTTCGCTGACGACCGAAACGTCGTCGGTCGTCACTTCGCCGACGACGCCTAGAATCGAACGGAATTGCCCGCTCGAACGGTGCACGTCGAACCCCGCTGCGATTAGATAAGAAATCACGCCTTCGATCGCCGCTTCCGAGGCATTGGGCTCCATCACGACGATCATGGGGCCGCGGAGCGTATCAAAGCCGGCCTGCACTTGCTAGCTCGGAGGCCGACGCTGAAGCACTGTGGCCGACCTTCGGAAGGGACGCTATCGTGGGATGCTACACGGGCTCTGCTCGAGCTCGCCGCCGCCATGCCCGACCCAAACGATGCGTTGATTGGATCTCTCGTCGCGGGGCGCTACCGCGTCATCAAGCCGCTCGGCGAAGGTGGCATGGGGCGAGTCTACTTGGCCGAGCACGTCGCGATCGAGAAGCGCGTCGCGCTCAAGGTGCTGCGCGCGGAATACGCGAGCAAAGGCGAGATCGTCACTCGCTTTCAGCAAGAAGCGATCAGCGCGTCGCGCATCAAGCACCCGAACGTGCTCGACGTGTTCGACTTTGGGCAGCTCGACAACGGCTGTTTTTACTTGGCGATGGAGTTTCTCGAAGGCTGCGATCTCGCGGACGAGATCACGCGCCGGCGCGTGCTCGATCCGGCGACCGGCATTCGCGTCTCCATGCAAATTTGCCGAGCGCTCGCCGCAGCGCACGCGAACGGCGTCGTTCATCGCGACATGAAGCCGGAGAACGTCTTTTTGCAGCGCACCGCGGACGGCGAAGAAATCGTCAAAATCGTCGATTTCGGCATCGCGCAATTGCGCTCCAAGGAAGACGCGGCGGCCGAATCGAAGAAACCGCGGCGCCTCACGCGAACGGGCATGATTTTCGGCACGCCCGAGTACATGGCGCCCGAACAAGCGAGTGGAAAGCACGCCGATCTGCGCGCCGACATCTATGCCGTCGGCATCATCATGTACGAGATGTTCACGGGTGCGGTGCCGTTCACGGGTGAGACATTTCTGGGCGTGCTCACCAAGCACTTGAACGAGTCAGCACCCGCGATGAGAGCCCTGTATCCGGAGCTTGCGATCTCGCCGCAACTCGAAGCGGTGATCATGCGCGCGCTTTCGAAAGATCCGAACGCGCGCTATCAAACCATGCTCGAGTTTGCACAGGCGATCACGGGCACGCCAGACGCGGCCGCACTCGGCTACCGTCAAACGATTTCGTCGCTCGCCGAACACTCGATGTCGGTCTTGCCGCATGTGCCAGGCACGCCGACGGCGCAGCAGTTCGCGCCAGCGACACCAACTGGCGCGATCACCGCGATCGACACCGATCAAGCCAAGCAGACGCTGGCAAAAGCCGGCGTGACCGCCGCGCGCGTCGAGACTCAGCTCAGTGCCGAAGCGACGTCCAGGCCGCCCGGGGGCCGTTTTTTGGGGGGGTTGGCTATGGCCGCCGCGGCCGTCGCGCTACTCGCCGGAGGTGGCGCGCTGTTCGCCATGAAGCGCGGCTCGGCGACGACAGCGACCCCCGAGCTCGCCACAACGACCGACGCCAAAGCCCTCGCCAACGCAGCGAGCGCGCCTACCCCTCAGTCGAGCAACACTGCCGCAGCATCACCCGCGCCGAGTGCAGAGCCCGCGAAATCGGCCGAAGTCACGGCGACGGTGACCCCCGCAAGCTCGATTCGGCTCGAAGTTTCGAGTGATCCGACGGGCGCGACCTTGTCCAAAAATGGCTTTCAAGTCTGCGATTCGACGCCGTGCGAAGTCCTCACAGCGCCAAACGAAACGCTCGAATTCGAGGCCACGAAGGGCGCGCTCAAGGGCTCGGTGAAAGTGTTGGCCCAGCGCGATCAAAAGGTTGCGATCAAGCTCTCCGGCGGAACGGCAGCACCGAAGCACAACGAAGCCGCCGCCACGCCACGCATGTGCGAAGTCGAAGTCGACGGGCTGAAGATCCTGCGCCCATGTAAGTAGCCACGGCGCGCGACCGACGCGCGCTGGACACGAAGCCTGTGTTAGCTTCGCGGCGAATCGGGCCGAAGCCCGAGGAGCGAAGCGATGCGGATTGCGCGACGAACTCTGATTTCCGGATTGAGCGCGGCAGCGATGAGCCTCGGCGTCGGCTGCAAGAAAAAGCCGGGCGATGCCGGAACAGGCGCGAACGAAGCGTCCGAGATCGTGATCGGGCACTACGGCTCGATGACGGGCAGCAAGGCGTACTTCGGCCAAGACACCGATCGCGGCATTCGACTCGCGATCGACGAAGCGAACGCAAAAGGCGGCGTGCTCGGCAAAAAAATCCGCGTGGTGACACTCGACACGCGCGGCGATTCGGCCGAAGCGGCGAACGCGGTGAGTCGCTTGATCGACGTGGAGAAGGTGAGCGCCATCTTGGGCGAGGTGTCGTCGAGCTTGTCGCTGGCAGGCGGCCGCGTCGCGCAACGCCGAAAAATACCGATGATTTCGCCCACGTCGACCAACCCGACGGTGACCGAGATCGGCGACTACATCTTTCGCGTCTGCTTCATCGATCCGTTTCAGGGATATGTTGGCGCGAGCTT
>DATATR010000154.1:0-7007 GCA_036268695.1 Polyangiaceae bacterium | reverse complement strand
CTCTGTGGCAATCAATGCGTCGACTTGAACATCGATCCGTTCGATTGCGGCAGATGTTCGAACGTGTGCCCGTCAGGGATTTGCCAGGGCGGAAAATGCGTGGGCGCGAACGTGGGCCACGTGGTGCTCGCGTGCATGGATTACTCGACGCCAGCCGCCGGCACTCCGCAGACGGTGTTGATGGGGAACTCGGTTTTCTTGCCGATTCGCAACCCGGTGCGGATTTTGGCCTACACCGAATTCGCGCCCGCCACTGTGAGCACGAAGGTCAACCAAGACATCACCTCCGCGGCCAACGCGCGCGGTCGCAGCTTCGCGATCACGACTTCGGCCGCCTACGCTGACGTGACCGCGAAGCTCAACGTCAACGACTTCGACGTGTTCTTGATCTACGATCAATCGTCGGCGCCCGCGGGCCAGCTCGCGACCGTCGGCTCGGCCTGGCAAACGAGTACGGTGCTGTCATCGTTCGCCGCGGCCGGCGGTGTGATCGTGGCGCTGAGCAGCGGCTTGGGCACGAACGAGATGGACCAGCTGTTCACGAATTCGGAGTTGCTCGACGTGAGCGCCGAGTCCAGCGTCTCTGGCCAAACCTTGTACAACCGCGCGCCGGCGGACGTGATCGGCGCGAACGTGATTTCACCGTTTTTGGCGCCGACGAACTCGTGCACCTTCACGACCAGCGTGACGCAAGACTCGGACGACGTGTTCGTGATTCGCGACGCGGCGTCGCCTGCCGCCGGCGCCCCGGTGGTCGTGCACCGCGTGATCGAACCCTGATTTTTTGCTCAACTCGAGCGCGCCGCATTCGGCTCGGACGAGGCGCGCTGCGTGAGCGGCAAGATTTCGGCGCGCAGAGCCGTGATCTGCGCGCGAGCGGCTTCCTTCAAACGCGGCACGTCCGCGTAGGTCATGCCTTGGGTCGAAATGGCTTTACCGATCGTGAGAATGCCGCGTGCGTAGCCGGGGCGCCAATCGTGTTTGGATAGCGCGTCGTCCGTGCCGGCGACCGCCATCGGCAGGACGTCCGCACCGGTGTCGATTGCGAGCCGAAACGCGCCGTCTTTGAAGGCTTGCATTTCACCCGTCTTGGAGCGCGTCCCTTCGGGGAAAATCATCACCGGTACGCCCTGTGCGAGCCACACCGCGCACTGGTCGAGCGCGGCCTTCGCCGCCGAGGGCGAGGCGCGATCGATCGGCACATCCCTCACCAAGCGCATGCTCCAGCCGATGAACGGCAGGTTGAACAGCGAGCGCTTGGCTAGCCACTTCATTTCCCACGGCACGTGCGAGATCAAAAACACGTCCGTGTGCGAGCAATGATTGCTCACGCACACGGCCTTGCCGGGATTTTTGGGGATCGCGCCGTGAATGCGGAAGCGCCACATCGGCGAAAACGTGGCTGCGGCTTGCGCCACGCGCCTGAGCGTGCGCCCGCTCAGGATCCGTTTTTTATCGAACCAGAACGTCGGCAAATACACGAGCACGACGCAAACCCAGCCAATGGATGCCACCAAAAAAAGCTCGATACAGGCGAGGATCGCGACGAGTGTGCGCACGTTTGGACCGCGCCGGGTCCTAACATAACCTTTGCTTCGTTTCTCATTTCGCTGACATAAAAATGACCCCAGAGCCCGCTTCTCCGAGCCTGAGCGCGTCCGATGCTGCCTCGCGGCAGAAACACGCGCAGCTGCCGATACGTACGCGCTGACTCCGCTCGCCGATTGGGCCAAAACTGCGTTTCACCTTACGCGCAATGAGTATAATTGCGTCGGGTACGCCGCGCTGACTCAAGCTGTGTCTTCGCGGCGCCGCAGCGCGAGTACGGTGATGTCGTCGACCGGAGCGTGATTGCACCAGCTGAGCACCCGCTCCTCGATCTCGGCGCATAGGCGATCGAGCGGCGAACTGGCTCCGTTTTGCACGAGCTCGGCCAGGCGATCGAGCCCGAATTGTTCGCGACTGGCGTTCATCGCTTCGGTGACCCCGTCCGTGTAAAGGAGCAGCAAATCGCCCGGCTCGAGCGCGAGCTCGCTGTCGATCGTAAAGCGGGCGATGTCTTGGATCGCGCCGAGCCAGGTGCCGGGCGTGGGCAGAAATTCGATTTGCCCGCTGCGCTTGCGATACACGACGAGCTCTTCGTGCGCGCCAGCGAACGCAAAGTGGCCCGCGCCGAAGTAACGAAACAGCGTGAACGTGACGTGCTCCCTGTTGTTCAAGCGGTGGCGAATGTTGTCGAATAAAATCGTATTGAGCGCGGACACGATGTCGCGCGGCGCTGCGTCCGGGTAGCGCCGTCCGAGCGCGCCGACCACGCTCTGCACCATCAACATCACGAGCCCCGAAGTGAGCCCGTGCCCGGCGACGTCCCCGATGCCGATGAACGCGCCACCCGGTACTGGAAATGCATCGTAGTAGTCGCCGCCGACTTCGCTTGCCGGTAGCATGCGCGCGCTCACTTCGAGCCCTTCGATTTCGATCGCGCCGGGCAAAAGGCAAGTCTGGATGCGTGCGCCGATTTCTAGCTCTTTTTCCAGGCGCTGCTTCTTGGCCATTTCTTGGGCAGCGCGCTCGAGCCCGTCGAAGGCGCGCTCGGTCACCCGGATCAACGGCCCGACGTAAAACGTGACGAACGACAAACTGAGCGCGAGCCCGAGCGCGCCCGCGAGGCCCGTTGCGATCAGCAAACGATGGCGCAGATTTTCGCCCGCCTCGAGCCGCGCGGTGGAAGCGATCAGTGCCACGCGCCCGACCTCGACGCCTTCGACGTCGCGCTTGACCCAAGTGGAGATGAAGTCGTTCGAGACGCTGAGCGTGTGCTCGGGCGCACGAAAAATCTCGGCCAGTGGTCGCGACGGCGCGCCGCGCACTGCCAGCACGGCGCCGTTCGGATCGGTCACGACGATCGCGCGCACGTCCGCGTCGTTTTCGTAGCGAACGAAGCTTTGACGGATCAGCTTCGGATCCTTGAGCAGCATCCCGAGCTCGGCATGTTCGGCGATGTCATCCGCGCCGCGCGCCACTTTCCAGGCCAGATCTTGGCGCATCGTAGGCGTGAGAAAATGAAAGATGTGCGCGACCAGCAAAATCACGAACGTGCACAGTGCCGCGAGCAAGAGCGCGATGAACGCGGTCAGCGCGAGCTTGAAGCGCGAGCTCGAGAGCATTTGCTTGCGCTCGTCGAGCGAGAGCAGGCTCGAGGGCGCAGGGACGATGGGAGTCGGCCGAACCATCGAAATTGGCAATTCTGCTTCCCTAAGACTGCCCGAGAGTGGCTTTTCTCTCTACGGTTATGATCACTGTGCATCGGGTCGACGCAAGTGGGTCCGCGGCGCACATCCGCACCTTCACGAAAATCGCGCCGAGCCCGAGCGCGCGGCGCTCCTTCGCCGTACGTCTTTGAGATGCGAACGCAATCGGATCTGAAACTGTACTATTCTGAGCCGATCCGCCGAAGCGCGCGGCGGAGTAACGGCTCAGGTCTCGGTCTTATCTTGCGCGCATCGACGCGGAGGCGGACATGAAAGTGAGTGTCAGGAGCACGAGCAACGTAATCAGCGCGAGCGCAGACGCAGACGTCGCCCTCAGTGCGGCAGCGCTTCGCGCGCGAGGCATCCCGTGAGCGCCGCGTCGTCTTCGCCGCCCGTTCCGGCCGCGGAGTGGAGCGCGACGGTGAGCGACGAGTCGAGCGGCTTGCTCTTGAAGCTGACCGGCACCGCGGATTTGCGCGTCACCGAACAAGTGGAGAAATTGCTCGAGGACGTGCATCGGCGAGCCAGCTCGAGCGGCGCCAGCGAGGTCCGCGTGGACTTGCGTGAGCTCGAGTTCATGAACTCGTCTTGTTTCAAAAGTTTCGTTACTTGGATCAGCCGAGTGCAGCAATTGCCGGGCGAAAGTCAGTATAAGATTCGCTTTATTTCGAGCAGCTCCGTGCTTTGGCAGCGCCGAAGTTTGCATGCTTTGTCATGTTTCGCTGCCGATCTCATCTCAATTGAATCGATGAAAAACTAGATGAATTCTCGATCAATTAGAGATGACGATTCTCATAAATAGGTAGGCCGATTAGCCGATTTAGCTCGCCCAGTCCTGAACGCGAAGCGCGCAAATCCTAGAAACTATCGCGAAGCATTTTCGAAACATTCGGAGCCTTAGGAGAGGCGCTGCGTTTCGTGAATGCTTCGGATTCGAAACAATCCGGCCCAGCGGAACGCCCTTGCCGCGTCCGAAGGAGCCTCGTCCATGAAGTGGTTGGTTTTTCTCACCGCGCTTTTCCTTTCACTCAGCTCCGCGCGCGCGCGCGCCGAAGAGCCCAGCACTGCTCCGGTACCAGTTCCAGTCTCGGTCACGGCTGCGCCATCGACGGCAGTCGCCTCAGGCCCGAGCAACGCGGAGCTCGAGAAGCGCATCGCCGATCTCGAGGCCTACGTGAACAACGGCGCGCGCAGCGACGCTGATCTGTCGAAGTCGAAGGTCGGCGGACCTGGGCCCGGACACAACGGCTGGATGATGGTTTGCGCCGCGCTCGTTTTGTTCATGACTCTGCCGGGCCTCGCGCTCTTCTATGGCGGACTCGTGCGCAGCAAGAACGTGCTCAGCGTGATGGCTCAATGCTTGGGCCTTGCCGGCGTGGTCACGATCCTGTGGTGGGCCTTCGGCTACAGCTTTACCTTCGCGCCCGGCACGCCGTTCCTCGGCAGCGCGAAATTCGCGTTCTTACACGGCGTCGGCGCCGCGCCGAATACGGATTACGCGCAATGGGTTTCGCACGACGTGTTCGCGATGTACCAGCTGATGTTCGCGATCATCACTCCAGCGCTGATCGTCGGTTCGATCGCGGAGCGCATGAAATACAGCGCGCTGATCGTGTTCATGGTGGCGTGGATGCTGATCGTTTATTTCCCGCTCGCGCACATGGTTTGGGGCATCGACGGCTACATGAATGGCGTGTGGAACGCGAACGCGAAGATCAAAGCGATCGATTTCGCGGGCGGCACGGTCGTGCACATGTCTTCGGGTTGGTCGGCGCTCGTGCTCGCGCTGATCGTGGGCAAGCGCCGCGGCTTCGGCCATGAGAACTTCGCGCCGCACAGCTTGGTTTTGACCATGGTCGGCACGGGCATGCTTTGGGTTGGTTGGTATGGGTTCAACGCGGGCAGCGCGTTGGCCGCCGATGGCGTCGCGGCCAACGCGTTCATGACCACGACGCTGGCCGCCGCGGTCGCCGCTGCGAGTTGGCCGGCGGCGGAGTGGATCGCGCGCGGCAAACCGACGGTGCTCGGCTTCTGCTCCGGCGCCGTCGGCGGCTTGGTCGTGATCACGCCGGCCGCGGGCTTCGTCACTGCGAGCGGCGCGGTGATCATCGGCGTGCTCGCCGGCATCGTGCCGTTCCTTGCGTGCACCAAGTTGAAGAATGCTTTCGGCTACGACGACGCGCTCGACACCTTCGGCGTTCACGCGGTCGGCGGCACGCTCGGCGCATTTTTGACCGGCATCTTCGCCACCGCCGACGCGAACCCCAATCTGACGACCAACCTACAGGGCTTGCTCGGCAAAACGCTCTGGCTCGAGCAATTGAAGGCGATGGGCCTCACGATCGTGCTTGGCGTCTCGGCCACGGTGCTGATCGCTTACGCGATCAAGGCCACGATTGGCCTGCGGCCCTCGCAAGAAGACGAGGAGACCGGACTCGATTTGAGCGATCACGGCGAGCGCGGCTACCACATGACCGAGAGCTGAAGCCCGCGGCGCCGCGATTTCAGCGCAAACTCTGGCGATCCTTCTGGGTTGAAAGATCGCCAGAGCCGGGCTTTGATGCGGCTCCATGCGAACAAGTCTCGTGACGCGACTCGGGGAAGTGCTGCTGTTTGCTAGCCTGATTTCGGCGCTCGGTTGCTCGGGTAAGGACGCCACGAAGTGCCAGGAAGCGCTCGACGGCACGCGCAAATCACTGGCTGCGAGCGACTACAACTTGGCCGGGCAATGGCGCAATCGCGCCTACAAGTACTGCGCGGACAAAGCGGCGCTCAGCACGCTCGACAAGCAAATCGTCGATCAGCAGGCGACCGAGGCGGCCACGAAGAGTGCCGAGGCCGAGCGCGTGGCCACGAACAGCGCGGTGCTCAAACTGTTCACGCAATGGGCGGGGGACAACCGCGCCGCGCCGGATCACGCGTCCTCCACGCCGAAGTGCGACGGTGACGACGCCGCGCCCGGCACGCCCGCCGCGGCCGAAGCCAAGACCAAAGATCGGCTGTGTAGCGCGACGCGCGCGGCCGGCGCGAGCACGCTCACTGCGCGCTACTGGGAAGCGGACAAGACGATCGAGATGTTCACGGTGACGCCGCCTGGCCCGGTGAGCTGCGACGATCTGGGCCCGAACAAAGCACTGAAAACCTGGGGCGTCCGTTCGACGAGCGGCACGCCCATCGCGCGCACGCGCTGCGAGCTCACGAGCGGCGCGCTCTCGGGCATGACCGCCGTGGTCAGCGCGGCGAACAACGCGCCCGTTTACGTCTTCAGCGCGAGCTACTTGGAAAAAGATCCGGCCTTGAAAAAGATCGCGGGCGAATAGGCCGAAACTGCGCGAAAATCCAGAACGCGACGCCGAAGGCTGCGCCGCCGCGCGCCGTGACGCGTGACCATCAATAAAAAATCAACCCGCGTCGCGCGTCTTTTGGAATTTGATTTGTGGCCAGTCTTTGGCGGTCGTCTCGAGGTGCCAGGAATTGCGCGCCAAGAACACGGGCGCTCCGGTGTGATCGTCGGCCATGTAGCCTTCGTTGCCGTTCAGGAATTTCTTGATCACGTTCGGGTCATCGCACTCGACCCAGCGTGCGGTGTACAGGCTCGACGGCTCGAACACGACTGGGATTTCGTATTCGGATTTGATGCGGTCGGCGAGCACGTCGAACTGCAGCGCGCCGACTACACCGACGATCCAGTTGCCGCCGATGCGCGGCTTGAAAATGCGCGCCGCGCCTTCTTCGGCGAGTTGTTCGAGTGCACGG
>DATATR010000153.1:0-4841 GCA_036268695.1 Polyangiaceae bacterium | reverse complement strand
ACTTCAGCGGGGCGGGAGCTGCGCTCCCGAAAAACAAAGCGCGAGGTAGGCTGCTTCGTGAATGCCGGCGATCGCGATCGCGCGTTCGATCAGGCCACTCAGCTCGGCTCGGCTCCAGCTCTGCGCGGGCGGTGTTTTCGCGCCCCGCGCGTGCACGCGGCCGAGCAAGGCGCCCAAATAATGCGCGAGCTCGGGCAATTCTTCGGCGCGCAAATGCGTCAAATCCAGTTTGTCTTCTTGGGGTGAAAGCCGGCGCACGAACAGCGACTGGCCGTCGAGCTCGCTGGTGCCGAGCATGCGCGGCGGGTGTTTCAGGCAGATCAGCGTCGCGGTTCGGACGCGCTCGGCCGGCGCTTCGGCGGGCGCGGCCAAGAGCGGCTGCGCCGACGGCACGCCCTCCGCTTTCATGTCGAAGATCCAGCGATTGTCGAGCTCACCTTTACCGAGCGTGAGCACCGCGACCCGCAAAGCGCCGAGGCTGCCGCAACCCGCGACGCGAAACGCGACGTCTTCGATCGCGAAGTGATCGCGCGATAATTTGCCGTTCGGATCGAGCCGCTCGACATAGGCGGCGAATGCGGCGCGCGCTTTGGGTACGAGATCTTGCGCCAGATCGGGATAACGCTCGCCGCGGATGAAGCGCCGGCCATCACCGGAGCGCTCGGTGCGGCGATCGAGTAGATCCTTGTGCGTGCGCTGCTCGACTTTTTCGAGCAATCGGCGCACCGGTGCCGGGGGATTTTTGGGGATTTGATTGTTCGTCAGTGCTTCGACGTAGCCATCCAAAATCGACGAACACAGCTGCACGCTCTGCTGCCCGTTCGAGCCGAGCTCGCGTCCGCCGAGGATCACGCTGGTGAGCAAACGCACGACGTCCCAACGCAGTGGACCTACGATCGCCTCATCGAAATCGTTCACGTCGAACACGACCGACTCGTCCGCGTCAGTGCTGCGGTACGCACCGAAGTTTTCGAGATGCGCGTCTCCGACGAGCCAACCTTCGCCGTCTGGGCCCGACGCGAGCTCGGGGTGATCGGCGAGCAATTGGTAGAAGAGTGGAGCGGTGCCGCGCAGATACGCGAGCGGCGAACCCGCCATGCGCGTGAGCTTGTGCCGGAACAAATCCGGGAATGCGCTGGTCGCTTGGCGATCGCGATCGAGTTGGCGCCGGGCGGTTTCGAGCGGGTTGGGTGACAGCATCGCTACGAGAGTACCCGCTCTCTTGCGCTCGCGCGCGTTCGCGGGCTGCTCAGCTGTATAGCTTGAACGTCGATCTTCGCCCGCGTCCGCCACTCAGCCGGTTAGCGCCGATAAAGGCAAACAAAAATAAATAGATCAATGAAATCAATCGCCGTGTCCGCTTATCGAAGTGGAGCGAATGCATGTCAAAAGTTAGCCTTCTGTTCAGTGGTTCGATACTGAACCCGCATGCAGATCAGCGCTCCCGCTCAACGACTTCTGAGATTGATGTTTTTGGCTGGCTCGGCGCGCGCGCCGCTCAGTCGGCCGCGGCTCGAACGGCAAGCGGGCTTGTCGCGTGGCGAGACGAATCGCGCGCTCGACGAGCTTGCACGCCACGGGTTGATCGACGCACAGCGACTTCGACTCACGCTGCCCGGGCTCGCGCTGGCTGTAGCCGCGGGCGCTCGCGCCAAGGCAAAGCGGCGTGTCGCGGCCCGACGGGCGTGTCGCGAGCATACCGCGAGCGCACCGATCGCGCTTTTTTCGCGACGCGAACTGCCGCGCGCCGTCGCCTGATCGGGCTCGAGCAACGAAGTCGCTCGGATGGAACACCTCCGAGGCTGTGAACGAGATCGATGTGAAAAAACCGAGCAATAAAAGGCTGCGGAAATCCAGCTGCGGCCGCTGGGCCGATGCGTGCGAGCACGGCTCCGGGACGAGACGGCGTTGCGAGCGCTGACACGCCTGGGCCAAGCTCGCGCGAAAGTGAGAGTTCGTCATCGCTAGCTCGGTCGTCATCCGCGATGTCAGTCACTCGTTCGGCGAGGGCGGACCCGTGCTCGAGCAGATCGATTTGGAGCTCGCCGCGGGGTCGTTCGTCGCGCTGGTCGGACCTTCGGGCTGCGGCAAATCGACGTTGCTGCGCTTCATCTCGGGTTTGGCCAAGCCGAGCCACGGTTCGATTTCGCTCGTCTCCGCAGCGAAGGGCGGCGCGCCTCGGCTCGCGTTCGTGTTTCAAGACGCGCAGCTTCTGCCCTGGCGCACCGCGCTCGACAACGTCGCGCTGCCGCTCGAGCTCGGCGGCGTTGCTCGCGCCGAAGCTCGCGAGCGAGCGCGCGCGCCGCTCACGGCCGTCGAATTGTCGGACGTGCACGATCGCTATCCGGACCAGCTCTCCGGCGGCATGCGCATGCGCGTTTCGATCGCGCGCGCGCTCGTGACCGAACCCGAAGTGCTGTTGCTCGACGAGCCGTTCGCCGCGCTCGACGAGCTCACGCGCCAGCGCTTGGACGAACGGCTGCGCGCGCTGTGGCAGGCGCGAAAAATGACGGTGGTGTTCGTGACTCACGCGCTGGCAGAAGCGGCATATTTGGCCGATCGCGTGCTCGTGATGTCGCGCCGGCCGGGCAAAATCGTGCTCGATCAGCGCTTGGATTTGCCGGAACAGCGCGCGCTCGAACTGCGCACGAGCGTCGGCTTCGTCGAACAAACGGCGATTTTGCAGCGCGCGCTCGCCGCGCACGGCGGGCTCGATGATGCTCGTGCGGAGCTGCGCGCGTGAGCCCTCGTCGCGAGAGCTTGGCTAGCGTCGCGCTGCCGCCGCTGATCACGTTCCTGTGCGTGATCGGGTTGTGGGAAGGGTCGGTGCGCGCGCTGAACGTGCCGGCATTTTTGGTGCCGCCGCCGTCCGCGGTGCTGCGCGCAGGTTTGGCCGAGCGCGGCATGCTCTTCTCTTCGCTGATCACGACCGCCGAAGGCGCGCTGCTCGGCTTTTTGCTGAGCGCGATTTTCGGCACGCTCGTCGGCGTCGTGTTTTCGCTTTCACGCTGGCTCGAGCGCGGGCTCTATCCGTACGCGCTGTTCTTGCAAACGGTGCCGATCGTCGCGGTCGCGCCGCTCTTGGTTTTGTGGTTCGGGCCGGGGCTGCGCGCGGTTTCGGTCTCGGCCTTCATCGTCTCGGTGTTTCCGATCATCGCCAACACGCTGGCCGGGCTGCGCAGCGTGGATCCGCGGCTCGCCGATCTGTTTCGGCTTTACGGGGCGAAGCTTGCGGACACGGTGCTCAAGCTGCGTGTGCCGAGCGCGATTCCGAGCATGATGACGGGCTTCAAAGTCGCGTCCGGCTTGTCGGTGATTGGCGCGATCGTGGGCGAATTCGTGGCCGGTTTTTCCGAAGGCAGCGCGGGGCTCGGCATCACCGTGCTGGCCGCGTACCGCCAATTGCGCACCGATTTACTGTTTGCCGCGGTGATCCTCGCCGCGCTGCTCGGGCTCTCGCTGTTTGCGCTGGTGAGCGGGTTGAGCGCGCTGCTTTTGCGGCGGCTGCGCGCAGAGTGGTAGAAGGCTGCGCGTGAAAACTTTTTCGAGCTTCCTCGGCTGTGCGCTTTCGCTGTTTGGCCTGATTGGTTGCGGGAAGAAGAGCGCAGTCGAAACCGCGCCATCGGCTTCGGCCGAGAGTGCGGGGCCTAGGGCGGTGAAGCTCGCGCTCGATTGGGTGCCGGAGCCTGAATTCGGCGGCTTCTACGCTGCACGCGAAGACGGCGCCTACGCTCGCCACGGCATTCGCGTCGAGATTCAAGGCGGCGGCGCGGGCGTGCCGGTTTTGCAAATGGTCGCCACTGGTCGCGCGGATTTCGGCACGGTCGGCGCGGACGAAGTGATCACCGCGCGCGCGCGCGGCGCCGACGTCGTGGCGCTGTTTGCGGTATTTCAAACTTCGCCGCAAGGCATCATGGTGCACGCCTCGCGCAAATTGCAGAAGCTCGAAGACGCTTTTCACTCTGGCACGCTCGCGCTCGAGACGGGGCTCGCGTACGCCGCCTTCTTGAAGAAAAAATTCAGCTGGGAGGGCGTGAAAGTCGTGCCTTACGACGGCGGCGTGGCGCATTTCTTGAGCGATCCGAATTTCGGACAGCAATGCTTCGTCACTTCGGAGCCGATCAGCGCTCGGCAAAAGGGCGGCGATCCGCAGGTCTTTTTGATCGCGGACTCCGGCTTCAATCCGTACGGCACCGTGGTCGTGACTCGGCGCGAGCTCTTGCAAAAAAATCCTACGCTGGTCAAATCCTTCGTGCTCGCGACGCGCGAGGGCTGGCGGGATTACCTCGATCATCCCGAAGCGACGAACGCATTGCTCGGCAAGCTCAACTCGGCGCTCGACGCGGCGACGCTCGCGACCGCTGCGGCAGCCGAAAAGCCTTTGATCGACAGCGCCGAGATCAAAACGAGCGGCCTCGGTTCGATGCAGCGCGCGCGCTGGCAAACACTCGACGATCAGCTCTTGGATTTGAAGATCATCGACAAGCCGCAAAATGTGGACGAGCTGTTCGTTTCGCTTTGACGAGCGACGATTGACGCTAACGTAAGGAGGCGCCCAGGCGCGGCGCGTCGGCGCTCAATGTGTCGGTGAGGGCGAGCGCACACAAAAATCCAGCCGCCAACCCGACGGCGTGAGCCAGCCCCGCGACTTGCGGCGTCGTTTGATCGAAGACGACTTGCAGCGCGACGATGAACATCAATCGAACCAGCATTTGCTTGGCCATCGGCGCGCGGTGACGCCGCCACGCGCGCAGCATCACGGCGACGTGCGCGCCGAGCAAACCCATGATGCAGCCGGACGCGCCGACGAGCTCGGGCTCCGCGGGATTGAACAGCGAGAG
>DATATR010000152.1:0-24694 GCA_036268695.1 Polyangiaceae bacterium | reverse complement strand
CATGCGTCGTGCTGACGCATTCTGGAAGTACTCCAGGAAACCAGCTGCCTTTAGCGTCCTGGAGGGAGAGGTCCCCATGAGCGAACTCGAGACGAAGGGAGCGTCAGAGGCCAAATCGAGGCCAGCCCAGCCCGCGCGCCTACTTCTCGCCGAGGACGACTTCGAGCTCCGAGAGCTACTCGCTTATGTGCTGCGCGCCGACGGACACGAAGTAGTCGAAGCCCGCGACGGCCATGATTTGTTGCGAATCTTGAGCGAATCGACGCAACGCGGCGCCGCGAGCGAACCATTTGCGCTGGTGGTCTCGGACGTGCGCATGCCGGGGCTCACGGCGTTCGACGTGCTCACGCGCGTGCAGCGCACGCTCAGCGACACGCCAGTAATCCTCATCACGGCCTTCGGCGACCAAACGACGCACCTTCGCGCGCAACGCTTGGGCGCTTGTCGTGTCTTCGACAAGCCATTCGATTTCGACGACCTGCGCGCTGCCGTCGACGAAACGCTGCGTCAACGGCGCCTGCGCGCTTCGTGATCAGGGCGCGTTCGCGGGCTCGTCGGGCGGACCTTCGGGATCGCTCAGGGGCACTTGCGAACCGTAGTCCGGCACATCGACGGTCTTGCCCGCCTGTTTCCGCTTCCTGAATTTTTGCTGGCACGCGCGGTGCTGCGCTTCGTTGATCTGAGCCGGCGGCAGCTTCGGCGGAATGAGGAACGGCGGATGCTCGAAGTCGAACAGATCGTACGGCACGTCCGAATTCGCGTCGCGCGCGCTCAGCGCGGGCAAGTCGAAGCGCGCCTCGACCATGCGCAAGAGCGAAGTATGGCTCAAGACTTGATGTGAAACGTAGTGCGCCTTGGCGAACGGCGAGACCACGATAAACGGCACGCGCATGCCCAGGCGATCGAAATGCCCGGGCAAGTGCCGTTTTTCGAGCAGTGGCTCGATCTTGTCCGGCGGACACGTCGGCGGCGGCGGCACATGATCGAAAAAGCCGCCCGGTTCGTCGTACATGATGAAGAGCGCCGAGCGCGCCCAAGCCTTGCTGCTCATCAACGCAGCGACGATGCGCGACACCAACTCTTGCCCGAGCTCGACGTCCGCAGGCGGATGCTCATCGGTCGCGTCTGGGCCACCGTAAGACGATTCGACCCAAACGTACGCGGGCAGCGTGTTCTTTTTGGCGTCTTCGAAGAAGCCGTCGATGGCTTTGAAGTGATCGCCCTTCTCTTCGTGCAAATGGCGATAAATTTTTTCTTCGAAGGTCATGCCTTCGGCGTACACCACCCACTCGATCCCTTTTTGCTGCAGCTCGTGAAATAGCGAGGGCTCTTCCGCTTCCACTGGCGGCGCGGTGTTTCCGATGTGCCCGAAAGAAGATCCCGAGTTGAAGAACATTCGATTCGGCCAAGTCGGGCCGAGAATCGAAGCGAAGTAACGATCGCCGAGCGCGAACGTGCTCGCGAGTCGATAGTAATACGGTAGCTCGGAAGCCTCGTAATAACCGAGCGCGCGTTCACCGTGGGGATTGCTCGTTTCGACGAATCCATCCATCTTGCCGTCGTCGTATTGAACGTGAGCCGAGTTCCAATCATGTCTCACGTCCTTGGCGCAGAGCGCGGTCTGGTGAAACATCTTCACCGCATGGTTGGTTTTGGGATTTGGGTTCGAATACCCTTCCGGCGCGACTTCCGCGTCTTTCACGCCGAATTTCGGTAACCCCTGAAAGTAATGATCGAACGAGCGATTCTCCTGCATCACGATCACGAAGTGATCGATCGGAATGCGCTGCCCGATCGGTTCGCCCACGATCGTTTGTTCGGGTAGCGCGCCCGCGGTGAATTCACACGCGTCGCGGCGCGCTGCGAACGCGCGACGCGCTTCGTTCTCGTCCTTCGGCACGAATGCACTCGCAGCATCCGCGGCTCGCGCGGACAGAACCGGGATCGCCGGCAGCGCTATCGATTGCGAATCGCGCGATGGGGCGTGGCGCTTGCAACCAGCGCAGGCGAAACACAAGATCCAAAACCAACGACCCAAAGGCGAAGCAAACATGAACGGCGACTCAGACCGGAAACCTGGGCGCAAACTCGTCCAATGCCTTACTTTACGCCCAAGCCCACAACCGCTGCGCGTAATTTGCTCAACTCGACCAGGCTGTGCCAGGGTCGGGCTCCAAGGAGCTGCTATGAAAACCGCCCTCGTCCGTGCTCTTGTCGTCCTGGCTGTCGTTGCCTTACCGGCCACGGCACTTGCTTCCTCGCAAACTCGCCGCGACCACACGGTTGCCAAAAAAGAAACGAAGAAAAAAGGCAAGCATCGCCGCAATCACAAGACTGCGTCGAAGACTCCGTCGAACGCCGCACCGACCAAAGCTCCTTGATCTAACTAGCGCGGCGTTCGTCGGCCGCGATCGTCGAGATCGGCTCCGTGCTATCGGCCCAGCGACGCACTAGACGACTGCCGACAGCAATCACGGGAGCCTTGACGCCGTGGTAAGCAACGCGTGCCGTTCGAGCGAGGATGATGCCTTTTTTCGGAGCGGGACATCGGGTTCGAACCGACGACCTCAAGCTTGGGAAGCTCGTGCTCTACCAACTGAGCTAGTCCCGCAATGGAGCGCCATCTTAGCCGTTCTTTCCGGAAGTGCGAGCGAATTCAAAGCCCATTCGCCAGGCTCCAACGGGAAATGTCAGCGAAGCGCGAGAGAAAAAACCGCCTGACCTCGGCCTCTTGACCAGCTCCGCGGCAGCCGGTAGTGAATCCTCCGCAGCAATGAAGGTCGCGAGAATCCATTCGAAGTGTGAGTGCCAGGTCAACTTGTGCGCGGAGCTCGACGAGGCTCGCGTAGTTTTGAGAGGCTGGGCCACGGACGCACGCAAACTGGAGCTCGCAGCGCCGGCCAATGCGATTGGCGCCGAGCGTGAGCGCTTCGACGTGGGTTGGGCGTGCCCGTTCTGCACGCGCAACACGCTGCGTTCGTTTACCGCGTCCGCGCTCTCCTTCCGCGAAGCGAACTAGTGTTACTTTTGAGACGCGACACTAGCTCGTCGGACTAAGCGGCGCGTCCGACGCCGAGCCGCGCGATCACGTTGCGCAGCGAGTTCGCGCGTGCCGCGTCGTGGGCGCGCTGGCGCAGATACAGCGCTTGCCCGAACGCGCGCTCGGCTTCATCCAAGCGATTCGACTTGACGCAAGCCGCGCCGTAAAGCGCCCACAGTCGCGCGTCCGTTTCGGCGAGCAGCGTCGCTTCACGCAATGCGACTAGCGCTTGGCGGCGTTCGCCGCGTTGCTGTGCGCGGCGCGCGCGTGCAAGGAGCACTTCGATGCGTGAAGGGAATGCCGGGTTTTCCAAATGATGCTTCATTGGAGCGGTGATGCCGTTAAGAGCGAAAGCCGTGCCAAGACGCGAGCGCATTGCGCTCGGTGCATTTCCGAGCCCGCGCGCGCAGTTCCGCGCATTTACGCCAACAGCAAGGCCGAAGCGTGGCTCGCACCCTGACATTTCCGTCGCGCTGAGAGGCGCGCCGTCAAGGTTACATCACAGCGATGCTTCGTAGAGCGTCAGCAAATCGGCGCGGGTGCAGTCGCGCGGATTGCATTGGTGACACGCGTCGGCGAAGGCTTTGTCGGCCAAAACGGCGAGGTGCGAGCTCTGAATACCGACGGCCAAGAGCCCACTTGGCAGCCCGACACGCGCGCGCAAGTCCGCGACCGCCGCCGCACACGCGAGCGGCTCGGCGGCTCCGCCCAATAAAACCGCGACACGCGAGACGCGGTCTGGAACCGCCGCCGCGTTGAAGCGCAGCACGGAAGGAAGGCACAGCGCGTTGGCCAAACCGTGATGCAAGCCGTGCTCGCTCGACAGCGGATGCGCGAGCGAGTGACACGCGCCAAGCCCCTTTTGAAACGCCACCGCGCCCATCATCGCGGCTTTCATCATCATGCCGCGCGCCTCCATATCGCTGCCGTCTTTCACGGCGCGCTCGAGAAATTGGCTCGCGATCTCGATGCCTGAAAGCGCGATCGCGTCGGCCATCGGATGGTCGCCCTTCGACAAATAGGCCTCGATGCAATGGGTGAGCGCGTCGAAGCCCGTCGCCGCGGTGACTTGCGGCGGCATCGAGCGCGTGAGCTCGGGGTCGAGCAACGCCGCGCGCGCCAGCAAGCGCGGCGAGAAGACGACCGTCTTGCGCTGGGTCGAACGCACCGTGAGCACGCCCGAGCGGCCGACTTCGCTGCCGGTTCCGGCTGTGGTCGGGATTTGAATGATTGGGGGCACGTTGGCCGGCACATGCTGGCCACCGTCGACCGCGTCGTCGAGTTGTTCGAAGGGGAGCGCGCAAACCGCGCGCAGCGCGATCAGCTTGCCCGCGTCCATCGGCGAGCCGCCGCCGATCGCGATCACGCCGTCCGCGCGATGATCGGCGTAGGCGCGCGCGCCGCCCTCGATGTTTTCCTCGGTCGGATTGCCGTCCACGCCCGTGTACGTCGCAACGGCGATGCCCGCCTTCTCCAACCCCGAACGCACGCCGGCGGTGAGCCCGGCTCGCTCCACGCCCGCGTCGGTCACGATCAAGACGCGCTTCAAACCGAGCGCTTGCGCTTCTTCACCGGCTCGACTCGAAACACCGGCGCCGAACACGATACGAGTGGGAAAACTCCAGATGGCGGTCATGGCTCCTCTTAGTCCGATTCAGATGATCTCGAAGTAACGCTTCAGTTCCCAATCCGTGACAGCCGCTTCGTACGCGCGCACCTCCCAGTCGCGCGTGCGCACGTAGTGATCGACGAAACCCTCGCCCAAAATCTCGCGCGCGGCTTTGCTCGACTCGAGCGCGGCATTTGCTTCGCGCAGCGTGCGCGGCAAGCGCCCTCGGCCCGCACTCGCGTCGCCCTGTGCCTCCGGCGGCAACGCCGAATCGTGCTCGATGCCCCAAAGTCCGGCTCCGATCGTCGCGGCCATCGCCAAGTACGGGTTCATGTCCGCCGCCGGCTGACGATGCTCGACGCGCAAGGCCGAACTATCGCCCGCACCGATCACGCGCAAGGAACAGGTTCGATTTTCGATGCCCCAGGTTGGAACGAGCGGCGCCCACACGCCAGGCACGTATCGCTTGTAGCTGTTCACGGTCGGCGAAACGACGGCAGTGAGCTCGGTCATCAGCGCGATTTGCCCAGCCAAGTAGTGACGCATGAGCTCGGAGATGCCGCGCGGATCGGCTTCATCTGCAAACGCATTCTTGCCGTTTTGCCACAGGCTCTGGTGCAAGTGTCCGCTGCAACCCGGCAGCGCCGCGTTCCACTTCGCCATGAAGCTCACGGACAAGCCGTGTCGATGCGCGATCTGCTTCAGAAGCGGTTTGAACAGCGCGGCTTTGTCCGCCATCACGAGCGCGTCGTCGTAACGAATCGCTGCTTCATAGACGCCGGGACCGGTTTCGGTATGAAGGCCCTCGAGCTCGATGCCGCAAGCTTCCATCGAGTCCAAGATGTCGCGCATCAACTCCGAGTCTTGGCCCGAGCGCACCCAGCTGTAGCCAAACATGCCGGGGTCGAGCGGCACGAGGTTCTGAAAGCCTTTGGCAATCAACGAATCGCGCGTCTCTTTGAACAAGAAGAACTCGTACTCGGCGCCCACTTTGGCCGAAAAACCGAGCTTTTGGCAGTGCTCGAGCACGCGCTTCAAGGTCGAACGTGGACAGCCTGGATGCGGCGCGCCCGCAGCGTCGCGAAAATCAGCGAGCAGCGACACGACACCCGGCTCCCACGGAATCGGTCGCGCACTCGTCGGGTCGAGCACGGCTTGCGTGTCGGGATAACCGGTATGCCAACCAGTGACTTTGGCGTTGTCGTAAAGTGCGTCGGCCACGTCCCAACCAAAAATCACGTCGCAAAAACCAAATCCTTTTTGCAGCGCGGACTCGAGTTTGTCGAGCGAGACATATTTGCCGCGCAAGACACCATCGAGATCGAAGCCACCGATCTTCGCGCGCCGAAACCCGCGACTGCGTAGCTCGGCCACGAAAGCGCGCGCCTGCGCCTTTTCCGAATTTTTATGTTTTGGGGGTGGGTTGCTCTTTGCGACAGGCTTCGGCGGTTTGGTTTTGCTCATGTCGGCCCTTGGTCGAAACGGAGTCAGGGTTCACGGAAGACCTCGCGCCCGGCGAGCGCGAGCGCAACGAGCAGCAGCGCGCCACCGAACAAGCTCGGGCGCGCGCCCAATATTTCGAGCTTTTCGCCGGTGAGCGCTGCGTACGTCGGGTCGAAGATCGCGAGCGCGATCGAAAGACCCAAGAGCACGAGCGCGGGTCGCAAGCGCGTGAGCAGCGGCTTTTCCTCGGCCAGCGCGAACGCCACTTTCGCGACCGACTTCGGCTCGGTCGCGCTTGCGTTTCGCGGCGAAAGTGGCGGCACGGATGGCCGCGCTTCGCGCGTGCTCGGCTCGCGCGCGCTCGGCGGGCTCGCCGCAAACTCGACTGTTTCAACGCGCACCGGCATGACGCCGCTGACCGGCACGGCCATCGGCGCAGGTGGCTCGGAGCTGCGGTTCGGCCGCGGATTGCTCTCCGGCGCTGGCAGCTGCACCGCGCGCATGCCCGGCGTGCTCGCCGCGCGGCGCGCGATTGGCTCGTCCGCCGGCAAATCGAGATCGAGCGCCACGGCAGCGCGTTCAGTTTGGCTCGGTGTTTCGTCGAAATCCAAGACCGCAGCGTGCGCCCCAGACGTGTGCGCGCTGGCTGGCGACACTGCCGACATCGGCTGTGGCGTGAGCACGGGAGACGGCGCAGTTGCAGTCGCAGCCGCGAGCATGCCGCTCGGCTTGCGCGATACCGGCGGCGGCGCGAGCTCCAAATCCGGCACGAAATGCATGGCCTGCGCGGGCGCGGGCGGCGCGGGCGTCGACGGTCGGGTCTCCGAAACGGCACCCGGACGCGCGGCTCGGGCACTCATCGGATCGAATTCGAGATCCATCGCCAGCGCGCGCTCGACCGCCGCGGTCGGTTGCGGCACCCGTGACATCGACCCTGACGAACGTGAGCGCACATCGACGCGTTCGACGCGCACGCCGCCGCCGGCTTCGACGCGCGCGTCACGTTGCAGCGCGAGCCCGCGCTCGGAAACGGGTACCTCGATCGCAGCCAAGAGCTCGTTCCAAAACACGCCTGCATCGCGTTGTCGCTGTCGCGGATCGAGCGCGAGCGCGCGCAGAAAAACCTCCTCGGCTGCGTCCGGCAAATCGACGCCTTCGGTGCGGGGCGTGGGTCGGCGCCGCGGATCGAGCGCGGTCACCATCATCGCGGCAGGATCGCCGTCGATTACCGGGCGACCGGCGAGCACTTCGACCATGCACAAGGCCAAGCCCCAAACATCCGTCCAAGGCCCGGTTTGACCGAATTGCTTCGGCGCCCACTGCTCCGGTGCTCCGTAGGCTGGCGTGAACGCGGCCGGAGCCTGGCCGTCTTGACTCATGCGCCCGGCAACTTGGCTCGCGGCGCTTTTCACTTTGCCGATGCCGAAGTCGAGGATCTTCACGACTTCTTCGCCCGCCACTTCGGCGATGAAAATGTTTTCCGGCTTCAGATCGCGATGCACGATCGAAACGCGGCCTTCCGCGCTGGTGAAGTTGTGCGCGCGCTCGAGCGCCCGCGCAACCGGCGTCAAGAGCCGCACGAGCCGTCGTAGTGGGAGCGGCATGGCGCCGTCGCGGTTGCGCTGTTTGATCAGCTCGTCGAGCGTCATGCCATCCAGCCACTCGAGCACGATGTACGGCACGAAGCGGCCGTCGTATGCCGTGAACGCGTCTACGTGCAGCGGGCGCACGACCGTGGGCAGGCTCGCCGCGAGCCGAAACGACAGCTCGGCCTCCGCGCGAAACAACTCGAGGAACGCGCTCTGCTGCTCCGAGCTCTGCGGCGGAACCTTCAGCAACTTCAACGCGACGGGCGCGCGGAAACCGCCGTGATGCGCGCGATACACCACGCCAAAGCCACCCTCCGCCACGACGCGCTCGACGTGATACGCGCCAGCGATGACGCTGCCAACGATTCCGAATACGTCCTCGGCCATCGCGCGATTCCGCTCCGCAGGCTACCAGATCGAGCTCGGAAGCGAGCGCCAAGACCGCGTGCCGAGCAATAAACCGCTCGAATTCCGGTTCAATTTTGATCGATCGCGATGCCGAGCTGGCGACGCAACTTGAAGTAGCGCTCGCTCGCGGCGAACGCGACGAGATCTTTACCGAGCTCGCCGTCCGCGCCTTCTTCATCGCGCAAGGCTTTGAGCGCGGTGGCAATGTCGTTCGAAAGCACGAAGCCGACGCGTGCGGCGGTCTTTTCCGTGGCACTGCTCCAACGTTGCAAATTGGTGCGTCCGCCTTCTTCGACGAAGCGCAAGAAGCAACCGCGCAGCGCATCGACATGTGGCGACTCGAGCATTGGTTGAATTGCTTGTGCAATCGGTGCCACTCGGCGCCTCATGTCTTCGGCGATCGGCAGACCCGGATTTCCGATCGTCAGCGCGGCGAGGAACAAATCTTCCAAGTCCGGGACGCTGCTGAACAGCGTCTTGACGTAGTGCTCTTGGCGATACCAAGACAGATGGCGCCCGACCAAGAATGCATGCTCGAGCTGCGTTCGCCCCGAAAGCACGCGCTTGCCGACGACGGTGAATGGCGGCACGCCCGGAATCGTCGCGTAGCCCGCGTCGCGATCTTTCTCCACGTAGATTGGCGGCGCGGCCAAGCCGAGAATCGCGGCGGCCCAAGGCACCGCACGCACGGCGGTGACGGTGGCCTTGGCCGGATCTTGCTTCGAGCTCGGCGCCGGTTGGTGCAGCTTGCCGTCGCGACGAAGCGCCGTCACCCGACCGATCAAAACGGACGGCGCAATCAAACTGAAGATTTGGCCGGTGAGCACTTCTTCTTCCGGATGAAACAATAAGTCGACCCAAGCATTGGCAGAGACGCTGGCGCGGGGCGCGATCAATGTCTCGGTCCGATATTTTTCGACCAAGGCCCGCTCTTCCGCGTTGGCCGCGCCGAGCGCCGAAAGCACCTCTGCGACGCAAAACCGACGATCGAGCTCAGCGCGCGCTGCGTACACGCGGCTGAGCGCACGGTAAGCGTCGGGGTTTTTGGGATCGCGCCGCGCGCGCCGCCAGATCTCATCTGGATCTTCGCTCGCGTCGTGCGCCGCGCTCTCGACATCGGACAAATCGACTTCGACGTTGATCGAGGCGCGCGCTTTGCGAAGCTCTGCTTCGAGCTCGTGCACGCGGGCCTCGAGTTGCTCGATTCGTTTGAGTAGCAGCGTGCGGCCAGCGTCGCCGTCCGCCTCGACGCGCAGCGGTGCAAGCGACGGCGCAGACTCCTCGTATTGTTCGACGATCTGCACGCGGTGGCGCGTTTGATACGCCGCGACCATGGCTTGCTCGAGCCTCAACAAGCGCTGCGGATCGAGGCCCAGGTTGTCCGCGGCTTTTTCCAAACGCGCGCGCTCTTCGGGCGTGATCACGCCGTCCGCGAGCGCCTCGGCGAACAGCTCTTCGTATTGAGTTTCGAGCGGTCCGAGCCCAAAGCCGCCAGAGACTTCACCCGCTACGAAACCTGCGCCATGCTCGAAGCCCAGCCCCTCGCTCGCGTCACTCATCTCGATACCTCCGTCAGAATGCCGACTTTCCTCTCCTTTCGCCGCGCGGTAAAGGCGCACGCCGAAAATCTTGGCGTTTACGCCTCACTCGTCGCTCTGAGCTGCGCGAGCAATGCGGCATCGCGCTCCGCGCTCGGGTCGTTCGCTGGGCCGGTGCGAGCGAATCCCACAAGCGCGCCCAGCGCGACAGCGGGCATCACGCCGGTGCTCGATGCCGGCGCTAACGCGGACCAAAGCGATGAACGAGCGGTCGAAGCGAACTCGAGCAATCCGAGCATCGCACTCACGTTCGAAGATCCCTACCCGCTCGATCTGCGCCCGCGCGCTTCGAACCCACTCCGCGCCGCAACAGACGACGAAGAGCTCGCACGCTGGAACGTCGGCGGGACGGCGGATCCGAACTACGTCTCGAGCCAAGCCTCGTTTCATCCCGGCACGCGCGTCGTTGTCGACGCGTACTTCGCCGGCCACCGGAACGCGAAAGCGGTGCCGTCGCGTGGCCTCGGTGGTGAGCGCGTGCAGGCACAAACGCGCAGCAAAGGTTACTGGCCGTTTCGACTGTGCTTCGAGGCGGGCCAGCGCGAAAAAAAGGGACTCGGGGGCGAGACGCGCGTGCGTTTCACGATCGGCACGCGCGGCACGGTAATAGCCGCGCACGTGCAGTCGTCCGAGCTTCACAACGCGGTGACGACGGCATGCTTGCTCGATCAGTTGCGCAAACTGCGGTTCGAGCCGCGCCCGGCGCGCGCGCGCAGCGTCGTCGCGTCGATTCGAATTTGGCCGGGCGACGCGGACTTGCCAGCGCGGAGCGACGCGCCGCCCGCGCAAATCGAAACGACGAGCGACTTCGACCCGGGCGCCGTGCGCGCGCGACTGAGCGGTAAGCGAACGGAGCTCAGCGCCTGTTTCAGCGCGGCGCGCGCCTCCGATCCGAATTTGTGGGGTCGCCTAGCGCTGGCGATTGTGCTCGAAGCCGACGGCAGCGTGCACCGCGTGAGCGAAATCGAGAGCCATTTTCCGAACGCGACGGCTGCGCGCTGTGCGGCCGCAATCGTGTCAGCGATTGCGTTTCCGAGCGTCAACGGCAAGCCCTTCAGCTTCGTCGCCGCGATGCGCTTGGCGCTACTGAGCTCCCCCGAGCCCAATCCGACCACGATTGCGCGCGCCGACTCAGCGCCGGCCGAACCGGACAACGAGAACGACGCGGGCGACTAGTTACCGGCGGCGCCCGCGTTGTCGCCACCCGGATTGCCGCTCGCTCCACCCGCGCCGGCGCCCGCCGCGCCGCAGGTGAGCTCGGTGCTGCCGGCCGGGACGGAATTCGCGGAGAGCGAGCAAATGCCGTCGGAACCAATGTCTTGCTTTAGCTGCACTGACGAGGCATCGGTGGCCCAACCGCGGCAGGCCTCGCCGGGGACCGCGCAATCTTCGTCACAGCTGCAACCCGGATCGCAAAGGCCCGGGTCGAGGAAGCCGAAGCCGGCAGAGCTCACGAGATCGCAGACCCCGCCTGCCTGGGTGCCGGCGAACAAACATTCGGTTCCGACGGGGCACGGATCGAAGCAAGCACCAACCACCGGTGTGACGCCGGTATCGCTTGTTTGCAGGCAGATGCCGAGGCAGGGATCCGCGGTGGCGGCGGGATCGCATGCGCTTCCGGCAGGCAGACCCGTAGGTTTGGTGCTCTCGCACAACCCACTCCGGCGATTGCAAAACAAGCCGGTTCCGCACTCGGAGTCGCTCTGGCAATCAGGAATGCAGAATGGCGCGGAGCCGTCCCCGGCGAGATCGACACACAGGAAGTCTGGTCGCCCCTGACATTTGTCCAGCGCGGAGGTCGGATTGCCCTGCACGCACGGCTGGAGACAAAACCCAGTGGGGTCGTTCAGTTCGATTGGGATGCACGCGGCGTCGCTCTCGATAGCCGAGCAATCGCTGTCCGTTGCGCAAACCTTGGTGCACATGCCTGCGCCGGGTCCACCGGTACCGAACGCTGTCGAACTCGGCAGAACGCAAGTCATGCCATCTCCGCAATTGGCGTCGGTCGTGCACGCTATGCCGAGATTCGAAATGATTGTTCCAGTAGTTCCGCTCGTTCCACTCGATCCACCACGACTGACTGCGCCGCCGCTGCCCGCGCTTCCGCCGCTGCCCCCGAGCAAGCCACCGCCGGTGCCGCCGCCGGTCGTTTCGTCACTGCCGCAACTCGCCGTGGCCGCGATCGTTCCGAAAGAGATCAGAGCAAGGGCTAGCCAGGTGCGCGCTTTAACCACGAAACCTCCTCGAGCGCCGCGATGCGGCAAGGTGTACCTTGTAGAGAGTTCCCTGATTGCAGGACCTACGCAAGACCAAAGTCATTCGATGAGTGAACGCGAAGCCTCGTTTCGGGTCAGTTATTGCGCGCTTCGGTCATTCAGCGCCGGTCGAGGCGGAATTGGCGTTCAGCGCAACGCAGAATCCGGCGCGCCGCCACGCAGCTTTGGTTACCGCAAAACGCGGCTCACTCGTGAACGACGAGCAGCGTCCGATCCGCGAGACCGGGGCGCCAGCGTACGGCGTGCCAGCCGCTTGGTAGCGCGGGCTCGCTGAAATCGAACAGCCATTTCCCGTCGATCGGCGAGACGTTGATGCAGCCGCCGCTCTGCGGATTGCCCCAGTTGTTGTGCCAGTAAGCCGCATGAATCGCATACGGCTTCTCGAAGTTCTGCGTCCAAGGCACGTCCGAATGCAGTGATTCGCCCGGCGAGTCCATCGTCACCGTCGCAAGCTTGCCCGAGATCGGGAAAGTGCCGAGCGGGGTCGCCGCGATCTCGAGCGTGTCTTCACCATCTTTCGGAATGCCGCCGCGACCGGGCGAAATCAACGTTGCGTAAACCGCGCGCGTGCCTTCGAACGCGAGCAACCAGCCGCCGAGCACGCTCACTTCGAGCCAAGATTTTTTTTGATTTTTGGGGGCGCGCCCAGTGCGATCCTCGACGCCGACGTGCGCGCCCCAAGGCGTCGTGCCGCGAGGCGACGGAATCACCGCGTCCACTTCGCGAACCCAATCCTCGGTCGCTGCTACTTTTCGATAGCTCACGCCACGCTGAACCTCGACTTCGTCCGCGAGCTGCACGACGGACTGCAGCGCAAATTCGTCTTCCGTGCGCGCGAGCTTGCCGGCGTCGTTGCGTCGATATTTGCGCGCGCCCTTTTGACGAAAAAACGCGAGCGGCAAGCGATATTCTCGGCCGAGCTCGACGCCGTGAAAGCTCACCTCCGGATAGCGCGTGACTTCGTCCGCTTTGAACCACAAAAAATC
Source organism: Polyangiaceae bacterium (assembly GCA_036268695.1). GTDB lineage: Bacteria > Myxococcota_A > Polyangia > Polyangiales > Polyangiaceae > PMG-095. Next base: position 11,745 of record DATATR010000152.1, on the reverse strand, counting down.
CGCGCTGAGCAGCCAAGTCTCGCCCGCAACCGTGCGCTCGTCCGCATAAGCGACGGTCGAGAACGGCAAAAATCTGCGGCGCGGTTCATGAAAAAGCGGAGGCAAATTCCCAAATTGATTGTCCGTGCCGGGAAGCGCGGGATGCAGTTGAACCCCGTTCGACTGCGCATAGCGGTGCGGCGACGGCTGATCGAGTCGCGGCGCGAAGCGCGACACGGCCTTGTACACCGCGTCATCCGCGTTCAACGTGGCTTGCTTCTCGTCCACGCAAACGTATCCACTCGGCTCGATCGCGTAGTAACTCGCGCAGCCCGGGCCGCGCACCGGCTCGGTGCTCCTCAATTCGACCGAAGCTCCGAACCAAAGAAACCCAATCCAATCCGCATTCACGTCCGCACGCGGCCGCACGAAGACAAAGCGATTCTTCACGTAGACGCGAGGCTTCTCGGCTGGCACGGCTGCACTCTCGATTGGCGTGGCAGAAGCCCCGGCTTCCGGCGGCGCGACGGGCACCCGCGGTGCGCGCGTACTATTTGCCGCGCGCTCGCTCTCGCGCACGGACGGTTCGCGCCGTTTGCAGCTGGCAGCCGCGCCGAGCGCCAAACCGCACAGCAGCAATCGTCGCGCGCGAACGCGAAACACGATTTTCAGCATAGCGCACGAGCAGAAGATCGTTCGGCTCTAGAACCTCACCGCGAAGCTGCTCCCGAAACTAGTGGGTCGACAGGGATTCGAACCCTGGACCAATGGATTAAAAATCCACTGCTCTACCGACTGAGCTATCGACCCGAGCAGCCCGAGGACCGCGCGTGGGCGGCGTACTTAGCGCGAAGCGAAGCAATTGCCCACTGTTTCTTGCAAGAATTGACCGCCCCTGCCGCACTCTGGTTTTTGCCTTGAAAATCAGCCCTGCGGCCTGAGGCTAGCGAGCGCCGACGCGACTTGCTTGACGAGCTCGCCCTCGGCTCCGGAACCGAGCGCCGCGCCCGCACTGAATAGCGCGAAGCTCACGTACTCGTGCAGCATCTGCTTCAGCATGTTGTCGCGATCGGCGCTACCGGCGACGACCACCGAGTTCGCGGCGACTGCGTCCGGATCGAGCGCGCCGCTTTCATCTGGTCCCGCGTTCCGGAACAGGATGTCGTAGACGCCGGCGCCGACCGCGAAAGACTCGAGGTTCGCGCGCACCTCCGCGACTCTGCCGCCGTGATCCGCAGCGGAAAAAATCGCGCGCAGCGCACCGTTGGCCGCGGCCACGAGTGAAGTCGGGCCACCGGACACGCGCGGCGGATGAATCGAGACATGCTGCGACTGTACGAGCGAGTAGAGCGCCTTGGTCGTTTCGAATTCGCCGAGGCCAGTGCTCCGGCCGAGTTCCTCGACGCTTTGCTGACCGTCGATCGCGAAGTACAGCGTGTGAAATTCTTCTTGGGGGGTTCCGCGATTTTCGACCTTGAACGGGATGTGCTCGGCGGACGGAATCTTTTGGCGAAAATAGCGCAGCTCGTCCATGCGCGTCACGCCGTCCATCAATAGCGCATTGGCGCTCACCGTGTGCCGCGAGACGAGCCGGGCTTCGTCGAAGCCCTCCAGAAAGAAAAAAGTGCCGTCGCCGATCGTCATCGTCGCGAACACGATTTCTTCGATCTGTCGCGCGATGTGCGAATAGATCTGATCTTGCTTCAACACGCCGAGTTCGATCGCCGCCTCGCCGAAGCGCTTTCCGCCGCGAACCGCGGCCAAAATGCGATCACGTTCGTCGCCCGTGATCACGCCGAAGCGATAGAGCACCGAGCCGAGTCGTTCAGCTTCCACGTTCGTCGAGGCGCCGACGACGTTGCCCTGCTCGAAAAATATCGAACGCGTATCGTCCCCGTCGAGCACGACGAGCTCGCCGCGCCAGCCGGTCTGGGCGAGCAAGGCCAAGATGTCGCAGAGCGTGCCTGGCGCGGTCACTTCGCCGGAAAGCCGCACGATTGCGCCGTCGTCCGCGTCGCGTCGGCCGTCTTCGCCCGTGTAACGCATGAACACGACGTGAGCCGGCGCCGGCAACATGCGGTATGCGCCTTCGCGCGCACGCATGCGTTGACTCGCGACACTGCCGATTGGATGCGCCTCCCCGCGCGAATCGATGCGTACCAACTCGGCTCGGCCGTCTTTCATCGATCTTTGAGCCTACACCGGCAAAATGGCAGCGAACAGTCTCAGCGCAGCTCAGCGACGGTAGTCCCGAACATTCGCTCTAAACCTCCCAGAAAAGTGTCGTTCGGCGTGACACGTGTGCCGTCCAGATCGAGCACCGCTTCGGTGCCCTCTCCGAGCGCAAGCACGAGCTCGACCGTACAAGGCCCGGGCGACGCTTGAATCAACGATCTGAGCGCCTCGAAGTCCCGGCGCGCCGTGCTGTCGGCGTCCAGTTTGATCGTCACCGAGCGAGTCGCTTTGAGCGCCGCTTCGGACAAGAGCTCGACGCTGTCGACCAAAAGCGTCGCTTCGCGCTCTTCGTCCGGCTCTTCCGTCATGGGAAAGCTCACCTTGCCGCTCAAGAGCACTGGATCACCCGAGGTCAGCAAATGCGCGTACGTGTCGATGCGATCGCCACGTACCTTCGCTTTCACCCGGCCGTACATGTCCTCGATCTCGAAGAACGCGGCGCGCCCGCCGGTGCCGCTCTTGAACAGCTTCTCTTGGTAGTTCTCGACGATGCCGGCGACTGACACCATCGACCATGCTTCCTCGCTCGCGACTTTGGTCGAGAACACGACACGGAGCCGGCCGAGCTTGCTCTGATAGCGAAAAAGCGGGTGCCCTGAGACGTAACAACCGAGCGCCTCGCGCTCGCGTTTGAGTAGCTCGATCTTGTCCCACTCCAGCGCGGGCGGGTAGTCGTCCATCGGCGTGAGCGCTTTGTGGCCGTTGCCGTTCGAACGCGACGCGCTCTGCTCGAACATGCCGAACATCGTGGCTTGTCCGCGCTCGCGATCGCGGCTCGCGCTGCGCGAACGCTCGAGCGCGCGGTCAATCGCGGCGTACGCCCGCGCGCGGCTAATGCCCATGGGCTCGAGCGCGGAGTCGAACGCGCCGCACTGAACCAAGGCTTCGAGCACGCCTTTATTGAGCTTCTTCGCGTCGACCCGGGTCGCGAAATCGAACAAATCACGGAACGGGCCCGAGGTTTTGCGCGCTTCGAACATGGTCTCGAGCGCGGCCTCGCCGACACCGCGCACCGCGCCGAGGCCGAAGCGCACTTGTGGTCCGTGGCGATCGCGGAGTCTGCCAGCAGAGCGCATGGGCCCGTCACCCTTCGGGTGTGCATACACGACCGAAAAATCCGTCTCGCTGGCGTTGATGTCGGGCGGCAACACGGCCACGCCCCAAGCGCGCGCCTCGGCAATCGTGCGCACGACCTTTTCGATCTTGTCCTTGTCGGCGGTGAGCACGGCCGCGAAAAATTCGCACGGATAGTGCGCTTTCAAATACGCCGTTTGATACGTGATGAGCGCGTACGCCGCCGAATGGCTCTTGTTGAAGCCGTACGAAGCGAAGCCTTCGATCTCTTTGAAAATTGCCGTCGATTGCTCGACGCTGACGCCTTTTTGCTCCGCGCCTTCGACGAAAGCCTTGAGCTGCTTTTGCATCTCTTCGGCTTTCTTTTTGCCCATCGCGCGCCGCAAAAGATCAGCGCCGCCGAGCGTGAATCCGGCGAGCTGCTGCGCGATCTGCATCACTTGTTCTTGATAAACCGGCACGCCGTAGGTCGGCGCGAGCACATCATCGACGAGCGGATGCAATTTGCGGATCGCTTTTTTGCCGTGCTTGCTACCGATGAAATCGTCGATCATGCCCGTGCCGAGTGGACCGGGGCGATAGAGCGCCACCGCGGCGACGATGTCTTCGAAGCAATCGGGTTTGAGCCCGCGCAAGAGCTGTTGCATGCCGCTCGATTCGAGCTGAAACACGCCCGTCGTTTCTCCGCTGGCGATCAGCGCGTACGACTCTTTGTCCTCGAGCGCGATCTTCGAAAGCAAAAGCGGATTGCCTTTGCGATCGGGCCGCGCATTGACGAGCTTCTCGGCGATGTCGATCACCGTCAGCGTCTTGAGCCCCAAGAAATCGAATTTGACGAGACCGGCGGCTTCTACGTCGTCTTTGTCGTACTGCGTGACGATGGTGTCGTCGCTCTTGAAGCACGGCACGTGATCGGCGAGCGGCCCCTCGCTGATCACCACGCCCGCGGCGTGCATGCCGGCGTGGCGCGTGAGTCCCTCGAGCTTGCGGCTCTGCTTGATTAGCTCACTGACGCGCTCGTCACTGTCCGCGAGCGCTTTGAGCTTGGGCTCGACCTCGAGCGCTTCGTCGATCGTGTACATTTTGCCTTGGCCCTTTTCGGGCACCAGGCTGGCGATGCGCTGCGCTTCCGGCGCGGGCATCGCCATCGCCCGCGCGACGTCCTTGATCACGCTGCGCGCCTTCAGATTTTGGAACGTCGCAATCTGCCCGACGCTCTCCGCGCCGTAACGCTGCGAGACGTAACGAATCACTTCGTCTCGCCGGGCCATGCAAAAATCGATGTCGAAATCCGGCATACTCACGCGCTCCGGATTCAAGAAGCGCTCGAACAGCAAATTGTACGGCAGCGGATCGAGTTCGGTGATGCCGAGCGAGTACGCCACGATCGAACCCGCGCCAGAGCCGCGGCCCGGCCCCACCGGAATGCCGCGCGCCTTCGCTTCGCGGATGAAATCCCAGACGATCAAAAAGTAGCCCGGGTACTTCATGCCCACGATCACGTCGAGCTCGCGCGCGAGCCGCTCGAAGTACGTGGTTTCATCGACCGTCTTGCCGAGTCGGCGAAACTCGGCGAGTCGTTGCTTCAAGCCTTCGCTCGAGACGTGCCGGAAGTAGCCGTCGGTGTCGTAACCCTCCGGCACATTGAAGTGCGGCAACATCGGCTTACCGAGCTCGAGCTTCAGCCCGGAGCACATTTCGGTGACGAGCAGCGTGTTCTCGATCGCCTTGGGCAACGCGGAGAACGTCTGCACCATCTCGTCTTGGCTCTTCAGGTACATCTCGAAGCTACCGTGATGCAGCGGCTCGGCTTCGCTGAAGGTGCGACCCTGACGCACGCACTCGAGATAGATGTGCGCTTGCCCGTCGTCCTTGCTCATGAAATGGACGTCGTTGGTCGCGACGAGCGGCAAATTCAAACGATCGGCGGCTTTGACGAGCACGTCGTTGACCACCGCTTGCTCCGGGAAGCCGTGATCTTGCAACTCCACGAACACGTGGCCCGGCGCGAACGTATCGCGCAGCTCGGCCAAGATCGGCTCGCCGCTGTCGACCCCGTACTCGAGCACGCGCTGCGCCGCGACGCCGCCGAGGCAACCCGTGAGCGCGATCAAACCTTGGTTGCGCTCGGCGATTTGCGCCATCGTGATCGCCGAACCGTGCGCGCTCGCCGAACGCAAATGGCCTTCGGACACGAGCCGGATCAGATTTTTGTAACCCTCGTTCGTCGCCGCAAGCAGCACCAAATGGTCGAACGACGCTGAGGCGTCTTTTCGCACCACGTTCACTTCGCAGCCGAGGATCGGCGTCAGCCCCTGTGCGCGCGCGGCGTTGTAGTGACGGATCGCGCCGTACATGTTGGCGTGATCGGTGAGCCCGATCGCGCGCATGCCATGCGCCTTGGCCCGCTTGGCAAGCTCGTCGAGCTTCACCGCGCTCGTCAAGAACGAGTACTGCGAATGAACGTGCAGATGAACGAACTCGCGCGCCACTTGCTTCGTGACTTACCACTCATTGGCCGGCGCACGCGGCGTTCCACGTCGCTCCGGCCATTCGACCGAAGGATTGCAAACCGATGCAGATTTCCCAGTTGAACAGAACTCGACCCAGCTCCGTCTATCGCCCTGTTACGCCCGAATTACCGGCTCGGCCGAGGCCCGCGCTTGCATCGCGCCGGGCACTTGGACTAGCGATTGGCCCCATAGTTCAGGGGAATTACCCGAGTTCGGCTCGGCCCATACACCTAGAGTTAGTGGAGGAATTGCAAAAATGTCTCGTAAGTCCGCGTTAGTGATCACGCTTGGCAGCGTAGCTTTGGTGGCGTCCGTGCTCTCGGGTTGCAAGGGCTCGGCCTCGTTCAACGCGGGAGCGCAAGCGGCCGCCGCGCCGACGCCCGCTCCGCCGCCGGCGCCCCCGCCGCCTCCGCCACCCGCGCCCGCTCCCGTGGCGGAGGCTCCGAAGTCCCTCGCGACCATCTCGGGCGACAAAGTCTCGATCCCGGGCGAGATTGAATTCGACACGGGCAAAGCCACCTTCAAGGCAGGTGGCGGCAGCGAGGCCGTGATCGAGCAATTGAAGAAGTTCCTGGACGAAAACCCGAAGGTCACGAAGCTCCGTATCGAAGGCCACACCGACAACGTCGGCGGCGCCGAAGCGAACCTCATGCTCTCGGGTCAGCGCGCGCTCACCGTGAAGAACGCCGCGATCGCCAAAGGCGTCGCCAAGGACCGCCTGATCGCGGTCGGCTTCGGCCAAAACAAGCCGCTCGCCGACAACACCACCGAAGAAGGTCGCGCCAAGAATCGCCGCACCGAATTCCGCATCGCGGAGCTCGGCGGCAAGAAGTACCTCGGCCTCGACCCGGCCGGCGGCGGCAAAGTCTTCGAATGAACGAAACTGCCGAAGGCTCGCGCTGACGGCAATCGCAAGCGCTACGGCCGAGCTCGCGCACGAAATTGGCGCGGCTCGGCCGTTCGTTTTTTTGACGACCCAAAGCTGTTCGAAGCGCTCGTGTTGCGTGCTATGGCATCGCCGATGCGAGTCGGATTGCGTACGCGACGAAGCCACGGCGTTTCGCGCCTTTGCTTGGCTTTTATTTTGGGGGTCGCCTGGTGCACCCTTTGCGTCGCGTGCAACGACACCCCCGCGGATTTGCGCGTTTGGCGCCCGACCGATCACGACCACACCGAGAATCCCAACGCGGATCAAGTTCAAGTCACGGACGCCGGCTCGTCCGAACCCGGCCACGGCCTCGACGACGTCACGATCGTCGCTTGGCAACAGAACTGCACGAACTGCCACGGCACGCTCGGCCGCGGCGACGGCCCGCAAGGTCCGATGGTTCACGCCGCCGATCTCTCGCGCTCCGATTGGCAAGCCAGCGTGACCGACGAGCAAATCGCGCAGACCATTCGCCAAGGGCGCGGTCGCATGCCCGGTTTCAATTTGCCAGACGCGACGATCGAGCGGCTGGTCGCGCTCGTGCGCATGCTCGATGCAAACCGCATGCATCACGCGATGGCCCAAGCCAGCGCTTCTGCCGCGACCGCGAGCGGCGCGGCAGCGAGCGCAGCCGCGACAAAGGCCGGCGCCGCGCCGTCCAATTCCGCGCGAGCGAAAGGCAATTGAGAGCGGCTTGGTTTGCACATGACAGCGTCGTGCGTCGCCTCGCGACACGCGCGGTCGTGGTGTTCGGCGCGGTCTGGCTCGGCGGCATCGTGATGCGTTCGTTGCCTCACGACCAAGTGCTGCTCTTCCCCGTCGGCTCGGTGTTCCCGAACGCGACTCGCTTCAGCGCGTCTTGGCGTGAAGCTCGTGATAAAGAGTCTCGCGGCGGCGTGACACTCACCTTCACGACCTCACCACCGCTACAGATTCGAGAGCACGCGAGTCTGCCGAACGGCGACTATGTAGTTAGCATCGAAGTCACGGCTGAAAGTCGCGACCAAATCGCGAAAGACTCGCAAATCGGCGCGCAAACTCCGCAAGTTTCCTCGGGCCGCGGAGGAGTGCAGACAAATATCGAGCGGCGCGTTACGCTGGCCGGTGGTGAGACGACGATCGCGCTCGCCGCTGGTGCTTCTGAGTGACTCATCCCGTGCCCTCCTCCGAGATCGCGACCCGAGCGCAACCGCCGCTCGGTGCGCAATCCGACGAGCTGCTCCTCGTCGTCGTGAGCGGTAGCGCACGCGGCAAACGCGTGAAGCTCGGCGAGAAGCTTACCGTCGGCAAGGCCGCCGACAACGACTTGGTCCTGCCCGACGACACCGTCTCGCGTCACCACTGCGAGCTCGAACGCACGCCGAACGGCGTGGTCGTGCGCGATCTCGGCTCCACCAATCACACCCGCGTCGGGCGCACCGCCGTACGCGAAGCAGTGGTCGAATCAGGCTCGACCATCGTCGTCGGTAGCGTCGAGCTGCTCTTGCGCGGCGAGCCAAATCGCACGCAGGTCTTGCCGAGCGAAGCCACGAGCTTCGGCGAAGCCCTCGGCACGAGCTTGCCGATGCGCCAAATCTTCGGCGTGCTCGAGCGCATCGCGCCGACCGACGCATCCGTCTTACTCGAAGGCGAAACGGGCACCGGCAAAGACGTCCTCGCTCGTTCGATTCACCAAACGAGCGCCCGCAAAGACCAACCATTCGTGGTCGTGGATTGCGGCGCCGTCAGCTACAACTTGATCGAGAGCGAGCTCTTTGGCCACGAGCGCGGCGCGTTCACTGGCGCGGTCGCCGCGCGCCAAGGCGCGTTCGAGATCGCGGGCCGCGGCACCGTATTCCTCGACGAAGTCGGCGAATTGCCGCTCGACGTCCAACCGAAGCTCTTGCGTGTGCTCGAGTCGGGCGAATTCAGGCGCGTCGGCGGCAACAAGACACTCCACGCCGAATCGCGCATCGTCGCGGCCACCAAGCGAAATCTCAAAGAAGAAGTCGAGCGCGGCAAATTCCGAGAAGATCTCTATTTCCGGCTCTCGGTCGTGCCGATCACGGTGCCGCCGCTTCGCACGCGACGCGAAGACGTACCCGCTTTGGTCGAGCAATTTTTGGATTTGGCGCGCAAACGCGACCCAGCAGCGGCCGCGATTTCGCTCACGCGCGAGACCGTGAGTGCGCTCGCCGCCCACGATTGGCCAGGAAACGTGCGCGAGCTGCGCAACGTGCTCGATCGCGCGATTTACATCGCGACGGCCGGCGGCGAGCGCGAAATCCGCTTGGTCGATTTGCCGGTTTCGCCGGGCTCGCTCACGGGCAGCCAACCCTCGGCGGGAAATGCCGGCTATCCGGCGTTCGAAGCCGAAAAAAGCTACCGCGAAATCCGCGCGGATTTCGAAGCCGAGTTCGAGCGTCGTTATGTCGCGTGGCTGCTCGATCGGCACGGCGGCAACATCAGCGCCGCGGCGCGCGAAGCCAAGATGGATCGCAAGCACTTGTACGATCTAGCGCGCAAGCGCGGCCTGCGCGGCGACCGATAAAGCCGGCTTCAGCGCCAGCCCGACTCAGAATTCGCCCTGCACTCCGAACGACCAAAGTAGCGCGAGCGTGTCGTCCGGGGTTTTCCCGCCGAGCGTGAAATCGTGCAGATTCGTCTTCAGCGCGTCGAAGCCGAGCGAGCCGGATAGGCTCAAAAACAAGCCGGCGACGCGTGCGCCGGGTCGACCTTCTTTCGTCGCCAAGAGTCGGCCGCCAATCAAATAGCTCGACAGCGGCGAGAGCTCGCGGTCACCGCTCCAGTACTGACCTCGCGGACCAGTCGCGGGCTCACCGCCGGTGTAGTCGTCGCTCCAAAAGAGCGCGCCCGTTTGCGTGTAGTAGCGCCCGCGCACGAGCAATCTTAACCACGGAAACATGTACTTTTCCGCGTCGAGTTCGTAGGTCTGACCGAAGATCGCCCAAGTGTCGCGATAAAAGCGCACGTTGGCCGAGAGCGCGGTTTCGAGGCCACGCAGGTAATATTTCCCGCGCAGCCCGATCGCGCCGCGACCGCGGTTTTCTGGGTGATTCTCCAGCGCCTGATCGCCGGCCGGCGCGATCACCACGGAGCGATAGGGATTGCCCAAAAACCCATTTTGCAAGGAGGCGCTGAGCACCGCTTGGGTCGCAAACTCCGGTGTCCAAGTTTGCGTCCACGCCAACTGAAAGTTGTTCAAGCTGATGTCGCGGCTGGCGCGATTCTTCGCGTTGGTGAAGCAACCAGTCGAATTGTCGAGCGCGAGGCGCGTCGACGGCGCGTCGCTGTCCGAGAACGCGGTGGTGCAAACCTTGTCGAAGCCGCGCCCGTAACCGAGCTCGATTTGCGTGTTCTTTTGCAAAAAATCCGTGCCCGCCGTGACCGCAAACGAATTGGATCGATAGTCGTGCTCCGTGCCGTAAGTGTAGCTGCCGCTCAAATGCGTGTTTTCACGCGTGACCGTGAAGCCGCCAGTGAGCGCATGACGCACGTCGGAAAAGTGCGTCGCCGAGGTCACGATGTCGACGGCACTGAGCCGCCCGCCCTTGAGCGACTCGCTCGCGCCGGTGACGATGTCCGCTTCGTAATTGCCAGTGACAGTGAGCCAGTTCGACGGCGAAACGGCGAGCGTCGCGCTCGGGTTGATCACCGTCAATTTGCTGTGCGCGGAAGGCTCGAAAAAGAGCGCCGAATTCAAATCGAGAGACGCCACCTGCGCGTTCGACGGCGCGGCCCACAAGGCGAGCGCCGCACCAAGCAGCACGCGAAGCGCGAGGCGCACGAGCGCCGCGCGGGCCATACGGGAGAACGTCGGACCGAGCACGTCAGTTGCAGCCGCAGCCGCCTCCCTTCACCGAACCGCCGCCAGTCGACCCTTCGCGGTTATCGAGCGCGTGGTCGAGCGCAGCTTGGTCCGCAGACTGAGCGTCGAATTGCATCGTCGGATCGGCGAGGACGGCCCGTTGCTCCGGGCGCACCGTGGCGCAGCCGGCGCTCGCGAGGACGAGCAACACGCCGAACGCGGCACAGCCGATCTTCGCTCGGTTCGGTTCTGCACGCTGGTCGTTCATGATCTCGTCCTTTGCTCAGAAGTAGGTTCCGAGCCCTCCGATGTACGTCTGCACGTTTTGATAGGCGTCCTCGTTGTAGAGCACCATGTTCGTCACTTCGAGCCGGAATAAGATGCGCCAGCGGAGCGACACCAAGAGCCCACCGCCCGCGCGCGCTTGAAACCAGTTGCGCGCCAGCCGCACGCCAGTCTCGTCTTTGGGTTGTTCGTGCATACCGCCCGCGCCCAGCGTGACGAATGGCGCGATCGCCCAGTCCGGCGCTAAATTCAGCGTGCCGGAGAGACCGTAGACCGTACGCCGGCTGTCATTCTTCAACGCCAAACCGATGAAAGGCTCGAACGCGATTGCCGGCGCGAGCACGAACGCCGGTTTCAGCTCGACGTAACCGTCGCCGTCATACACGCCGGCCATTAGCGCGAAGCCGCCCTTCGCTTGTTGCAGCGCCGGTGGCGCGAAGAAGCCCGGCTTTGCCGGAGCATCCGGCGCATCTTCGCTCACCGCGACGGCTTCGACCGTATCGCCGAGCACGTAGGCAGTGCGTCCGTCGGGCATCGCGACTTGCAGCCAAAAACCGGAGGTCTCGCGGGTCTGGATCAAAAAGGTTTCGCCGCGATGCGCGTGGTAGATGACGCGATGAGAGACACCTGGTCCGGTGCGAAGATCGGTGTCGGCGACGATCACGCGGGCAAAGGCATCTTCTTCGTCCGACGAGGCCGCGCTCGCCGCGCGCGGCGGAGTAACTAGGGAAGCGGCGAGCAGCGCTGTGAGCAGAATTCTCATTGATGCGAAAACTGCGTCGCCCACTGGCTGATGGCGTCCGCGTCCGGCGAACCCAAATCGAATATTTTCCGCGGATGCGCTTGGTTCTGCGTCGGCCTTTGCAAGAGCGGAGCGAGATCGGGATCGCGCTTCATGCGTGCTTGCGAGGTTTGATAATTGT
>DATATR010000151.1:0-9296 GCA_036268695.1 Polyangiaceae bacterium | reverse complement strand
TCTTGATTGAGTTCGGCGGATTTCACGTTGCCTTCCGGGTCGAGCACGAAGTGAATCGTAACGTCGCCTTTGAGATCCTTGAGCTCTTTGCGCGCGTCTTCGTAGCACTTTCGCGCGGCCTTCCGGTTGTCCATTACCGCTTGGCGAATGACGTCCATCGTGCGGGTTTCGGCGGCTTTGCCGTCGGCTGGCGCGGGCGCTGCGGTATCGCTCGCGCCGGGCGCGGGTTTGGTGTCGCGGTTCTTGGCGGCGTTTTCGCCGGCCCAGCCGTCTTCTTCTGGTGGTTTGGTCGCCGCTGGGTCGGCGCTGGCGGCCGGCGCGGGCGCGCTTTCAGCGGAGGCAGGTTCGGGCGCGTTCGCCGCAGGCGGCGGGCTTCCGCCGCAGGCAACGAGACCGAGCGCGCAGAGAATCGGAAGGACGTAGAAAGAACGTGCGACTCGCATGCCGCCGCATACTAGCGGCTTCATTGCCGCTCCGCGCCTGTTTCAGTTCAACCCCAAAAAATCCCGAATTTCCCCGAAAAAAATTCGGTTCAGCCCGTTTTGAGGAATGGCTGCCACTCCTCGAACGGCTCGCGCATCACGAGCAGGATTTGCTTGGCCGTCGACCAGCGGGGGCGTTTGGGTTCGCTGAGCAGATTCATGCCCGCTTCGGCCGGCGTGCGGCGACCTTTCTTGAGATTGCAGCTGCGGCAAGACACGACGAGGTTGTCCCAGCTGTCTTCGCCGCCGCGCGAGCGCGGCAACACGTGATCGACGTTGAGCTCGCGATGCCCGGGCCGGCGCGCGCAGTATTGGCACTGATAGCCGTCGCGCAGCATGAGGTTACTGCGTGTGAGCCGCACGGTTGCACGCGGCGTGCGTTCGTAGCGCAAGAGGTGCAGCACACGCGGCACGCGCAACGCTCCGCCGACGATTGGCAGCGCGTCATCGACGCCGCGCACCGGTTGCGCGCGCCAATCCGTGAAATCGTAGGTATCGCCGGCCACGTCGACGGCGTGCCCAACGCCGCCGTAAAGCAGCACGAGCGCCCGTCGCGCCGTCGTTACGCTGACCGGCGCGAAATAGCGATTCAGCAACAAGACCGGGAGATTCAGCACGTCTCTCCCTTGTTCCCGATGAGCCTCGACAGCTCTTTCCAAAGCGACCACGGGCTTACAGCCTAGCACAAAAAGCCAGGATTTTTGGGTCGACGCGCTCGACCGCGCCGCGATACTGGGCTATCTCCGCCTGGCCTTCGCCGCCGCGCCCGGCCCTCCGGTTCACGGCTCAGGGTCCAGGTATTGATGTCCAGCTCCGTTTTGCATTTGTTGCGTCCATCCCGTTTCATGGCCGTCATCGGCGCGTCGGTTGTCGTTTGGGGCTGCGCTGCCGCCGGCCAGTCGGAGGCGGACTGGCCTCCGATGTCGAAGCGTTGGTTCGACCGCGGTGATGCGAGCTTTCGCCAGGGCGACTTGGACGACGCCGAGAGCGCGTCGGAAAATGCGCTCAAAGTCACGCCAGATCGCGAGGAGGTTCGGCTGCTCGCGGCCCGCATTGCGCTGGCGAAGCTCGAGTATCAGCGGGCGATCCAGGTCTTGAAGGGAGTCGAGTCGAACGAAGCGCGCTCGCTGCGCGGTCGCGCCTATTGGTATGCCGGGGAAATCGATAAAGCTGCCGACGAGCTCGAGCGTCTCGTCGCGGATCCTGAAGTCCGCGATCCGTGGGCGACGGAAATCGCGAAGCTTGCGCGCCAAGGAAGCGGGCGTAAGCCTTTCGAAATGAGCGGCGGCTTGCTGGCCGTGACGGACATGCCGCGCACGGGCACCGCGGCGATGATCGTGCCGCTCGATATCGACGGTGAGCCCGGGCTCGGGCTGATCGCGACGGGTGAAGGCGAAGCCGTGATCGATTCGAGCAGCGGCGCGCAGCCGAGTTGGATTTCGCTGCGCTTCGGCGATCGACTCGAGGTTCGCGACGTGCCGGCACGAGCCAAGGATCTGTCGGGTATTTCGCGGCAGGTGAACGCCCCAATCAAGATTCTTTTGGGTGTCAACGTGCTGCGGCATTTGCATCCCACGTTCGACTTGATTGGTGGCCAATTCGTGGTGCGAAACTATGAACCGCCGCCTCCGCCCGTGGCGACCACGCTCAAGCTCGCTTATGTGCGCGGCGGCGGCATGGTGATTCGCGGGGCGTTCGGCGCGGACCCGAGTGCGGCGCAGGGTTCGCTCTTGATCGACACGTCGATTGTCTATCCGGTCGCGCTCGACAGCGCAGGCTGGAAAAAAGCGGGCGTCGCGCAATCGAGCTTGCGCAGTGTGCCCAACGGGGGCTCGCTCAAACAGGGCACCGTTCCGCTGCTCAAGCTCGGCGCCTACGATCTACCGAATGTGCCTGGCCTTGCTGGCGACGAGCCGGTCAAGGAACGAGAAGAAGGGCTCGGGATCGAGCTCGATGGCTTGGTGGGTTCCGGCTTGCTCGCGAATTTTCGGGTCACGCTCGCTGATGACGGCCGCACGATGTGGCTCGAAGACATGCCGCGTGAAGCGCTCGCGCCGCCCGATCCGGTGTTGAGTGCACCCATCGACGACTCCGACGACTCTTCGCCCGATGATTCCTCGGACGACGATGACGACACGCCGCCGAGCAAGGCCGGCAAGGGCGCGAAGCCCGGCGCCAAGGCCACCGCAAAACCCGAAGCGAAGGCGAGTGCGGGCAGAGCGAAGCCCGCGAACGGCGCCACTACGCCGAGCGCGGCGACCAAGACGCCTGCGCCGAAACCCGCAGCAGCGGCGAAGCCATGAGCGCCGCAACGCAGGTCGCGCTCTACGCTGGGAGCTTCGATCCGCCGACGTTCGGTCATTTGGATTTGGTCGATCGCGCTTCGAAACTCTTTCCGCGCGTGGTCGTGGCGATCGGCGTCCATCCGACGCGCGTGCCGCTCTTTTCGGTGGAAGAACGGCTCGCGTTGATGCAAGCGATTTGCGCCCCGTACAGCAACGTGGAAGTGGCTTCATTTCGCGGCTTGCTCGTGGACTACGGCAAGAGCATCGGTGCGCGCGTGATCGTGCGCGGGCTGCGCGCGGGCACGGACTTCGAATACGAGCTTCAGATTGCGCACGCGAACGCAGATTTGCGCCCTGAACTCGACACGGTGTTTTTGCCCACGCGCACGAACTACGGCTTCATCTCGGCCACGCTCGTGCGCGAGATCGCGAGCTACGGCGGCGACGTGAGCCGTTACGCGCCGGCAGCAGTGTGCACGGCGCTCCGCAAAAAATTCGCCTGAAACTCAATACCCGGCCCAGGGCGTAGGCATGAACAAGAGCGCGAACAGCGCGAGGCAAAGCCAAGCGATCGCGCGCCGCGCCGGACCGAGCTCGCTCGGCTCGAACGGCGGATGATCCGGACCTCCCGACACTCGGCCGATGATCCCGGTCACGGCAAACCAAACCAACCAAAAAAGCGAATCCCCGATCGCCAGGCGGTAATCGAGCGCGCTGCGATGTAGCGCGATCGGTAGGTAAAACTTGAGCAGGTTGTAGCCGAACAGACCGATCATCGATCGGCGCACGAAGCGCGCGATGCGGTGTTGGCGCTCGCCGAGCAGCGCGAACGCGATGTGCCCACCGTCGAGCTGACCCCAGGGCACGAGGTTGATCATCGTGATAAAAAGGCCGACCCAGCCTGCATCGGCCGTCGGCGACAGTTGCACGTCCATGCCGTCGGGAATGGGTCCGACGAAAACACGCTTCATCAACAGATAAAGAAGGTTCTGGCCTTCTTGGGTGTAGTGCGCGCTCGGGTTGGGCGCGACCGCGGACCAATGCAGGCCGAAAGCGAGCACTGGCAACGCGACGACCATGCCGGCGAGCGGGCCCGCCGCGCCAATGTCGAGCAGCGCGGCGCGCGAGCGAATGCGACCCCGCATCGCGATGATTGCGCCCATGGTGCCGAACGGGCTGAGCGCCGGTAGCGGAATGAAATAGGGCAGCGAGGCCGGCACGCGATGAATGCGCGCCGCGACGTAGTGACCGAACTCGTGCGCCAGCAGGATGGCGAGGAGCGGCAGCGCGAATGGCCAACCGCGCCAGATTTCGCCCAGGCGATGTAGAAGCTCGTGCTCGATGGTCGGGTCGACGGTGAGCGCGCCCGCCAAGAAAACGCTCGGCACCGTCAGCGCGAAGAGCAAGAGATTGAGGCCGTATTTCAGCGGTTCGTGCGCTTCGAGCTCGATCGCGTCGTCGGACGGGTGCGGACTATCGGTCATGCAGCAGCGATTCACGGAGCTTGAGCGCGAGGCGCTCGAGTTGCGGCGCAAGATCGGCGTCGAGCACGCCGATCTCGGTCTCGATGCGCAAAGCGCCGCGCGCGCGCGAAGCATCGCCGCGAACTTCGGCCGTGCTCGGCTCGAGCCCGAGCGCGGGCAGTGCTTGCTCGAGCAGGCGCGCGTCGTCAGGGTGAGCGATTAATTTGATCCGCCGCGCGCCGCGCGCTTCGGCCAGGGCTTGCTTGGCGAGCGCGCCGATTTGCTCCGGTGCGACACGCAGGCTTTCACCGAGCAAGCGCTCGGCGAGCAGGCGCGCGAGCTCCACGCTGCGACCGAGCGCGCGTTCGTCGCCGCGAATCTCGTGATCGCGCAGCGCGAGCGCGCGTGCGGCAATCTTGGCCGCGGCGTCCGCGCGACCTTCGGCTTCGGCGCGCAGGCGGAGCTCGGCCGCTGCTCGTTCCGCATCGTCGACGAGCTCGGCGGCGCGTGCCTCAGCTGCTGCTAGGATGCTTTTTGCGCGCTCGGCGGCGTCGAGTACTTCTTTCCGGACGACTTGGCCGCGCGGCAACGTCTTCTCGTCGATCTCGAGTTCGATTCGGAGCGCATCGGCTGCGGCATCGGCTTTGACGACGTGGCCGAACTCGAGCTTCATTTCACGCTCCGCGCCTCGAGCGCGACGGCGATGCGCGCTAACTCGCGCGCGAGAATCTCCGCGCGCCGTTCACGTTCGGGATGGGCGAGGCGCTGTGCGAATACCTTTGCGTCATCGTGCGGCGCGCTGAGCGGTTCGAGCAGCTCGCCGCCGCGACGACCGGCGACGTAGCTCAACGCGACGAACGCGCGTTGAAAGTCGGGATGCGCAGCGCTGGTCATCGCGGTTCGTTCAAGCGGTCTCGACCACGATGGCGACGGCTTCGCCGCCGCCGATGCAGAGCGTGGCGAGCCCGCGCTGGACGCCGCGATCGCGCATCGCGAATAGCAACGTCGTGAGGATGCGCGCGCCAGAGGCGCCGATCGGATGACCCAACGCGACCGCGCCGCCACGCACGTTGACTTTGGCCGGATCGATCCCGGCAAGCTTGCAGCAAGCCATCGGTACACAGGAAAATGCTTCGTTGATTTCCCACAGATCGATCTGATCCGCGCGCAAGCCGAGTTTTTGCAACGTCACCGCGATGGCAGCGGCTGGCGCGGTCGTGAACCATTCCGGTGCTTGCGCAGCACCGCCGTAACCAACGATGCGCGCGAGTGGCTTCAACTGGTGATCCTTGACCGTGCGCTCGCTTGCAAGGACCAGCGCGGAGGCGCCGTCGTTGATGCTGGATGCGTTCGCGGCGGTGATGGTGCCGTCCTTACTGAACACAGGCTTGAGTTTGTCGAATTTGCTTGGATCAGCGCGACCCGGTTCTTCATCGACACTGACGATGAGCGGGTCGCCTTTGCGCTGCGGCACGGAAACAGCTGCGATCTCCGCCGTAAATGCGCCGCTTTCGATCGCTTCGATCGCGCGGCGATAGCTCTCTTTGGCGAATTCGTCCTGCGCTTGGCGCGACAGCGCATATTCCTTGGCGCACAGCTCGCCCGCGCTTCCCATGTGGAAATCGTTGTACGGGTCCCACAGGCCGTCGAAAATCATACCGTCGACAAGCTTGCCGTCACCCATGCGGTAGCCGCTGCGCGCTTCGCGCAAATAGTAGGGTACGTTCGACATCGACTCCATGCCGCCGGCGACGACGATGTCCGCATCTCCGAGCAAGATGGTTTTTGCGCCGAAGACGACGGCCTGCAAGCCCGAGCCGCAGACCTTGCTGACGGTGGTCGCCGGCACGCGGTCGGAGATGCCGGCGTAGATCGCGGCTTGACGTGCGGGCGCTTGACCGATGCCGGCCGAGAGCACGTTGCCCATGAAGACTTCGTTCACGTCGTCGAGCCCGAGGCCCGAGCGTTCGACCGCGGCGCGAATCGCGCTCGCGCCGAGGCGAGGCGCCGGTAGTGCGGCGAACGCGCCTAAATACGAGCCAATCGGCGTGCGCGCGGCGCCGACGATGTAGACCGGTGAGCGGTCGTTCATGGATCGCTCAGGCGGGCAAGCCCGCTCGCTCCAAGTTTTTTTTCATGCGCGGGCCTGGGTCTTCGAGGTTCGGCACGAATGGCGCGCCAGTGATGCGATCGACGGCTTCGATGTAACGGCGCGTCGCCTCGACGCGCACTTCGTCCGGGATGGTCGGAATCGGGCCTTCGCCGCGATAACCTTGATCGACCAAAAAGCGCCGCACGTATTCTTTGTCGAAGCTCTCCGGATCGAGTCCGGCCTTGAAGCGCGCGTCGTAGCTCTCGGCGTACCAGAATCGTGATGAATCTGGAGTGTGGATCTCGTCGATGACGACGATCTCGCCGTCCTTTGTTTTTCCGAATTCGTACTTGGTATCGACCAAAATCAAACCGCGCTCGGCGCACACACGCTGGCCTTCGCGGAACAGGGCCAGCGCCATCTCCGCGGCGGCATCGAAGTCAGCCGCGGGCATGCCTGAGATTTTCAGAATCTCCGCGCGCGAGGCCGATATATCGTGGTCGCCCTTCGGCGCTTTGGTGCTCGGCGTGAGGATCGGTGCTGGTAAGCGTGCGTGTTTCTTCAAGCCATTGGGCAAGCTATGCCCGCAAAACTCACGCTCGCCGCGCTCGTAATGAATCCAGATGCTGGTCGAGGTCGTGCCGGTGAGGTACGCGCGAACCACCATTTCGACCGGCAAAGGCGTGCACTCTTTCGCGATCAGCACGTTCGGGTCCGGCACCGAGAGCACGTGGTTCGGCGCGACCTCACGCGTCTTGTCGAACCAGAACGCCGCAGCGCGGTTCAACACTTGGCCCTTGAGCGGCAGCGTGCCGAGCACGCGATCGAACGCGCTGATGCGATCGGTGACGACGATCACGCGCCGGCCGTCGTCGGTCGTGTAATTGTCGCGCACTTTGCCTTCGTATTTTTTGCCCAAGGTCGAGAAATCGCTGCGATCGAGCGGGTGCGCTAGGGCCTTCTGAATCAGTGAGGTGTCGACCAAAGTTCGCAAAATCTAACATCATCTAGAGCGCTGGGTAGGTGCTCGGCGAAAGCCGCCGAAAACCGGACGCGCTACAGGCCCAAGTCGCTCGACTTGGCCCAAAAATGGCCGTTCTCTGGCGGCAGCACGTTCATCGTTTTGGGTACGACGCTGGCCCACCCTGCGACTTGATCGAGCACGTACGCGTCCGCGCCGGGTTCGATCCAGCCGATCACCGCGTCCCCGTCCTTCGCGGAATTGCGCAACGGAACTTCTTTGTTCGACCGCACCAGCCTGAGCTGCCCCGGAAATGCCATCTGCGGCGCGCTTCGCTCGCTGCTCGATGGCGCGAGTTGATCGATCATTTCGCCCGGCGGTAGCGCCGAGAGCGCGCTGGTTTTGACCCAAGCATCGACGATGATGTCTCCGTGATATTGCACGCGCACGGCGTTCCCGCGCTTCTCGGTGCTGAAGAAGAGCACGGCATCGACGCTCGGCGCGCGCTGCAGCGTGAAGATCGGAGTCTCGCTGTCGGCGCTGGCATACAAGTCGAGCGAAGTTTGTTTGAGTTCGTAACCACGCGCGTTGCCCGGCGTCGAAAAGCCGCTTGGAGTTCCGGCTTCGAGCGCGAGCGCGCCGCACGCGACGGTCGCGCGGAAGGTTTGGTCGAACGGAGCGCTGAGCTTTTTTTCGACGCGCAGCCGACCCGAGCGCGAACCAGCGAAAGTGACCCCGCGCGTCGCGGCGATGAAGACGTGTCCGGGCGAAACCGGCAAATTCGCGACCGCGAACAGCGGCAACTGCGCCCCAGCGACGAAGCCGTGAATGCGGAAGGAACCAGCGCCGAAACCGGTTTGAACCTCGACCTTGCCTTGAGCATCGCTCGGAAAATCGCCGATAACCAGTCGCGTGGGCGCGCCGCTGAAGCGCGCGATGGGACTGCCGAGCGCGCTCGCGATGGGTGTGTCCGCCGGCATTCGAACTTGCCCGCGCAGGCTGCATTGCGTGGTCGGCGCCTGCGGCGGACCAGGCTGCGCGCTCGCCTCACCACTCTCATGTGGCGCGAACAATCCCAGCACCGTCGAGCACAGCGCGCCCGCGACGGCCAGCGCGCTCGCCCGGTGGATCCATGATTCGTGGTGCAATCTCATGTGCCCTTCCGCGGATAAGTGATAGTAGCCCGATTGCGCCCTTCGTCGCGCCTGCAACGCTCGATGCAAACCCTGGCCTTCGGAACCCCGCGTAAACTGCCGAAACCTGCGCAAGTGCCGGGCCGCGTGGTCGTGCTGGACATCGCCTTTGCCGGCGCCGGCAGCGGCGGTGGCTTCCCCAAAATTACGTTGCCCTTCATCGAAGGCCTCGGCGATCGCTTGCGCGCGTGGGTCGATCATCACGATCACGAGGCGCACGCGAGCTACGCAAACGATCCGCGCTTCGTGCTCTCGACCAAAGCCGAGCACGGCGCATGCCCGGAAATGATCAGCGAAGCCTTGGTCGCCCGCATCGGCGACGTCGACACGATCGTGTGCCACACGGATTTCGATGGCTTGGCCAGCGCGGCGAAATGGATTCGCCACGGCGTCGAGCCCTACCCCGGCTGCGACGACGACGCGCGCGCGATCGACACGCGCATTGGCACGCCGAGCCGCATCGCGGATCGTCTCGATCGCGCGCTCCGCGCGCGGCCGCGCGATGAGGGGCTTTTTGGCTTGATCGTGCGTCACCTGGCGAGCGGACTCGCTGACGAATCGTTGTGGCAACCGATCGATCGCGCCGCCGAAGATCTGATCCCGATCGAGCGCGAAACGCGACGCCGCGCCGAAGGTTACGTGCGGCTCTCGCCTGGAATCGCCTATCTCGATCTCGGTTCGGACGTCTCGCGCGTGGACAAGACGCTGTTGCTCTTGCTCGGTCAGGAACGCGAACGGGTGAGCGTAGTCGTCGATCGCGACAACGTGAGCGTCGCGGCGCGCTTCGACAGCGGCTTGAATTTCGTGACGCTATTCAACC
>DATATR010000150.1:0-5848 GCA_036268695.1 Polyangiaceae bacterium | reverse complement strand
CGATCGTCGTCAGATTGCTGAGCCCGCTCAAGCTAGTGAGCGCGCCGTTGCTCGAGATTTGCACGAAGCCGTCGACCTGCTGCAACGAGTTCAGGCCGGTGAGGCTGGTGAGCGCGCCGTCGTTGTTGATGATCAGGTTGCCCGTGATGTGCGTCAGATTGTTGAGCCCGGTCAGCACGCTCAGCGTGGTCGTGTCGATCGTGACGTTGCCGTCGATTTCGGTCGCGTTGGCGAGTGTCTGTAGATCGGAGGTGTTTTGCACGACCACGTTCCCGGTGAAGGTCCCGTTCTCGTTCGCCGTGCCGCCGACCGTGCCGCTGCAAGTGACGCCGGTACACGTGCCGTTGCAGCCTGCGTTGCAGCAGCTCTGATCCACACCGGAGAACCCCTGCGGCTGAGCCAGCAACGTATTTTTCAAATCGAGCACTTGGCAGTTCGGCAGGGTCGGATTCTCAGAGATTGCGAAGTTATTGCCGACGCTTTGCATGTTGGCTTGGATCAAGCCGTTCAGCGTGCTGAGTTGGAGATTTTGCTGAATCAAGAGATCGGTTCCGACCGTCTTGAGCTGATTCATCCCATCGAAATTGGTGAGCGCGGCGTGGTGAATGACGGCGAGGTAGCCGCCCACGTTGGTGAGTGTGCCGAAGCCGCCGATACTGCCGAGCTTGGCGTTCGAGCGAATATCGAGGTGGCCGACGACGTTCCCGAGTTTGGTGAAGCCGGCCAGCGCGCTGAGCGCGCCGTTGTCGTGGATCTCGATGTGGCGATTGGCGTTGGTCAGGGCGGCGAAGCCCGGCAACGTCGTCATCGCGTTGTTGTTGTAGATCAGGATGTCGCTGCCCGCGAACACCATCGCGCCGAAGCCGTCGAGCGTGGTGAGCGCGGCGTTGTCGTGGATCACGGTGGTGCCGCTCACGTTCTTCAGCGCGCCGAAACCCGTGATGCCGGTGAGCAGCGCGTTGTTGTCGATATCGAGGTTGCCGAGATCGGTGAGTAGCGGAAAGCCAGCGAGGGTTGCTTCCTTCGGGTTGCCCGTGACGAGGATCTTGCCGCCGACGGTTTGCAGCGTGGCAAATCCACCGAGCGAGAGCAGACTGCCGTTCGATTGCACGTCGATGTCGCCGGTCACCGCTTTGAGCGCGGCGAAGCCGTTCAGGCTCTGCAGCGCGCCGTTGCTCTGCACGTTGATGTAGCCGCCGATCGAGGTCAGCGCCGCGAGGCCCTTCAGATCGATGAGCGCGTTGTTGTTGTAAGCTTGGATGTAGCCGTCGACTTCGGTGAGGGCGGGGAAGCCGTCGAGGTTCGTCAGCCCAGGGTTACTGTCGATCTCGAGGTAGCCGTAGATCTTCACCAGGCTGGTCAGGCCGTTCACGTTGAGCAGCTGCTGGTTTCCCGAAAGATACATGTAGCCCGCCGAAGTGCCGCCAGCCGACCCAACCGTGGTGAGCGTGCCGAGGCCGCTGATGTCCGCTAGCTTGGCGTCGCTCGAAATAGTGAGCGCCTTACCGACAGTGGTGAGGCCGGTGAGCCCTTTCAGGCTGGTCATGCTGCCGTTCGAGCTGATCGTCACGTTGCCGCCCACCCACTGCAACTTCTCCATGCCGGTGAGGTCGGCGAGGGCCGTCGAATTGATGTTCAAGTCGCCCGCGATGCACGTCGTGCCTGCGGTCGAAAAGTTCGAGACGTCGGTCGCGTTCGTGATGCTGACGTTGCCCGGCGAGACCGTCCCCGCGCAGCCCACCGGTTGAATCTGCGTGCCGCACTTGCCGACGAGACACGTCGGTTCTGTGCCGGGGCACACGAGTTTATTCGCGCACGTCGTGCCGCACGAGCCGACCAAGTTCAAATTCGTTTCGCAGCCGTTTGCGACCGAGTCGTCGCAATTGCGCGTGCCGGTCGGGCACGCTTGGCAGGCGCCCGCAGTGCACGTCTGAGTTTCGCCCGCGCATGGCAGGGCCGTGCCCCACGAGCCGTCGCCCTGGCACGTCTGCATCGCGTTGCCCGAGCACTGCGTCGCGCCGGGCGCGCACTCGCCGACGATCACGCCCGTGCCACCCGTGCCACCGTTGCCCGAAGTGCCGCCGCTGGTGGTTCCCGCGTTGCCGCTCGTTCCGCCGTTCGGGGCTCCACCGTTCGCCGCGCCGCCATTCGCGCTACCGCCGTTCGCCGTGCCCGCGGTCGCGCCGCTGCCCGTGCTGGTGCTGCCGGCGGTGCTGGTGCTGCCGCCGGTCGTCGTCGTGCCGCTGCCGCCGCCGCCGATCACGACGCCGCCTTGGCACAAGTTGTTCACGCAGGTGGCCCCACCGCCGCAGTCGCCGTCGTCGAGGCACTCGAACACGCAATGATTCGTGCGGCACACTAGCGTCGACGTGCAGTTCTTAGTGGTGCACGCGCAGTCCGCGCTGTACGTGCAGACGAGGCCGTATTCCGGCGGCGCATTCGCCGGCGGCGTGAGCAAACAACTGCCGCCCATGCACGATTCGCCCGCTGCGCAATCGACGTCCGTGCGGCACTCGGCCACGCATTGGCTCGAGCGGCACACGAGCGGAGCCGAGCAATCCGAATTGTAGACGCAGGGCGGACCTGCCTCGGGGCCCGCATCCGCGATCGCGCAACGATGATTCAAGCAGTTGTCACCGCTCGGACAATCGCTGGCCGCGAGGCACTCGAACGCACACAAGCCCGAGCGACAGATGAGCGGATCCGGACACTCCGAGTTGTAGACGCAGGCTTGACCTTGGCTGGTCGAAGCATCGTCCGGCGCGCCGCCTTCGGGTTCGACCACGGGCAGCTTGCCGCCGTCGAGCTCGGTCGGTTCGGCGCAGTTGCCCGATGCGCAAACTTGGCCGCTCACACAATCGCGATCGCTCGCGCACTGATCGCGACACTCGCGATCCGGACCGCAGATCTGACCTTCGGGGCAGTCGCTATTGTAACTGCACTCTTCTTCTTGCGGCAGCTGGCAAACGTGGAACGGCCGATCGCTCGCCATGCAACGTTCGCCGTCGGGGCAATCGCGCGACGTGTCACACTCGGTATGGCAGCGCTGAAAGGCGCAAACCAAAGGTGAGTTGCAATCCGAGTTGATCGAGCAACCGGAAGAGAGCGTCTTCGCTGGAGGACTCGAGTCCGAGCAAGCAGATGCAACCAGCAGCGCCGCCAAAACCAAAAACAAAGGTCGAAAGAAGTGCCCCATCGTGCGGGAATCCAGCCGCGGCCGCCTGCCGGCGTCAAGAGATTCTGAATTTCGTCCCTACGCATTCGTGTTCACGCACGTTTACGGGCAGACGATTCTGCGGCGAACTGTATATGTTAGACTCGCGGTCTACTGCCGAAGGGTTTCAAAGTTAGACAATGTCCGAGAGCGCGCTCGCACCAGGCACCGTACTCGCTGGGAAATTCCGCGTCCTCTCGCTGCTCGGTGAAGGCGGCATGGGCGCCGTGTATCAAATCGAGCACGAGATCACCAAGCACCGCCGCGCCCTGAAATTGCTGCACAGTTCGATGGCCGAGCTGCCGAGCGTCGTGGAGCGCTTCTTGCGCGAAGCCTCGGCGGCGGGCCGAGTCGGCAACCCGCACATCGTCGAAACGTTCGATGCCGGCCGGCTCGACACGGGCGAACCGTACTTGGTGATGGAGATGCTGCGCGGCGAGCCGCTCTCGTCGCGCATCGCCCGCGGGCCGCTGCCCGTCGCGGAGGTGATTGATCTCGTGGGCCAAGCCTGCGGCGGCGTGCAAGCCGCGCACGACGCGGGCATCGTGCACCGGGACTTGAAGCCGGATAATTTGTTCATCACGGAAGCGCAGGATGGTCGTCCGTTCATCAAGATCTTGGATTTTGGGATTTCCAAGTTCGACTCGGCCAAAACTGGTGGCTTCCAACTGACACAAGAAGGCGCCGCGCTCGGCACGCCGTATTACATGCCGCCCGAACAAATTCGCGGGGAAGTCAGCTTGGACGCGCGGGCGGATGTCTACGCGCTCGGCGTCATCTTGTACGAGTGCCTGGCGGGCGTGCGGCCGTTCGAAGCCGAAACCCTGCCGCATTTGGCGATTCTGATTCACACCGGCGATCCCAAGCCGATCGGGCAATTGCGTCCGGATTTGCCGGCTGGCTTGGCCGAAGTCGTGCATGGAGCCATGACGGCGGATCGCACGAAGCGCATTCAAACCGCGGCCGAGCTGCGCACGGCGCTCGAGCAATTCGGCGGCATCGGCTTTCGCACGCGCATTCCGGGCAGCTCGGTCGCGCCGATGTCGATGGCGCCCGCGCGCTCGATCGCGCCACCCCCGCTGGCGACGAGCGGCGCCGGAGTTTCGATGGGCGCGGCCCCGAGCGCCGAGCCGAAGAAGCAAAGCCCGGTTTTGTTGGTGATCGGCGGCGCCACTTTGGTGGTTGCGGGCGCGATCGGCACCGGCCTGTGGCTGCACGCGCGCTCCGCGCCGCTCGAAGTCGCGAGCGCGGCGCCGATTCCGCCGCCCGGCCCGACCGCGGCTTCGTCCAGCGCGCAAGCCAATGTTTCGGGCGCGCCGCAAATCGGATCGCAAAACGTCGTTGCGCCGAGCGCGAGCGACAAAGCGCCGAGCCCGAGCGTCGCGCCGGCGCTGGTCGATCCACGGTTCGCGCTCGCCGCGCCGAGCGCGAGCGCCGCGCCGCGCGCGGGGCAATCTGGGTTAGGCTCGGGGCCGCCCCATGGGGCCGCACCGCGCGGTCGCGCGGACGAGCGAGGTCTCGCCCAGAGCAATCCCTTCAAATGAGCCGACGGACATCTCGCGCAGCGCTGTTCACCACGCTGTGCCTCTTCGCTTCCACTCAACTTGCACGCGCGGCTGACGCGCCGAAAAACGCGCCGAGCAAAACTTCGCCGCCAGGCAAGGTAGCGCCTGCGAAGGATGCTCCGCCGAGCCAAGACGGGCCGGCGGGTCCCGACGCAGCGAACAAAGCCGAAGCCGCGCGTCGCTTCGATCGTGGCCTTTCGCTCTTCAATGAGGGCGACAACGCCGGCGCGCTCGCCGAGTTCAAGCAGACCTACGCGATCATGCCGAACCCGATCGTGCTCTACAACATCGGGCTCGTGTACGCGGCGATGGGTCGACCAGTGGATGCGGTGGACGCGCTCACTGCCGTGGTCAATTCCTCCGCGCTTTCGCCGGAACAGCACGAGCGCGCCCAAAGCACGCTGAGCGATCAACAAGCGCGCATCGGCCGCGTCTCGGTGACGACGGCACCGGACGGCGCGCGCATCGACGTGGACGGCGTGGAAGTCGCGACCACGCCGCTCTCCGCGCCGCTTCGCGTCGCTGAAGGCAGCCACGTGATCGGCGCGGTCGCCGAAGGCTACGCGCACGCGCACAAAGAGATCGTGGTCGCGGGCAACGCGGACGCGAGCGTGAGCTTCACGCTCGTGCTCGGTCAAAACAAGGTGCCGGCGAACCTCACGGTGCATTCGCGCACGCTCGACGCGAACGTGAAAGTCGACGACAAAGCGGCGGGCACGACGCCGCTCGCGACCTCGCTTTCGATTCCGAGCGGGCATCACCTGGTCGAGCTGAGTCGCCCAGGGTACCAAACCCTCAAGCAAGAAATCGATTTGGGCGAGGGCGCGACGGGCGACGTGACGCTCGATTTGGCGATCGATCCCGGCTCGCTCGCGGCGAACGGCGCGGACTTCGTGATCGACTCGCGCGAGCCGAACGTCGAAGTCACGGTGGACGACGAGCGGCTCGGCTTGTATTCGACGCCGCTGCGTTTGCCGCAGGGCGCGCACCACGTGAAGCTGCGCGTGGCCGGCTATTTGCCGTACGAAACCGACGTGAAGCTCGAAGCGGGCAAACCCTTCGTGCTCTC
>DATATR010000149.1:0-18212 GCA_036268695.1 Polyangiaceae bacterium | reverse complement strand
GTTAGAAGGCGGTCCCCAACCACGCAGGGATTTTAGCTACACTCCGTCGCCGGCATTTGGTGCGGAAGCAGGTCACAGGAAAATCAAGATGGGCGCATGCGTCGTTTGTAGTTCCCAGGTAGAGCCGTTCGTTTCCTACGGTCAGCAGCCGATCGCGAATGGCTTCCTCTCGCCCAGTCAGTTCGCGAGCGAGTACTTCTTCGAGCTCGAACTCGCGTTTTGCCCGAATTGCACGATGGTGCAGCTGACCGGGCAACCCGAGCGCGAGAAAATGTTCAACGAGAACTACGCGTTCTTTTCGGGCACCTCACGACATATGAGCGTCCATTTCGCGGACTTCGCCGAGTCGGTGCGCTCGCAGTATTTGCAAGATGCGGATCCGTTCGTCGTCGAGATCGGCAGCAACGACGGCATCATGCTCAAGAATTTTGCCGCGCGCGGCGTGCGCCATCTCGGCATCGAGCCCTCGGCGAACGTCGCGGAAGCCGCGCGCGCCAACGGCGTGAACACACTGAACCGCTTCTTCGACGCGGAGACGGCGCGGCTCGTGGTCGCGGAAAATGGCCACGCGGATGCGTTTCTGGCCGCCAACGTGATGTGCCACATTCCGTACCTGCACTCCGTGATCGAAGGCATCAAGGTGCTGCTCAAGCCGAACGGCGTGGTGGCTTTCGAGGATCCCTATTTGGGCGACGTAGTCGAGAAGACCTCGTACGACCAAATCTACGACGAGCACATGTTCCTGTTCTCGGTCTCGTCGATCGAGCAGCTCTTCGGCGGGCACGGTATGGAGCTCATCGACGTCGTGCCGCAACCGACGCACGGCGGCTCGATGCGCTACATCCTGGCCAAAAAGGGCGCGCGTCCGAGCACGCCGCGCGTCGCCGCGCAAAAGCAAATCGAACAAGACCAAGGTCTCACCAAGCTCGAAACGTTCCACCAATTCCGTAAGAACTGCGAGAAATCGCGGCAAGACTTGCGAACGCTGCTCGCAAACCTGAAGGCGCAAAATAAGCGCGTAGTCGGCTACGCTGCGACCTCGAAGAGCACGACGGTACTCAACTACTGCCAAATCGGGCCAGACTTGATCGAGTACATCAGCGACTCGACGCCGATCAAACAAGGTAAGTTCTCGCCCGGGATGCACATCCCGATCGTGGCGCCGGAGGTGTTCCGCTCCGCGCCGCCGGATTTCGCCGTACTGTTCGGCTGGAATCACAAGAAGGAAATTCTCGAGAACGAAAAAACCTTCACTGCAAACGGCGGGAAGTGGATCATGTTCGTGCCAGAGGTGGGGGCTCTGCCATGATCCTGTGCGCGAGCCCACGCGCGCAGTACCTGGCTCATCAGAGCGCGATTGACGCGGCGATCCGTGATGTCCTCGAAAAGGGCATCTACATCAAGGGCGAACAATGCGCCGCGTTCGAGCGGGAATTCGCGACTTACCTCGGCGTTCTATACGGGATCGGCGTGGCGAACGGCACGGACGCGCTGCGCATCGCGATCTCGGCCTGCGCTGTCGGCGCAGGCGACGAGATCGTGACCGTTTCACACACGGCGGTCGCGACCGTCTCCGCGATCGAACAAGCGGGCGCGGTCCCCGTGCTCGTCGATATCCATCCTCGAGAGTTCGTCATGGACGTGAGTCAGGTCGAAGCCGCACTGACTCCGCGCACGAAGGCCGTCGTGGCCGTGCACTTGTATGGACAACCGGTAGATCTCGCGCCGCTCAAGCAGCTCTGTGAGAAGAAAGGGCTCTGGCTGATCGAGGACTGTGCGCAAGCGCACGGCGCCGAATATCAAGGGCAGAAAGTCGGCAGCATCGGCCACATCGCCGCGTTCAGCTTCTATCCGACCAAGAACCTCGGCGCGATCGGCGACGGCGGCTTCGTCGCGACCAAGGACGCCGCGCTCGCCGAACGCTGTCAGCTGCTTCGCGAATACGGTTGGGCCGAGCGTTACATCAGCAAGATCCCGGGCGGCAATTCGCGACTGGATGAGCTGCAGGCCGCGATCCTGCGCGCGAAGTTGCCGCACCTCGAGGCAGATACCGAATCGCGCCGGCGCATCGCGCAACAATACCGCGACGCACTTTCCGACCTGCCGCTCGCTTTGCCAAAGGAGCGCGCAGAGTCTCGCCACGTTTACCACTTGTTCGTGCTGCGTTCCTCCGAGCGCGAAACACTAGTGGCACGCCTCAAAGCGCACGACATTCAAGCCGCAATCCACTACCCAGCGCCCGTGCATTTGCAGCCGGCGTATCGCGGCCGCATCCGCACGCTCGGAACCTTGAGCGCGACGGAAGCCGCTGCCGGCGAAATCCTCTCTCTTCCTATGTATCCCGAGCTGAGCGCGAGCGACTTCGATCGAGTCGTCGGCGCGTTGCGCTCCGCCTACCGTTGAGACCAGATTGACGACGACAAAAACGATCGAAGGACTCGGAATTCGCGCGTTGAAGCGCCACGTGGACGAGCGCGGCGATTTTCGCGAGCTCATTCGCGCGACGGAGCCCGGCTTCCAGGGTTTTGCGCAACTGAGCTCGTCCGTCGTCTACGAAGGCATCGCCAAGGCCTGGCACCTGCATTGGGACCAAACGGAATCGATGACCAACCTGTCGGGCATCGTGAAATTTGCGTTCGCGGATCGACGCGAGAACTCGCCGACCTTCGGCGTGGTGATGGATTTCCTGACCGATTCGACGAATAACCCGACGTTCTTCACCATGCCTCCGGGCGTGGCGCATGGCTACCGCATCGTGCGCGGCCCCGCCGTCATCTGTTACCTCGCGAACCGCGTTTACGATCCCACGGATCAGATAAAAATCCCACACGATGATCCCGCAATTGGCTACTACTGGGGACCACCGAGCACCGTATGAACGCCGTTGATCCCACTGCTGTGTCAATCAAAGACCTGCAGGTTTTTCCGCTCAAGAAGTTCCAAGCCGAGGGGACGCTCGTGTTCATGGAACATCAGAACCCGGTGCCTTTCGCCGTGAACCGAGTGTTTTGCGTCACCGGGGTCGCCCCGGGCGCGACGCGCGGAGACCATGCGCACCGCGAATGCAAACAAGCGCTGGTCTGCGTGCGCGGCGCGATCGAAGTTCTGTGTGACGACGGACGCGAGAAGCGCCGCGTCGAGCTCACCAGCTCCGACAAATTGCTTTACGTTCCGCCCATGATTTGGGCGAGCGAAACCTATCGCACTGAAGACACGGTGCTCGTCGTTTTGGCGGACCTGCCCTACGACAACGCCGACTACTTGCGTGACTACGCCGAATACCTGGCACTCCGCGGAATCTCGAGCTGACCGAGTCATGACAGGCCGGCTCGCGCTCATCACCCACGAGTATTATCCGGTCTTGTCCGGCGGCACTGTCTTCGCTGAACAGATCTCCAAGGAGCTCGTCAAGCTCGGCTGGGAAATCGATCTGTTGACGACGCGAATCGGTCACGATTTTCCGCGCGTGGAACGGAGCGACGGTTTCGAGGTGCATCGCTTCCCCACCGCACGGCGCTCCGTATCGGACTCCACGCTGCTCGAACACCTGACTTATTTCGGTTTCGGGTTGCCGCAGATGCTCGCTCGCGCCGCTTTGCGGCGCTACGACGCGGCCTTCGCTGTCTTCGCAATTCCGTCCGGGCTGATCGCGCTCGCGATGCAAAAGGCGCTCGGCATCCCGGCGATCGTCTTCGTCGATGCCGCGGACACTCCGGGCGTCGAATCAGCGATGAAGAAGCACGTCGGCAAGCTCGCGGCGGTGTTCAAGCTCGTGGTCAACAACGCGGCCGGGGTCACCATCCTGGAGGGGTTGGAAGACTTGGCCATGCCGTACATCGAGCACGGCCGACTGATCTCGATTCCAAACGGAACGACCGTGCCGACCACGCTAGCGCGCCCCAACGCGAACGGGCCAAAGCTCGAGCTCCTGTCAATTGGTCGCTTGGTGCTGCGCAAAGGTTTCCAACAGATCATCGAGGCGCTCGGCATCGTCAAAAGGACGCGCGACGACTTTCACCTGCGCATCGTCGGCTATGGTCGCGCTGAGGACGAAATCCGCCGGGTCTTGGACGAACACGCCGTGGCGGACAACGTCTCGTTTCTCGGACGCGTCGAGTACAAAGACATTGCCTCCTATTATTTGAGCTCGGACGCCTATCTTTTCTACGGCGCGCGCGAGGGCTCCTCGCTCGCGATGATCGAAGCCGCTGCGTACGGCCTTCCGCTCCTGGCGAGCGACCACCCTGGAAATCGCAGTTACGTCGAACACGGCCGGAGTGGCTTCCTCGTAGAACACCGAAATCCGCGCGCGCTGGCGGACGCGGTACTCGAGATGCTGAACCGCCGCGCGGAGCTGCCGGCGATGGGTCAGCTCAGTCGCGAAATCGCCGAACGTTATTCCTGGGCCAAGATCGCCGCGCGCTACGACTCGTTCATTCGCACTACCGTCGGTAGATGAACGGATGCCGCGCACAGGCCCTCACCTTCTGGCGTGCGGCATGCCTAGCAGAGTCGCCTGAAAACCTAGTTTCTCGAGGCATTTCGTGCGAGGCGCGGCGCAAGAACCCGCTATTCCGCGACCAGAAGAAGTTTGTGATCCCGCCAGCCGGCTCCGCCCACCAATGGCTTGGATGGGATCAGTCTCGTCAATCCAAGAGCTCAGAGCGGATCCGGCGCGCCTAGTGAATGGCGCTTCGCCCGAGCGGCTCGAGTTCGCGCTGCTCGATGGCATGCGTACGATCACGGTCCCGGCCGGCGCGAAAGAACTGATCTGGAACGCGCTGAGCGCGGAGCTGATCGGCTCTGGGCTGAGTGCGGTCGCCGGAGCCAACTCCTGGGCGAACGCGTTTTGGCGTGCCGCCCTGAAGCTGGTTGGGTCGAAGACGGCCGTCGCCGCGGTGCCGGTGATGATCGTCGCCCTCGGCGCAGGCGCCGTTCAATATGAACGAAGCCAGCGCGAAGCCGGCGCGAGCCAGATCCAGGCGCAAGCTCGAACCGTGCCCGCGCCGCCGGCCACCAGCAGCAAGCCAATGGCCGCCACTCCGAACGCGCAAACCGATAATTCCGAGACTGCGCCCTCTGCGTCCGTCGCGCCTGGATCAGCGAACCGTTCCGCCACGCGCGATCCATTGCGCGAAGAAAGCACCTTGCTCGAGCGCGCCCGCGCCGAACTGCGCGGCGGCCATCCGCGCGAAGCGCAAGTGACGTTGCTGCGCTTGCAGCGTCAGTTCCCGAAAGGCGCGCTCACCCAAGAACGCGAAGTCCTCTTGATCGAGGCGCTCGCTGCGCGCGGCAAAGCAGAGGCCGCTGCACGCGACGCAGAGAGTTTCATCGCGACGCACCCAGAGAGCCCGCACGCGCAGCAATTGCGCCGCTTCCTCGAACCAACGCGCGCGAATTAGCGCGGGTTCAAAGGCGTTTTCCGTCGTACTTCTTCAGCTCGAATGCGTCGAGATCGACGCCTTCGAGGCAGCGCGCGTTGATCATGTACATCTTCTCGCCGTCACGACCGGTGCCCGAACCGAACGAGCGAATGCCGCAGGTCGAACAGAACCAGTGGTGGATGTTGTGCTTGTTGAATTGGTAATCGGTCTGCGCGTCTTCGCCACTCAAGAGTTTGAACTGGTCGGCTTTCACGAAGGTCATGCGATAACCCGCGCGCGAACAGATCGAACAATTGCACTCGCCGAGACTCTCGAGCGCCGTCGTGACTTCGTAACGCACTTTTCCGCAATGACACGAACCGGTATAGGTCTTGGTTTCAGCCATAATCGTGGTCTAGTTCGGTCCGTCGTGGGCGTATCGCAAAATCGCGGCACGGCTTCGAGCAGCTGGGTTGGTTGGGTTTTCGGGGTGAATCTCAGCCACCAGAGGTTGCTTCGATTTACACGCGCCGCGCACGCTTCGCGGGACGCGCAGGCTTGCTCGGCGAAAGCTCGGCGCTGAGCAAATCCGCGACCGCACGCACGCGCGGAATCGCGAGCGCGCTCTTGGTCGACACGAGGTACAAGCCGCTCCGCACCGGCCCGAGATCGCGCGCGCGAAGCGGCACGAGCCCATTCTCGCGCGCGAAGCGGTGCTTGAAATGCCCGAGAAAAATCGCGCCGAGACCCGTTTCGGCCGCGCGCAGCTGAACCAAAAAATCATCGGAGGCGAACGCGGGCCGAAAATTCGGGATCATGCGCGCGAGCGTCGGGTTGGGTTGCAGCGCGTCGAGCGGCGGAGCCCACGCAATCCAATCGATCTCCGCGAGACTCGGCGGAGCTTTGAAGCGCGCGACGTACTCGCGCGACGCGAACGGTAACGCGTCGAGCTCGAGCCCGACCAGAGTCGTGAGCTCGCGCTGAGTCGGCTTTTCGATGCGCAGCGCGAGATCGGCGTCGCGGCGCGTGAGATCCAAGTAACGCACGGTCGACACCACTTCGAGCCGCACTCCAGGCAAACGATCGCGCAGCACGACCGCGAAGGGCGCGCAAAATTCGAACGCGAGCCCGGGCGGCGCGGTGATGCGCACCACGCCTTCGAGCGCGGTCTCGCTCTTCTCGGCGGCGCGCTCGAACTCGGTCGCCCACTCCGCCATGCGCCGCGCGGGCTCGAGCAGCCGCTCGCCGAGCGCGGTGAGCGTCGCGCCACCAACGCTGCGCGCAAACAGCGACTCACCGAGCTCGGCTTCGAGCTCCGCGACGCGCCGACTGACGGTCGGCTGCGCGATCTTCAAACGCTTCGCCGCGGCGCTCAAACTGCCAGCTTCGGCCACGGCCAAGAACAGCCGCGCGTCTTCCCAAGCTATATCCATATTCGGATGCTACCATGGTAATTTCGCGAATACCCATCCGAATCCATGGGGCATAGATTGAGCTCATGACGTTCCCCAAATTCTCTCGGCGCACGGGTTTTATTGTTGGTTTGGTCGCTGCCGCGCTGGCGCTGCTCGTGCTCGTCGCGTGCAATTGGCCCGCCTCACGCCACGCGGTGGCGACGGCTCGGCTCGGCACGCCGAACTCGACCCAAGCGCTCGAGGCGGTGATCGATGAACCCGGGCCGGTCACGGTGCAAACCGTGGTCGGCGCCGAATGGCAGGTCGATCGCAGTGGGCTGCTCAACCTGAAGCATCCGAAAGCTCGCGCGGCCGGTCTCGTCGACGGCCCCGAGCCGATCAAAATCTTTTTCCACGTAATCCAGCACCCGACGCGCGGCACATTCTTGGTCGACACGGGCGTAGAAGATGCGCTCGAGCATGACCCTGAGCACGCCGCGCTCAGCGGCATCGTTGCCAAGGCCGCGCACGTCGAGTTGATGAAAGTGCACGCTTCGACCGGCGCGTGGCTGAAAGCGCACGGTGAAACGCTGAACGGCGTGTTCCTCACACACCTGCACCTCGATCACGTGGCCGGCATGCCCGATGTTCCGAGCTCAGTCCCGCTCTACGTTGGTCCTGGCGAAGCCAGCGAACGCGGCGCGATGAATCTGCTCACGCAACCGATCATCGATCGCGCGCTCGGCGCGCATGGGTCGCTACAAACCTGGCAATTTTCGCGCGATCCGAGCGGCGTGTTCGCGGGCGTGCTCGACGTGTTCGGCGACGGCACGTTGTGGGCCTTGCACGTGCCAGGGCACACGCCGGGCAGCGTCGCATTCGTCGCGCGCACGCCGAACGGGCCGGTTTTGCTTACGGGAGACGCGTGCCACACCGCGTGGGGTTGGAAGAACCGCGTCGAGCCGGGCACGTTCTCGGACGATCCGCCGGCAAGCGTCGAGAGCTTGAACCAGCTCGAAGAGCTCGCCGCGCGGCACCCGAAGCTCGACGTTCGCCTCGGTCATCAATCGCTTTGAAATCAGCTGAGGGTTTTGAGCGCGTCGAGCAATTCCGTGGCGTGCCCGTCGGGATTCACGTTCGGGAACACTTTGGCGACTTTGCCGTCTTTGTCGATCACGAAGGTGACGCGCTTGGCGTGGCCGCCGTTCAGCGGCACACCGAAAGCCTCGGCGACGGCGTGCGACGTGTCGACCAGCAGCGGGAATGGCAGCGAGTATTTGTCGGCAAACGCCTTGTGCGAATCTTGCGTATCACTCGAAACGCCGAGCACGACGGCGCGCTCTTTGAGCTCTTTGTATTGATCGCGGATGCCCTTGGCTTCGATCGTGCAGCCAGTGGTGTCATCCTTGGGGTAGAAGTAGACGATCAGCGGCTTGCCCTTGAGCTCGCGTAGTTTGATCGTTTTCCCACCTTGTTCGACGGCGGATACGTCCGGCACTTGGCTGCCCACGGCGAGCAACGTCGAAGCCTCCGCGGTGGGAGCTGCGGCAGCCGTGGGCGGCGCTGCCATCGCGGTCGTCGCGACGGGCGCGGTGTTCGCCGCGGGGCTCGCGCTCGTCGATGATGGACTCGATGCTGCGGCCTCCGGATGACTGCAAGCGAAGAGCAACGGAAGGACGGTGAGCGGCAACCAATTCGTACGCATGGTGGACTCCCTCGGCGGTTCGATTCTGCCGCGAAATTAGCACACGCTCGCAGCCCGCGGAGTAGCCGGAAGCACTCCGAGCGCTGGGCTTTTTCGCCACGAGAAGCAATTTCGCGGCGCTACCGGCATTGTGTTCGTGCATAACGCACGGCGAGTGACGCCGAGGGCGAGCTCGATCAGTTGACGCGATCCGCGGCGCGCGCGTCGTCAGTGCGTGCTTCGGCAGCCGGGTGATAACCGAGCAAACCGCGTTTGCGGATGACTTCGGCGATCTCGGGCGGGACCATCTCTTGCCAGCTCGGATCGCCGGATTTGAGGCGCTTCAGCGCATCCCGCGAGAAGATGTGGAGCAGCGAGCGATCGAAATTCTGGAGCTGCACGATGCAGTTGCGGTCAACCAGGTGGCCGAAGAGTTTCCGCAGCTCGGGCGCGACGTTCAGGTTCTCGATCGTGACGAGGTTTTGGGTGCCGGGCTCGAGCAATGGGTAAACGTAAATCCGGAGATCGTTTTTGAAGAGCCGGCCGAACGACTCGAGGATGCCGCCTTCGAGGTGCGCGTAGTATTTTTCGTCGAACAGCTCGAGCAAGCTGCCCGCGCCCATGGTGATGCCGATGCGCTGTGACGTGTAACGGCGCAGGTACGCCGCGAGCCGGTAATACTCGAAATAGTCGCTAATCAGCACGGTTTTGCCGGTCGCAGCCAACATGTCCGCGCGCGCCAGGAAATCGCGATAGTCGATTTCGCCGCTCGCCATCAAATTGCGCATCGTAATTTCGAGCAGCTGCACGACTTGGCCTTCGCCCTCGGGCAGCGATCTCGCGAACGCTTCGTGCGCGCTGTTCAACATGTCGATGTTGACGCGCGTGACCGGCCGAAAGCTACCGCGCTCGACCAACACCGGATGGCGATGCAAAACCTCCGCCGGCTGCAAGACTTCGCCGTGCGCGCCGAACATGGCAGCACCAGACAAGCCGAGCTGCACCAGCTTCAAGCTCATCACGCGATTGTCCACGTGCCGAAACTCGATGCCCGCAAATTCGATCATGTCGATCTCGATGCGCTCGGTCGTCAGGTTGTGAAGCAGCGACTCGACCAGGCGATCCGGATCGTGATGCATGAAAAACGCGCCGTACAAAAGGTTCACGCCGACGATGCCGAGCGCCTCTTGTTGCAGTGCATTTTCGTTGTCCAACATGCGCACGTGAATGATGATTTGGCTGTCTTGGTCGCGCGGATGAGCCTGGAATTTGACGCCGATCCAGCCGTGGCATTCGTTCGTGCCTTTGAAGTTGCGCGCGGACACCGTGTCCGAGAAGGCGAAAAACGCGGTCGTGTCGCCGCGCGCTTCCTTCAGCCGCTCGAGGTTCAAGGCGTGCTCGTGATCGAGCATGGCTTGCAGGCGCTTGCGCGCGACGTAACGCTCGGTGTGTCCGTAAATCGCGTCGCTCACCGCCATATCGTAGGCGGAGATGCTCTTGGCGATTGTGCCCGCCGCACCGCCGACGCGGAAAAACCAACGCACCACTTCTTGCCCCGCGCCGATTTCGGCGAAGGTCCCGTAGCGCCGCGGGTCCAAGTTGATCGCGAGCGCTTTGCGATGCGTGTCGAGAGTTTCCGAGACGATCGAAGGGCGAGACAGCATTGAGTTTGAGTTTCCGTAGTTGGGTTGACGTTTCGGCGCCGTGTCGAACGCTGGAGTCTAATTCCGGGTTCGGGCGCTGTCAGGTTCGAACCGGCGAAGCCGCCAGAAATCGCCTGTGTTTTGCGCGATAGAGTGACAGAAGCGCGGCGAATCCGCGAAGCTCGGTCGCGCGGGCTCTCGTGACTTCGTTTTCAAGTTGCAAATGCAACTGAGAATCGCGTTCGCAAACCCACTCGCACTCGGAGCGACGCGCGCTCTCGTTCACGGCACTGAGCTTGGCCGTGGCGTCCGGGCGAGAGTGTGGATTCAGCGCGGACGGCGCTCGCTCGCACAGGTAGCTCTCGAATCGTCGCGTACGGCGACCGCTGCCGCATGGCGCACGCGTGCAACTCACTCGCTCAAGATCCGAATCAGCCGCGCGAGCCGTGACGGAAGCTCGCGGTCCGTCGCGATCAGCTCCAACGGATCCGCGGCGAGCACGCGACGGACGGCGCGAGAATGACCGTGCATCGACAAGTACAGACGCGTGGTGTCGTGGCGGAATTCGGGATTCATGACCATGAATTCGCTGACCGCGCGGCACAAACGCGCGCGCTCACTCGCCGCAACGCGCGGCGTTTTTTCGAATGGAAAAAGCTCGAGCGCGCGCTCCAATGCGCGCCGCGAAAAGCGCTCAATGAAAAAAATATTTTGCAAAAAACCGAGCAAGGCAACCCAAACCAAAAAAGCCAAGCCAAGCCGCTCGCTGAGTTCGGTTACGGCTTTTTTTGCGGGCGTGCGATGGCGATACGAATTGATCGACAAGAGCCAAGCGTGCAGCGAGCCAGACGCGGCGCAGGCCGCGAAGTATTCGGCCGTCATCGCGTAGGCTTCGCCGAGCTGCACGCGCACGAGGTGTTGGGGTTCGGCTTGCGCGGCGAATGGGTCGCGCGGGCGACCGAACAGCTCGTGGAACGCGACCGCGTGCGCCGACTCGTGCAAAATGTAGTTTGGCAGCGGGCGATTCGAGCGCAAATCAGCGAGCGTGAAGAAACCGGGGCGCGCGCGCTCGAAGGCGCGGAGCGCGGAGTAGTTCGCGCGATACGGCACTTTGCGCGTGCGCAGAATCGTGTCGAGCGCGACCAGCGGAAACGCGAAGTAGTCGCCCGGGTCCCGGAGCGTGAAGCGAACGCCGCGTGCGAGCGCGGCCTCACGGATGCGGCGAAAGAACGGATTTTTGCGGTACAAAAAGCCGTCGCCTAGGTTTTCGAGCAAGCGGCGCGGACCGTGAAGCTCGCGCTGCAAGCTGAGCAGCTCGGCAAGCGAAAGACTCGAGCTCGACGGCACGCTGGCCTCGCGGGCTCAGTTGCCTTCGCTGGTTTCGAGCGCGATCTTCGACCAACGCAGGCGCGGCTTGCGCGCGGCGCGCGCTTCGTCGAGCCGGCCGAGGCGCGTCAAGTGCGGCGCGCCCTTCACGAGCTCGGGCGACTCTTCCGCTTCCTTCACGATCGCTTTCACGGCTTCCACGAAGGAGTCGATCGTCTGCTTGGTTTCGGTCTCGGTCGGTTCGACCATCAGCGCGCCCCGCACGACGAGCGGAAAATACACGGTCGGCGGGTGATAGCCGTAGTCGATCAAGCGCTTGGCAAGATCCAGGGTTTTTACGCCGGTTTTCGCTTCGAGCGCTTTGTCCGTGAACACGGCTTCGTGCAGCATCGGCGTTTCGAACGCGAGCGGCAAAACGCCGCGTAGCGCGGCCGCGATGTAATTCGCGTTGAGCACGGCCAGATCGCTCACCGCGCGCAGCCCTTCGGCGCCGAGCTCGCGGATGTATGCATAGGCACGCACCATCATCCCGAAGTTGCCGAGGAACGAGCGCACGCGTCCGACCGAGTGCGGTCGATCCGCATCGACGATGAAGTAGTCGCCTTCGCGGCGCACGACGGGCGTCGGTTGAAACGACTCGAGATGGCGCTTGAACGCGACCGGGCCGGAGCCCGGGCCGCCGCCGCCGTGCGGCGTGGTGAACGTCTTGTGCAGGTTGTACTGCATCACATCCACGCCCGCGTCGCCCGGGCGAGCGCGACCGAGCACGGCATTCATGTTCGCGCCGTCGCCGTAGACTTGGCCGCCTTTTGCGTGCACGAGCTCGACCAGCTTCGGCATCGCGCTTTCGTAGAGCCCGATCGTGTTCGGGTTGGTCATCATCAGCCCGGCCACGTCGTCCCCGGCGGCTTCGAGCGCGCGTGCCAGCGTTTCCGGCTCGACGATGCCTGCTCGGCCCGACGCGAACGGCACCGCTTCGAAGCCGTTCAAGGCGCAGCTCGCCGGATTCGTGCCGTGCGCGCTGTCCGGGATGAAGATCTTGCGCGGCGCTCGACCGTTGCTCTGATGATAAGCGCGGATCATCATCAGCCCGGTGAGCTCGCCTTGCGCGCCGGCCGCGGGCTGCAGATTCACCGCGTCCATGCCCACGATTTCGGCGAGCAGCGCTTGCAGGCGCACCATGATTTCGAGCGCGCCCTGCGCGAGGTGCGGCGGAGTCAGCGGGTGCAGATTCGCGAAGCCGTCGAGACGCGCGGCCCACTCGTTGACCTTCGGGTTGTGCTTCATGGTGCACGAGCCGAGCGGATAAAACTGCGTGTCGATGCTGAAATTCCACTGGCTCAAGCGCACGAAATGACGAATCGCTTCGGGCTCGCTGACCTCGGGCAATTCGGCCGGCACGCTCCGCGCGATGCCCGGCAAAGCCCGATTCAAATCGACTTCCGGCACGTCGAGCGCGCCGAGCGAAACCCCGCTTCTGCCTTTTGAGCCGCGTTCGAAAATCGGGGGCTCGCGAAATTGGAGCCCCTTTGCTGCATCACCCGGCACGGTTCACGGAGACGGCGTATCGCCGTCATCTTTCTTTTTGTCGCCGCCGCTCTTGTCGTCCGAATCCCAGCCGCCGGCGTTCACTTTGCCTTCGATTTCGTCCGGCTTCACCGATTGCAGATTCGGCTGCATGTTGGTTTGCTTCACGGCTTCCCAACTGTTCCCGGCGTTGCTGTCGCCAAGACCCCACTCGCCGCTGATCTTGTGCGCTTCGCCTTGCTTCGGGATCGAGTACTTGAAGTAGCCGTTGCCTTTGCTGTCGGCTTCGGCACCGACCATGCCGATTTTGTGCTGCGTCCAACTGTAACGAAGGATGTTGCCGTCCGTCTCGCCTTGCAGCTCGCCGTAAGCGTCGCCGCCGCCGGTGCGCCACGCGCCTTGCGCGGTCTTGCCTTCGGTAACGATGTGCAAATAGCCGTAGACGGGGCTGTAGTAGACGCCTTGCCACTCGCCGCCAGCGGGCATCTCCCCGGCTTTGATTTCGGCGTGTTGTGCCCCGCCGCTGTTGCCGCAAGCAGAGACGGAAAGCGCTAGCGGAACCGCGAGCGCAGCCAAGAGCGAACATTGGGCGAGCTTCCGGACGAACATGGCGCGGACCATACCACGGAGCGCGCGCGGGAAAAGAGGCACAAGACAGACTCGGCCGAGGCCGGAGCCGAGGGACTGTTGGGTTCAGCGCGCACGCCGCGGCCCGCACTGGTAGCCCGCGTTCGCGAGCGAGCCCGCCGCGCTCGAAGCCGAAGAACGCGGTGCCCGGCTTACGCTTTCACCTTCAAAGCACGCCCCAGTTTTTCGCCCAAAGCCGCAGCGTCACTTTCCGACGTGGGCCACGGCGCGCGCAGTTGGTCCCTGCGCAGATTCGCACCATCCGGCTCGGCGAGCAGCGCGCGCAGCCAAATTTGCGAGCCTTCACGCAGGGCGAAGGCGGCGACCGGGGTTTGGCAATTGCCGTCGACCGCGCGCATCACGCCGCGCTCGGCCATGACGGCAATTTTCGTTTCAGGGTGCGAGATGGGCGCGAGCAACGCCGCGACTTCGCTGTCCCCCGCCCGCTGTTCGACCGCCAGCGCGCCCTGCCCGACCGCGGGCAGCGATTCTTCGGGCGTCAAAATCTGACTGGCTTCGCCTTCGATCCCGAGGCGCAGCATGCCGGCGCGCGCGAGCACGATCGCTTCGACTTCGCCCGCGCGACATTTCCGAATTCGCGTGTCGACGTTGCCGCGCAGCACGGAAAAAACCAAATCCGGGCGCAGCTCGCTCAACTGAATCCGGCGCCTGAGCGACGACGTGCCGACCGTGCTGCCCGCGGGCAGCGCGTCGAGCCCCGCGCCGCTGCGCGTCACGATCACGTCGCGCGCGTCCACGCGCTGCGGAAAACAATCCACGCTCAAAGACGGCGCGACTTCGGGCGGCACGTCTTTCGACGAGTGCACCGCAAAATCGGCGCGGCCGTCGAGCAAGGCTTCTTCGATTTCCTTGATGAAAAGCCCTTTGCCACCAATCTCGCTGAGCGCGCGATCCTGCACCTGATCGCCCGTGGTGACGACTTGCAGCTCTTCGAAGCTGAAGCTCGGATGCGCCTTTTGCAGCAGCGCGACGAGCGCGCGGCACTGCGCGAGGGCGAGCGCGCTCTTCCTCGTGGCGTACGTGAAGTGGGTGCGCGTCACGGGTACTCGTGCGTTCCGCCGCTACCGACCACGGTCACGCGATTCGCCGCAGCGTCGCCATGCTTCGCGATCCGCCCGACGATTTTTGCTTCCACGCCGAAACGCGCGGCAGCTTCGATCACGCCCGCCGCGGCGCTCGGTCGCACGTAGAGCTCGAGGCGATGGCCCATGTTGAACACTTGATACATCTCTTTCCACGCGACGCCCGAATCGGCAATGGCTTGGAAAAGTGGCGGCGTCGGGAACAGCGAATCCTTGATGTAGTGCACTCCGCGGCCGAAGCCGCGGCACTTGGTTTGGCCGCCGCCGCTACAGTGCAAAACCCCCAAAACCTGCGGCGCGAGCTCAGAGTCGAGGATCGCGCGCACGATCGGCAAATACGTGCGCGTCGGCGAGAGCAAACCCCAAGCGACGGTGCGCGAAGTGCCGGGCAGCGTGTCGGACAATTTGAATTTGCCGATGTAGACTTTGGCGAGCGCGATCGTCTCGGAGAAGCTCTCCGGAAAAGATCCGGCGTACGAGTGCGCCAGCAGCGCGTGGCGCGCGAGCGTGAGCCCGTTCGAGCCCATGCCCGAGTTTTCGTCTTGCTCGTAGCTGGCCTTGCCAGTCGAGGACAAACCGACGATCACGTCGCCCGCTTCGAGGCGCGAAAAATCGCTCACTTTCGCGCGCGGCACGCGAGCAAACACCGTAGAATCGGCGATCAGCGTGCGCACGAGATCGCCCACGTCCGCGGTTTCGCCGCCGGTGAGCGTGATCTCGATGCCATGGCGACGCAGCATTTCCGCGCACGCCTCGTAACCGTCAATCAAGGCGGCGATCGCGTCGCCCTTCACGCGGTGCGCGTTCCGGCCAATCGTGTTGCTCACGAAGAACCCGCTCGTCGCGCCCACGCACAAAAGATCGTCCGTGTTCATCACCAACGCGTCTTGGGCGATGCCGCGAAAAACGCTCGCATCGCCGGTCTCCGCGTAGAGCAGATACGCGACGGATGATTTGGTTCCTGCGCCGTCCGCGTGCATCACGCCGACCATGTTCGGGTCACCGGCGGGATCGGCGATCACTTTGCAAAACGCGCCGGGCACTTCGCCGGCCGAATGCTTGGCGATCGCGCGATGCACGTCGTCCTTCGTCGCCGACACACCGCGATCGAGGTATTCGCTGTTCATGGCCACCGACGAGGGAATAGTTCGACGACCCCAGCCGCGCAAGGCGCGGCCTCTTTCGCGCCGGAGCGCGCGACATTCTTCAGGATGTTTTGGCCCTGCGCTGAGTTCGCGCTTGGCCGCCCGCGCATTTCGCTGCGCGACAGGCGCCTGTTCGGTCAGGTCTAGTTGGCTCCCGCCTCCATTCTAGAACCGTGATCAGCCTGGCGGATCAGCTGCTTTGTTTTATTTCCGTGCATCTGGCCCATGGCCTTCGCGCGCGCTCCGGCGCGAAAGAGGGAGAAGGAGCGCAGGCGAGATGCGATGAACAGTGAGATCTTATTTCCGTGCAGATGGCACGGAGCTGAGCCCCGACTAAAGACGCGACGCGTACGCCGTCTTCATGGCGTCGTAGAGCGCCAAGTCCGCGGTCGCGGTATTCGCGTTGCCCTTCGCCGTGAACAGCGAGTGCCCGGTGTTCCAGTCGCCTTGCTCGGTCGGCTCCCAGTTGAACGTGCCGAGACCTTGGTTGTTCGCGAGCCCGAAGACGACGTCGTTGATCTCGCGCTGCATGGGGCCGTACTCGGCGGCGACCAGCTGAATGTTCGGAAACTTCGTGGCCAGGCCGCTGAAAGTCTTCATCCAATCGGTCTCCGTGTTCGAAGTGCTGTTCGGATCGCCTTGATAG
This sequence comes from Polyangiaceae bacterium, assembly GCA_036268695.1. Taxonomy (GTDB): domain Bacteria; phylum Myxococcota_A; class Polyangia; order Polyangiales; family Polyangiaceae; genus PMG-095. The sequence goes on along the minus strand of DATATR010000149.1, from coordinate 1,754 downwards.
GCTTGATAGCTCGACTCGCCGAAGACATCGAAGACCACGCCTTGCTTCTGGGCGTTCGTGATGAAGCTCTCGCTCGTGCCGAGCGCGCCGCCCGTGTAGCCGCCTTTGTCGCCACCGCGATCGATGTGCAACATGATCTTGATCCCGGTGTCGACGTCTTTGACGCCCTTCACGCCGGCATTGAGCAACGCGCCGAGGTTCGACCAATTCGAGGTGCTGCCGTTGACGGGGTTCATGCCCGTCGGTTGGCCGCCGCTGTCGCAGATGTGAAGCAGCATGCCGGGCGTGATCTCGTTGCCGATCTGCACCATGTCCGGGCGCGCGCCGCCGGCGATGAGCTGCGTGATCGCATCCTTCGTGTAGTCGTGCACGGCGGTCGCAAGTTGATCGATCGTGGTGTAACCCTGCCACGCGATCGGCACGCACTGCTTGCCGGGATCAGCCCAGTTGTCGCTGTAGTGAAAGTCGAGCAAAAAGCCGAGACCCGCGGCCTTGATCCGCTTTCCGAAGCTGATCGTGTGCGCGAGATCGGCGTAGCCGTTTTGTTGGTCGTAGCCATCAGCGGCCTTGGGATCGACGAACGTGCGCAAGCGGATGTAGTTGAAGCCGTGATCTTTCAAGAGCTGAAAGATGTCTTTCTTCGTGCCGTCGCTGTACGTCGCGCCGCGCGCTTCGGCGGCTTGCACCGACGTGATGTCCGCACCAATGAAATACGACGCGCTCGGGCCATTCGAGCTCCCCGCGGCTCCGGCGCTGCCGCTCGCGCCACCCGCGTTGGTGCCACCGTTTGCCGTCCCGCCGTTCGCGGCGCCACTGCTCGTGCCGCCACCGCTCATACCTGCGGCGCTCGAGCCGCTCGAGCCGCTCGCGCCGACGCTCGAGCTGCCTGAACCGCCGGCGAAGGAGCTGCCGGCACTTCCCGTCGTTTGTCCGCCGCTTCCGGATGCGGCGCTCTGCCCGTCGTTCACGCTCGACGAGTTGCCCGCGCTGCCGCTCGAGCTCACATTGCCCGAAGTGCCGCCATTCGCAGCGCCGTTGCCAGCATCCGACCCCGAGCCGGAACAAGCGCAAATCGGCAAACCGAGAAACAACGGCAAACTCCAGCGATAGGCACGATGCATTACTTTGCTCCGGTTTTGCTTCGAATCCTTCGGTTCAAGGGCAGAGCTTCGGCGCGCTGGTGTCGAAAAATGTTTTTTGCGTGAGTTGTGCGCGGCGCACGAGTGAGCGCGCGGCGCGTCACTCCGCCGAGTCGATCAGCGCTTGGATTGAAGGCAGATTGGCTTCCGCGAGTAAACGGGACAAGCCGCGCTGCATCGACCAAACGGTGAGCGGGCCGCCGTAGATGAAGCCAGTGTAAATCTGCACCAGGGATGCGCCTGCGCGAAGCCGGGCGAAGGCGTCTTCGGCGGTTTCGATGCCGCCGACCGAGATCAGCGTGAGCCGCTTGCCGACCCGCCGCTTCAAACGCACGAGCACTTCGAGCGATCGCTGCTTGAGGATGGCGCCGGACAGGCCGCCCGCGCCGAGCGCTTCGACGCGCTCTTTTGGCGTGTGCAAGCCCGCGCGCGAGATCGTCGTGTTGGTGGCGATGATGCCGTCGAGGCCGAGATCGAGCGCGAGATCGGCGATCGCGTCGAGATCTTCGTCGCTCAAGTCGGGTGCGATTTTGACGAGCAGCGGCTTGTTGCCGGACTCGATCGAAAGCTCGGCTTTGACCGCCGTGAGCAGCGGACGCAAGAGCTCAACCGCTT
>DATATR010000148.1:0-9020 GCA_036268695.1 Polyangiaceae bacterium | reverse complement strand
AGGCGAAGCCGGCGTAGGCCCACTCTTTGAGCCGCGCCGGCACTGGCGCGAGCAAGAGCACCACGCCGAGCAGCTTGGCGAGCGAAAGCTCCACTCGGAAGTAGGCGGGGAAGCCGAGGTGCGTGAATGCATCCGCCACTTGTGGCAGACGCAGTTGCGCGTAGGCGGTGAAGCTCATCTGCAAGCAGAAGAGCGCAGTGACGACCCAGAAGCCGATGAACATTCCTTTGCTGCGCTGCATGCTCGAGGCCGTCACTGTGAAGCCCAATTGGGCAATTCGACGCCGAATTGCTTCGCGTACTCAGCATTCAGGCGCTGCCAACCGCTGAACTTCATACACTCGGGGCCGACCATGCGCCCGATCGGCTGATCTGCGAGCAGCCGATCCAACACGTCGATACAGATATGCCAGCCCGCGGCGCCCATCGAGATGAAGCGACGGTCGATGTTGTGCCACAGCGTGAGTCGTGTCCCGTTGCTTCCGAGCGGCTCGAGCTCCCAGCGGACGTTGCCGCCGCCCCAGGTGTATTCGAGCGCTTTCGGAGGATCGGCGCGCTTGATCTGAGTTTCGGTGATCTGCGCCGCAGGTGCTCCCACCGTCGTCAGCTGGGCGGTCCCCACGTTGCCGAGGTTCGCGCTGGAGTCGAACGGAGCCCACTCGCGAAGCTGTTCGGGCTCGGTCAGTGCGCGCCAAACCTTTTCCGGAGGATGGCGCAGCTCGCGCACCAGCACGAGCGTCCAGTTCTCGCCGTCTTTTTCGATCTCAGCGCCCGAAGCGGCCCCTGGCTCGTATTGCTCACTTTGCTTCATGTTTTTTTCTTCCTTTCAAAGCGGGCGACTGATCCACCTTGTCCAGGTGTCGCTCCAACGCATCGACGTACTTCGACCAGAAACGCCGAAAGGGAACGAGCCACGCATCGAGTTCCATCAGCGGCTCCGGCCTCAGTCGATACAAGCGCCGCTGCGCTTTGACTCGTGACTCCACGAACCCGGCCTCGCGCAGCACGCGCAGGTGCCTCGAGACCGAAGGCTGCGACAGCCGGAGCTCGCGCTCTAGCTCACCGACCGAGCGCTCGGACCCGAGCAACAAGCTCAAAATAGCCCGTCTATTTGGCTCGGCGACGATCGCAAACGACGATTCCACGTACTATATATAAGCTTCTGCTTATATGAGCGTCAAGTGATGTTACGAAAAATATTGGGGCCGCGCTCGGCGTGGCTCGGCGGTTCGGGCATTCCTGTGCTAGCCCATTCGACTATGTGGGGACGATTCGAGATCGGGTCACGCCTCGCGCTGAGCACGCTGTGCTTGCTCTCGGCTTGTGGTGGTCGAGCGCAGATTGATAGTTCGAATTCCAACCATGCTGGCGGCGTAGCCGACGCGTCCGCGAATGGTGATGTCGCAACGGATAACCCGCCGGATGCAGATACCAACGTAGATGCGTCGGTGCCCAGCTCGTGCGCACCCGGTCTGCCGAGTGCGGCCGAGATCGCGTCCACGCCACGAGCGAACACGAATCTCGAGCTGCTCGCGCTGAGATTTTCGAGCGGCGTCGTCGCCGAACAAGCAATCTACGATCGCATCGTGCGTGACGTCGCGGCGATCGACGCGCAAGCGCCGGAATTGGCGGATATCACTTACAGCGCGCTCGCCGACGGTCGAACCTGGGATCTCGGCGCCGGACCCACCGTGCTCGCCGAGATGGAGCAGGGCACGTATCACGATTGGGATTGCTTGAATCAAACATACGTCGTGAAAAACATCAGCTTCACGATGAGCTTCAACCAACCGTTGGCCAAATTGGAGCTCAAGGGCATCTACGATTTCGACAAAGTCGGCGCTCAGTATGGTGCGCTACGAGGCGTGGAGACCGTCTTACCGGAGACAAACTCCGGCAGCGGTTCGACCATCTGCCTCACGCTCGACGGTGCAACCTGGCACTACGTTTTCGATCGCGGCAGCGGCGACTGCCCGGCGGGCTGCATCACGCACGTGTACACGCACTTCTCCACGAATGCCGCGGGTGCGGTGACCGCGCTCGGCCAGATCATGCAAGGCTCGGATTCCCCCTACATTTCGCCTGCCGCGTGCACGCCCGCGATCAAGTTCGACATCAAGTGATTTCAACGGCGCGTGCGAAACTGTCAGTTGCTCACCGCAGCAACGCCACCTCTTCCGGCACCCCAAACTCCCCGTTCCCATCGCACGGAAACTCGATCACCGCGACGATGCCCTCCACCGCGATCCCGACGTAGCAATGCGGAAATAGCTCGCCGTCCGCGGGCTCGAAGCGTAGCGCAGCGCCGAGCTTCTCCGCGTCGATGCAGAGCAAAACCAAGCCGCTTTTGCCGCGAAAAAACCGCGACGCGGTGCGCTCGATTTGCTCGCGCTTCGAACAGTGGATGAAGCCTTCGGCTTTGAGGCTGGGGGCTTCGTACACGCCGGTTTCGAGCGCAGCGTTGAACGTGCTGCGCTCGGTGATGTGAAACACGAACTCTGGCTTGCCCCCCTCGTTCGACACGCTTACTCCGCCGCCGAGACTTCGCTCTTGGTTCGAAGTTGCACCAAGCGCTCTTGGATTTGTTGCGCCGCGGTGGGTTCGACGTAATCCGAGTGGCACGAAGCTTTTGCGCCTTCCGCGCCGACGGCTTTGCGCGTCTTCGAAGCCAAACGGTGAATTTCTTCGGGGCTGAGCACGCCGCGCTTTTCGAGAATTTCGCGCTGTTCGTCGCTGAGCGCCGCGGATTGCGTCACTTTTTCGCGCTCGAACCCTTCGGCTTTGCCGCTCGCGAATTCCACGATTTCTTTGGAGATGCGCACCGAGCACCAGTCATGGCCGCACATCGCGCAAAAATCCGTGTCCACATCGAGGTCTTCGTCGTGGAACGCGCGCGCGGTGTCGCCATCGAAGGCGAGCTCGAAGTGCTTTTCCCAATTCAACGCCGCGCGCGCTTTGGTGAGCGCGTCGTCCCAATCGCGCGAACCCGGAATACCGAGCGCGACGTCCGCCGCGTGGGCCGCGATTTTGTAAGCGATGCAGCCTTGTTTCACGTCGTCTTTTTTCGGCAAGCCCACGTGCTCTTTCGGCGTGACGTAACAGAGCATGGCCGCGCCGTGATACGCCGCCGCCGTCGCGCCGATGCATGACGTGATGTGGTCGTAACCAGGAAAGACATCCGTGACGAGTGGCCCGAGCACGTAGAACGGCGCGCCGTGACAAAGCTGCCGCTCGAGCTTCATGTTGTATTCGATTTGATCGAACGGCACGTGTCCCGGCCCTTCGATCATCACTTGCACGCCTTTGCGCCAGGCGCGCTCGGTCAATTCGCCGAGTGTCTCGAGCTCGCGCAATTGCGCGTCGTCGCTCGCGTCCGCGAGGCCGCCGGGGCGAAGGCCGTCACCGAGCGAAAACGAGACGTCGTACTCGCGCATGATCTCGCAGATCGCCTCGAAGTGCTGGTACATCGGGTTTTGCGCGCCGTGCACCAGCATCCATTTCGCGAGCAGCGAGCCGCCGCGGCTCACGATGCCGATCAAACGCTTTTGCACGAACGGCAAATGCTCGCGCAAAACACCGGCATGAATCGTGAAATAGTCGACGCCTTGCCGCGCTTGCTCGCGCAAGTTCTCGAGCATCACCGGCACGGTCAGATCTTCGATTTTGCGGCCGATGATCATCGAATAGATCGGCACGGTGCCGATCGGCACGCGCGAGTTTTGGATGATCGCTTTGCGGCACTCGTCCAAATTGCCGCCCGTCGAAAGATCCATCACCGTGTCCGCACCCCAGCGCTCGGCCCACTTCAGTTTCTCGACTTCTTCGTCCGTGCTCGAAGAAACCGGCGATGCGCCCATGTTGGCGTTGATCTTGGTTTTGCTGGCGCGACCGATGCACATCGGGTCGAGCGCGTGCCTCAGATGGACGACGTTCGCCGGCACGATCATGCGGCCAGCCGCGACTTCCGTGCGCACTTGCTCGGCCGTCAAATGCGGCTCACGTTCGGCGACGCGCCGCATCTCCTTCGTGACGATGCCGAGCCGCGCGTGCTCGAGCTGCGTCACCGGCACGAACCCCGCGGGCGCAATCGCGCGATCGCCGTCGCGCTGCCAACCTTCAGGCAAGAAATCCCAGGCGGTTTTCACGCTCGACGCAGGCATGCCGGGCGTGTCGGGCGACGAGTACATCAGCGCGCCGCCCACGTTCGCCGCGTTGGCGAACGAACCCGGGTTCGTGCCGTCGCGATCGGTCGAAGGGTTTGCGGCGCCGCGGAGGGGTAGCTTTCTGGTCAACATGGTTTCCGTCTCTTCCTCGCTGGGCGACGGGATGGCTGCCGACTTTTTTCGGCTCGCTTCCCTACGCCGGTGCTAACCGGATCAGGTTCTGCGGGTGCTTCTCAGCGGCTTTGGGCCGCGCCCCGAGCGTCGAGCGAGTGTATCCGAAGAGGCGGGCAGAGCAAGGGCAAGGGCGCGCTTCGAACCCCGCGATGCGGCGCAAACCCCGGCGTGGCAATCTCCGCGCCGTCGGATGAGCAAGAACCTGGTGCAAGTGAGCCGCGCGCTGTCCAAGCGTGTTTCCGCGCTGAAGTTCGGACCGCCAGTTGCTTATGTCTATAATCCGCTCGAATACGCGCGCGCGCCGCACGAGGCCTATTTGAAACAGTACGGGCACGCGCCGAAACGCGTGCTCTTGCTCGGCATGAATCCGGGGCCGTTCGGCATGGCACAGACCGGCGTGCCGTTCGGCGACGTGCGCATGGTGCGGGATTTTTTGGGGGTTGCCGGGCGCGTCGGAAAACCCGAATTGGAGCACCCCAAGCGACTGATCACCGGCTTCGAGTGCGCGCGCTCGGAGGTGAGTGGCTCGCGCTTGTGGGGGCTCGCGCATGCGCATTTCAAAAACGCCGAGCAATTCTTCGAAGATTTCTTCGTCGCGAACTACTGCCCGCTCGTGTTCATGGACGAAGGCGCGCGAAATCTCACTCCGGACAAGTTGCCTCGCGCTGAACAAGCGCCGCTCTTCGCCGCCTGCGACGACGCGCTGCGCGCTACCGTGGCAGAGCTCTCGCCGCGTTTCGTGATCGGCGTCGGCGCGTTCGCCAAAGCGCGCGCGGTGCACGCGCTGCCTGACTTCAAAGGCACGATCGGCACGATCTTGCACCCGAGCCCAGCGAGCCCGAAGGCGAATCGCAGTTGGTCTCAAATTGCGCTGGGCGAGCTGCGCGCGCTGGGCGCGCTCTGATTTTCGAACAGCGCCCGTGCGCGCGGCCCGGCTTTTCGTGCGCAATTCGCCCAATTTGCCGGGCTCCGCCGAGCGCACTACGCTGCGCGCGATGCTGCTTTTGCCGAGCTACACCTGGGACCTCGATCCAGTCTTTCTTCGCATCCCGCGCGGTGGAGTCGCGGCCACGATCGCCGGGCTCGGCGCGCTGATGGTCGTCTACGGGTTGCTCAAGAAGGAACGCGAGCAGCTGATCACCGGCCTGATCTTCGCGCTCGCCGGCGCGCTGATCTGGCAATACATGGGGCCGACGGTCGAGCTCCGTTATTACAGCTTGCTCTTCGTGGTCGTGTTTTTGGGCGGGCACGCGCTCTTGAATTGGCAGATCAAGCGCGGCGGCGGCAGCCCGGAAGATGCCGGCGACTTCATCGTCTACGGCGTGCTCGGCGTGCTGATTGGCGCGCGCCTCGGACACGTGATCTTCTACGACTACGAAAAAGCGCTCGCCGATCCGGTTTGGATTTTCAAGATCTGGACTGGTGGTCTGGCGAGCCATGGCGCGGTCGTCGGCCTGATCGTCGCGATGTATTTGTTCACGAAAAAGCGCGGCGTGCCGTTCCTCGAAGGCGCGGATCGCTTCGCGTTTTCGGCGGCGCTCGGCGCGACCGTCGTGCGCATCGGCAACCTGTTCAACTCGGAAATCGTCGGTAAGATCGTGCCCGACCAAAGCTGGGGCATTCGTTTCCCGCGCAATCCAGGCGATCACGGCGCGGTGCCGATCCCGCTGCGCTATCCGAGCCAGCTCTACGAAATCGCGCTCGGCACGCTCGTCTTCATCGGTCTACTGATTGCCGACCGCGCGATGGGCAAAGAAAAGCGCCCGCGCGGCGCGCTGATCGCTTGGTTCTTCGCGCTCTACTTCACGGGCCGCTTGTTCACCGAGCGTTACAAGGAAATCGAAGCGCTCGATCCACACTCCGCGATCAGCATGGGTCAATACTTGAGCGTCTTGCCCGCGCTGCTCGGCTGGTACGGCATCTATTGGGCATTCAAACACAAGCTGCCCGCCGGCTGGGTCGAGCCGCTACCAGCAGAGCCCGCGCGCCGGCACGGGCAACGGCCGGATGACGAAGAAGACGAAGAAGCCGAGGCCACTGCAGACGAAGAAGAGGAAGACGACGACGCGGAAGACGAGGACGCGGAAGACGACGAAGCCGAAGCCGACGAAGCCGACAACGCGGACGCGCCGCCAACCAAAAAGGCTGCGGTCGACCCAGACGTCGAAGCCGAGTTCGAAGCAGGCAAGCTCAAGAAGCCGCCGCTGAAACCCGAGCCCGAAGAACCCTGAGCCGAGCTCGATTACGCGATCGCGCGTACGAAGCGCGCAGCCGTAGAAGCCGAGTTATTCCGGCGTAGACGGCGTCCAGAGTCGTGGCGACCAAGTCAGCCCGAAGCGTACTTCCAATGCGTCGAGGCCACCTTCACGCGCGACGCGCAGGCCGCCGTCGATGTCGAGCTCGTCGGCCGCGGACCAGATCACGCCGCCGAGCGCCGAATAGACTGAACCTAGCTCGAGTTCGCGCGTCAGCAGGAGTTCGGCGACTGGGCGCACAGTGAGCTCACCCGGTCCTTCGAGGATCGCGCTGCCGAATAGCGCCAAATGGTCCAACCGCGAGCGCGCGACTTGCTCGTTGAGATGCAGCGCGCCGAATGGCCAGCGATACGACTCGATCACGTCCGCTTGCAAACCGAAGCCTTCGTCGCCGTTGATTTCGGGCAAGAGCGGGCCGGCTTCGATCGCCATGCTGAGCCCACTCGCGTCTTGAAGCTTGCCGCGGCGAAACACCCACTTGACCAAGATGTCCGTGTTCGCGAGCCGCACTTGCGACTCGCCCGGCACGCGCTCGAGCCCGACGTATTGACTGAAATCGCTGACCAGCTCGAACTCTCGCGCGAAGCCCAAATTGAGCACCGTGGCGGGCGCGATCAGGTAATCGTGCGAGCCGAGGCGATAGTAGTGTGCGGGCCCGAGCTCGAGCTCGAAGTGACCGAGCTCGGCGACGGCCGCGTCCGTGCCGTCGAACGGGCGATACGCGAAGGCGCGCTGCGTCGCGCTCAGCACCCAGGCTGCCGCGACGATTCGCAGCAGCCATCGAGGCGCGCGATGCACGCGAGTTCAGCCGAGCTTCGCGTTGATCGTGATTTCGGGCACGCCCGCGAGCGCTTTCGAGATCGGGCAATTGGCTTTGGAGAAGGCGACCTTTTCGTCGAACAGCCCTTGCGACGCGCCCGGCACGACGGCGTGCGTTTCGAGCTCGATCTTGGTCACTGCGGGACCAGCGCCGAGGTGCACTGTCGCCGTGGTCTCGATGCTGCTCGGCGGATGACCCGCGTTGGTGAGCTGCGCGGCGAGGAACATCGAGAAGCAGCCGGCTTGCGCGGCGCCGATCAACTCTTCCGGATTCGTGCCGCTGGTCGCGCCTTCGAAGCGCGAAAGAAACGTGAAGGGCGCTTCGAAGAAGCCCGTGCCGCCCTTCATCGACCCCGAACCCTCTTTGAGCGTGCCGGACCATTTAGCGGAAGCTTTGGAAACTGCCATGGGATTGCTCCTTGATGAATCGAACGGAAAGTCTGCCGCTCGCTACGTAGTTCGACCCGCGCGCTCGGTCAATTGCTGCAAATGATTGGCCGTGGCGAACTCAGTTCGAGACGCGGATGCGCCGGATCGAACAGGGCTTTGTCTTTCGGCGAGAGCTCTTTGTGATGCTTGAGGGATGCGGCGAGCGCGTCGCGGAAGCTCGTCCCTGCGTCGATTTGCGTCCGATCGGGCGGGAGCTTGAGCGGTGTGAACAACTCGTCACCGCCGGTCGCCAAATAGTCGCTCGTGGCGACGACGAGCCGCTCCTTGTCCGAAATCGGTTTGCCGTTGGTGCGTTGCAGCTTGAGCTCGAGCCCCGCATGACCGCAGCGCGCGCTGACGTGAATGCCGCTCACGGAGACGATGCCGTGCGCGTCGCGCGAGAGGTGCGCGGCGAGGAGCGCCTTCAGCTCGGCGCCGCTCAGCCGAATGGTCGCGACCGTGTTGTCGAACGGCATGGCTTCGAATAGCGCGCCGTAGTCGAGCGGACCCGCGGGCAAATCGCTGCGCAAGCTGCCCCCATTCACGATCGCCAAGTCCGCGCCTTTGACGTCTTCGCGCAGCAGATCGGCAAACAGATTTCCGAGCGGCGATTCCTTGCCGTGCTCGCCGTGAAAGGCTTCGCTCAGCGTGCTGCCGAGCGGCGTTTTGCTCAATTTGTCAGCGCGCTCGAGCGCGGGCTGAATCGCGCTGATCAGCGCGGCGTCCTCGACCACCGCTTGGCCTTCGTAGCTGCCGAGCGGGCATTCGCCGCCTTCGAGCAGCTTGGGGCACAAATCGTGAGGCGGAAAAATGTGGCGTTGGATGATGTGGTGCGTGCCGGCGTCGAGCTCGAGATCGATTCGCGAAAAGGCGCGGCCGCGCGAATACGCTTCCGCGATTGGGATGCCGTTCACGATTTGCGCCACGCCTGCGTGCGTGTGACCGGCGAAGATCGCGTCCACGAGCCCCGCGGGCAGTGCGCGCGCGACGTCGAAGATTTCGGCTTCCTTCGTGCAGCTCGAGAGATCATTCGGGTCGTCGAAGCTCTTGCAATCGGCGCCCGCGTGCGCGACCGCGATCACCACTTCGGCGCCGGAAGCGCGGAGCGCGCGCGCTTCGCGCTCGAGCGCCGGCTCGAGTGGATCCACGTCGAGCCCGGCGAACCAGGCGGCGTTGACGAT
>DATATR010000147.1:0-6673 GCA_036268695.1 Polyangiaceae bacterium | reverse complement strand
GCTGAGGGCCGAGTCAGCTTGCGTTGCGCTCGGCTCCATAACGGTCGAGCTTTCGGTAAAGCGTCTTCCGATCGAGCCCGAGCACTTGAGCCGCGAGGGTTTTGTTGCCGCCCACCGCTTCGAGTACCCGCAAGATGTAGCGCTTCTCGACCTCTTCGAGCGGGACGAGCTCGGACGGATCGGTGGCGGCGACGAGCACGTGCGAAGTGCGATAATTGCGGATTTTTTCGGGCAGGTCCGCGCTGCCAACCGATTCCCCGCGCGTCAGCGCGACCGCCCGCTCCATACAATTCGCGAGCTCACGCACGTTACCGGGCCAGGCATAAGCCGAGAGCCGTTCGGCAGCCTCGGGGTCGAGCGAGCGCACATCTTTCTGTGACTGAGCGGCGAAGTGCTCCAAATAATGCTGGGCAAGCAGGAGCACGTCCGCGCCACGCGCGCGAAGCGGCGGCAGCTCGACGTGAATCACGTTGATCCGATAGTACAAATCCTCGCGAAATTTGCGCTCTTCGATCGCCGTCTCGAGATCACGATTGCTGGCCGCGACGACCCGAACGTCGATCAGGGTTTCATGATCGCCGCCGACGGGCCGCACCGTGCGCTCCTGTAAAGCGCGCAGCAGCTTGGGTTGCAAGCCGAGCGGCATGTCCCCGATCTCGTCGAGGAAGATCGTACCGCCCTTGGCCTGGACGAATAGACCGGGCCGCGCAGTGCGTGCATCCGTAAATGCGCCTTTGGTGTGACCAAAGAGCTCGCTTTCGAGCAGCTGCTCCGGCATCGCCGCGCAATTGATGGCGACGAACGGGCCGCTCGCTCGTTTGCTGCGCCGATGCAGCGCGCGGGCGACCAGCTCCTTGCCCGTGCCGCTCTCGCCGCTGACCAGCACGGTCGACTCCGATTCGGCGACGCGCTCGAGTAGGTCGTACACTTCCTTCATGGCTGGGCTCGCGCCGAGCAGCTCGTCGAAGCGACGTGATTCGTCGACCGCGCGCTGCAACCGCTGGACCTCGCGCGTCAGCACACCGTGTTTTACCGCGCGCTCGAGCGCGATCGCGACCACGTCGATGTCGAATGGTTTGGTGATGAAGTCGTAGGCGCCCGCGCGAATCGCTTGAACCGCCGTCTCCATGCTGCCGAACGCGGTGATGACGATCACGGGTAAATCCGGGTGCGCCTCGGTCGCGCGCTGGCACAGCTCGAGCCCGTTCATGTCGCGCATGTTGATGTCCGTCAAAACGACATCGAAATTGCGCTGCTCGATCTCGCCGAGCGCATCGTGCGGCGAAGCCTTCCAGCGCGCTTCGTAGCCTTGCTGCGCCAGGCCTTCCGCGAGCAATTCACACATGCTGATGTCGTCGTCGACGATGAGTACTTTGGCTTTCATGGGCGATCCCGCACGGGCAGGTAGACTTCGAAGCGACTCCCTGCGCCGAGTTTGCTTTCTACGGTGATGAAGCCACCGTGCTCTTGGACGATGCCGTACGCGACGGCGAGCCCGAGGCCGGTGCCGTCACCCACGTCTTTGGTCGTGAAAAATGGCTCGAAGATGCGTTCCAAGGTTTCTGCGCTCATGCCGATGCCGCGATCTTCGACCGTGATGCAAGCAAAGCGGCGCGCGGGTCGACGGACTCCGCTGATGCTATCGCGAATGCCTTCGTGCATCGTGCGCAGTCTGACTTCGACGATGCCGGAATCGAGCGTCGCTTGCACGCCGTTCACCACCAAGTTCGTGATGACTTGTTGCAGCTGTGCCGCGTCGGCCACGACGTCCGCGACCGGTTCTTCGCTGGCTTCGAACTCGAGCGTGATGCTCCGCTTGTCCGCGATCGGGCGCAACAAAGAGAGCGTACTCGCGACCAAGTTCCGCAGATCGACCGAGGCCTTGTTGGGTTTGCCGGCCCGCGCGAAATCGAGCAACTGGCGAATGATCTGCGCCATGCGCTGGCTTTGCTCGATCACGATCCGAGCATTGTTGCGCGTGGGTTCGTCCGCGGCGGAGTTTTGCGAGATCATTTTGGCCCGCCCACTCACCACGTTGAGCGGCGTACCGAGCTCGTGAGCGATGCCGGACGCGAGCTTGCCGACCGTGACCAAACGATCCGCGTGTCGGAGTTGCTCGAGCGCGTGCACGCGCGCCGCCGTTTCGGCGACCAGCTGCGCGTTCGCGTCGGCGAGCTTCGTGCTCATCGCGTTCATTTCGCGACCGAGCTCCGCGATTTCGTCGTGCTGTTCGAAGTCGAGCCGACTGCCGAGCTCACCTGCGCCAATCTTGCGCGCTTGAGCCACCAGCGCGCGCACCGGCCGCCCGACGATGCTGCTGCCGAGCAAAAACGTGAGCGCCGCGCAGACGATGCCCAAACACAGCGCGGTGATCGCCGCGCGGAGCACGGTCGAGCGCACGTAGGCGTCGCGTGGTTCGAGCGATTCAGAGACTTCGAGCACGCCGGGCACCTCGTTGCCCAGGTGCACCGCGGCGTAGCTATAGAGTTTCGGTGAAGCCCCTTCGAGTTTGTCGTGCAGCGGGCCGCCGCCCTGGAGCACGCTCGCGAGCGCGTCGGACTTGATGTGGGGATCGGTCGGAGTGCCGTCCTTGGGCACGAAGCGCACGCGCACCGAGCCTTCACCCGCGTCGAGTTGTTCGAGCAAGCCGAGAGCATGCGCACGGCCGTCGACACGCCAAACTCGTGCCATCGATGAGGCCACGGCTTGCGCGAAGATCTCGTGATCGCGCGCCATGTCTGTCTCGAACAACAAGACTTCACGATTGACCGTCAAGTAACTCGAAATCGCTAAAATCGCTACGATGCCGGCGATCACCCCGAGCGTCAGTTTTCCTGAAATTCGCATGCGCCTCGCGGCAATCCCAAGAACCTTCGGGCTACGAGCTTATTCCGGATTCCACCAGGTGCGACCTTTGCCGGCCATCGCGAGTGCAGCTCGCGCGCGCACGTCCTCGATTTCCAGCCGAGAAAAGGGCTGGAAATCGCGCACGGCCGCGAACGCCGCGTCTTGCTCGTTCGGAAAACTCAAACCGAGCAGAGCGACGTCCGGATCGCAAGTCAGCGTGTAGCGGACGCATTCTGCCACGCTCAAGTGGGGCAATTCGGGTACAGCCTCCTGAGCTTTGCCACCGGAACTCAGCTTCCCGCGCGGACGATCTTCGAGCGGACGACCGTAGCCGGCGGTGTCGCCGAGCAATTTCCCGGCGCCGAAGGTCTTGAAGCAAACGCTACCGACGCCCCTGGCTCGGGCTGCGGGCAAAATCTCGTCGACATAGCGCGCGTCGACGTAGGGCCCGACTGGAAACATGAGCACGTCACATCGTCCGAAGCTCAGCGCCTCGCGTAATACTTCAGGGTGATGACACGAAATCCCGACGAAGCGCGTCTGCCCGCGATCGCGACACGCACACAGCTCGTCGAAGCGCCCACCCGGCGAGCTCAAGGCGCGAAAGTCTTGCAGCGAATTGAGCCCGTGAAACACGAACAGATCGACCGAAGACAGTTCGAGCCGCGCCAAGCTCTCGGCGATTTGCGGCGCGACCGCTCGATCCCAATGATCGACCTTATCGATCACGAAGATGCCGTCGCGCCGACCTTTCAGCGCTTGTCCGACGATCCGTTCACTGTAGCCGTCCTCGTAGCTCGGCGCGGTGTCGAGCAAATTGAGGCCGCAATCGAGTGCGCGTCGCAACGTGGCGACGCAGGTTTCGAGCGGCAGCGCGCGGTCCGCGAGATCGCCCGCGCCGATGACAGTGGCGCGAAACCCGGTGCTGCCGAGCTCGCGCCGCGGAGCAAACGAAAACGGAGCCGACATCGTCGCGCTCAGAATCCGAAGGCCAGAGGCGGCGGCTCGTCTTTGACCAAGTATTCGAGTTGCGCTTTGAATTCGTCCGGCGTGATGTGCGTCGCGGCGGCGTATTTTGCGATCTCGGCTGGATCGGCGAAATCGTCTCGGCGCAGGCGCAGCATGTAGCGTCGCGCGATCTTGTAGTACTCGGTGTCGATGTCGACCATGCGCACGCGCGTGCGACCGGTTTCCGGGTCGAGCATGTCCCCGAACTTGATCGGTTTAAATTTGCCTTGCTGGATCGTGACCATCGCGCCGGAGCCACCTTCGAGCAGGAATTTGGCTGCGCAGTAGCCGAGGTCGCGTGTGTACTCCATATCGAAAGGGATCGGATCCGTGCAGCGCAATTCATAACCGATGTCTTTCGATACGATCGTCGTCTTGATCCCGAAACCTTTCAGCCGCTCGGTCACGCGCGCCTTGATGATGCGACCGAAGTCGACCTCGGCCAGGCGAATGTGGTCGTGCTCGTCCCGTTCGAGCTCGCCGTTCTCCGCGAGCTCTTCGGGATCCAAGCGTTCGACCAAGCCTTCCGCGAGCACGGCCACGCCGTCGGGGCGACCGTAAGCAAGGCGTTTGACGATCGCGCCGGCGAGCGTGTCGACCATGGTCGCGAGCCGCACTTGGCCGGGCGGAAACTCTTCCGGGATCAGCGTGAGCGTTGCGCCCGCGGCTTTGCCGATGCCGAGCGCCAAGTGTCCCGCTTTTCGGCCCATCGCGACCACGAAGTACCAACGCGAAGTCGTCTGCGCGTCGACCAACAGATCGCGCACGATGCCGGTGCCGACGTGTCGCGCCGTCTGATAACCGAAGGTTGGAATCCACTCTGGCAAATCCAAATCGTTGTCGATCGTCTTCGGCACGTGCACGACGCGCAAGGCACCCTGAGAATGCTCGGCCAAGCGTAAGGCGGAGAACGCCGTGTCGTCGCCACCAATGGTGATCAAGCGGGTGACGCCGAGCCGCTTCAATGACTCGACGGTCGCGTCGAGCAGAGCGGGATCTTTGGTGGGATTGGCGCGCGCGGTGCCGAGGCACGAGCCGCCGCGAAAGTGAATCCGCGACACGGCCTCGATGTCGAGCGGACGCACTTTGCTCGTGTCGCCGCGCATGATGGCCGAGAAGCCGTCGCGAATGCCGAGCACCGGAATGCCCGAGACGCAGGCGCGAATCGTCGCCGCACCGATCACGCTGTTGATGCCAGGGGCAGGTCCGCCGCCGACGAGAATGGCGAGTCTGTTGGGGTCGGTCATGAATGCTCCCGAAGCTACGCGAACCGCTCTCCGTTCGCCAAGTCAAGCCCATTTACTAACGGAAATGCGCTGCTTCGACCAGCGCGACGGAGCGCGTCGCAGCCTTGAAATGCTAAAGCGTGATTGCCGCGTGCGTTCCGTTTTGCGAGAGCGTCGCCCGTCGTTTCAAGTTGGAGCGTGAATTAGATGAAAGAGCGTCTTTCTTGTTTGTTCGCATTGACCCTGTGTGCTGCGTGCAGCGCGAACAGCGCGCCGGGCGGTTCGACTGGGACGCCGAACGGCGGCTCATCGGGTTCAGCTGGCAGCGCGACGAATGCGGGCAGTGGTGGCAACGCGACCAACAACGGCGGCACGAGCAGTGGAACGAGCGGTAGCTCGAACGCGGGCGCGACGAGTGGCGGTAACGCGGGCAATTCGAGCGCTGGAAGCGGCGGCACGAGTGGCTCAGCCGGTGCAGGCGGAAGCGGCGGTGGCAGCACGGCGATGGGCTTTAAATGCTCGGCCTCGCCCGGAATGTTCGTACTGCCGAGCGCGAAGGCAGAGCACATCGCGGGCACCACGCCGATCGACAGCTTCAACATGAATGCCGGCTTTACCAACGTCGAAGGTCCGGTTTGGATCGGGGATTCGCTCTACTTCTCTGAAATGACGTCGGCGACGCCGATCCCGCCGGCGCGGATCTTGAAGCTCGGGCCGGGCAATGTCGTGTCCATCGCGGTTGCCGACTCCGGCACGAACGGCATGGCCGTCGATGCGAGCGGCAACTTGTGGGCGGCCGTGCACAAGGACGGCTCGATCTCCGAAGTCACGCTACCGAGCGGCCCAGTGATGCCGGTCGTTACGGGTTATTCGGCGAGTGCGGGCGGCACGCCGTCGCGCTTCATTTCGCCGAACGATCTCGCGATTCGCAGCGACGGCACGATCTACTTCTCCGATCCGAACTACCAAAACTCGACCAGTCCGCCTCCACAAAGCGCGACGCGCGCTTATCGCGTATCGCCACCGCCGACGCGCACAGTAACGCCCATCGGCGACGCACCGATGATGCCGAACGGCGTCACGCTCTCACCGGACGAAAAGACGCTCTACATCGATGGCAGCGGTGGCTTCAAAAAATTCGCGGTGATGACCGACGGCAGTTTGGGGCCCGCGAGTGACTTCGCGAGCGTCTTCAACGGCGACGGCATGACCGTCGACTGCGCGGGCAATGTCTATGTCGCGGGCGGCTCGCCGAGCATTGCAGTCTACTCAGCCGCAGGGATGATGCTCGGCACGATCATGCTCGACAACGGCGGCACCACGACGAACGTCGCCTTCGGCGGCGCTGACCACAAAACGATCTACATCACCGCGCAAGGCAACGACGGCCAGCGCGGCGTGTTCTCGATCCCTTCGAGCATCGAGGGCTTCCCGTATTGATACGAAGCGGCGCTCGGAGACTGATTCCGAGCGCCGCTCAAGCGGACGCAGCGGCGCGCGCGGCCTCAGTTCCCGTTCGTCGCGTTGGCGTTGCGCACGAGCTTGTTGCCGCTTTCGCCGGTCTCGAAGAAGTGCACGCGCGCCATGTCGAC
>DATATR010000146.1:0-26773 GCA_036268695.1 Polyangiaceae bacterium | reverse complement strand
CTCTCCGCGCTGTCGTTCGCGCCGCTCTGGCTGCGGCCGCTCTCGGCCCACGCCGGCCTCGACTTCGGCCATGGCCTCGACGCATCGAGCCTCGCCCTGGTCGATGCTTCCGGCACGCGCAGCACCGCGCTCGCTTCGTGGCTCGCTGATGTCGGCGCGATCTCGTTCGCGCTCGCGCTTGGCGGACTCGCGCTCGGGCTGATGCGCAAGGCGACGCGCGGTTCGATCATTCCGCTGTTTGCCCTCGTGCTCGCCGATCTGGCGATTCCGGTGAACCGCGCGCCGGTGCTGACGCCAGACGCGTTTGCCGCGTTGCGCCTGCTCGCGATCGCGGCGTTCGCGGTGAGCGCGGCGCTGGCCGTCCAAGCGAGCGCGGTCGGGCTCGAGAAGGCGCGCATTCCGTTCGCCAAGACGGCCAGCGTGTTGCTCGTCGTGTTCGATTTTACCCTGGTTTTCGTGGGCGCCGAAGACTCGGCCTATGCCGCCGAACGGCGCGGCCAGACCGCGGCCCAAGTCTGGACCGACCAAGCGCTCGCCAACGTGCCCGCGGGCGGCATGCTGCTCCTGCGTTCGGAAGCGATCGCCTGGCGCTTGCTCGCGGCGCGCGTCGTGCGCGGCGAGCGCCCCGATCTGTTGCTCGTGCCCATGCCGTTGCTCGAGCGCGGCAACGTGCGCGCGCGCTTGCTCGGCGCGGAGCCCGCGCTCGCACCCTTGATTCGCGAAGTCGCGCTCAGCGGCAAGCCGAGCGAGTACGCGCTGTCGAGCCTTGCCGATGCGCGACCCTTGTACGTCGAATTCGACCCCAGCTTCGACCACGCCGAGCTCGAGCACCTGATTCCCGAGCCATTTTTCATGCGCTTCGCGCCCGAGCCGCTCGGTCGCTCCGACCGCGTCGCCGGCCTCTCCGAAGGTCTCGACGAGTTCCGCGACGTGATCGTCGAAACTCGCGCGGGCGGCAGTGACGACACGGCGACGCGCTCGGTGCTGCTCGCCGAAACCCGCGGCCAAGCGCTGGTCGCCGCCGCGCTGGGCGATCGCAAAAATGTCGATGTCGCGCTGGCCGCGCTCGCGGAGCTCGACCCCAAAGACCGATTAGCGCGCGATCTCGCCGCCGAAGCCAAAGCCAAACCGCGCGGCGAGCTCAGCGTGGCGCGCTTGCTGCCGAGCGAGCCGAACCGCGCGCGCTGAGGCATTTGCCGCGCGAGTGCTCACAAAAAGTGCCCAAATCGCGCCGATTCGCGCTACGTTGCGCGCCATGAATACGCGGCGCGGTTTCGCCTTGGCCTTGTCTTCGTTCGCGCTGGCCGCGTGCGCCGGCGCTCCGCCGAGCTCGTCGAGTCCTCCGCTCACGCCCGCCTCGAGCGTGGCGCCGCCCACGCCCGCTGAAGCGACTGCGACGCCAATCGCGAGCGCGCCCGTTGCACCCACGCCGCCCGCGAACGGCGCGGACGCCGGAACCGTCGAACCACCGGCGCCCGCGCTGATCCCGATCTGCGACGCGAAGTGCGACAAGCTGGTCGCCCAATGCAGCAAAGTGTCGGTCGAGAATTGTCGGATCAACTGCGGCAAGTACGACCCGCCACCCGCCGGCTGCGGCGCCCCAGTGCGCGCCGCGCTCGAATGCGCGCGCGACGCCAAAGATCTCACCTGCGCGAACGTCGCACCCGAGAGCTGCGCCGCGAAATTCCGCGAGATTTCAGCCTGCGCCAGCGGCACGCAGACGCACGCGATCGCCGACACCTCCGGCGCCCTGCCCGAAGGCTGGGAGCACTACGTCGACAGCGCGAACGGTTTCCAAGTGCCGCTGCCCCAGGGCGCGACGGACAAACCAATCAACGGCAACACCGCGCACACGGTCACGCTCGGCGACACGACGTACTCGATCACGGTCTACCCGCTGCCCACCGAAAAGCCGAGCGAGAAATCCTTGCTCCACTTGATGATGAAAATCCAAGGCCGCTGCAGCGACAAGCTCAAGCTCGACGGCTTCATCGAAAAGGCCGGCGCGACCTCGATCCACTACGCCTCGCACTGCCCCGACAAGACCGACTGGAACGGTATGGTCTACATTGGCAAAAAGCATTTGGTCCTTTTGAGCGCGCAAGCGCCGAGCGGCAAAATGGGCATCACCGAGCCGTTTTTCTACGACTTCGAGTTCACGGGTTCTTGAGTAGGGGGACACGTTGCCGGGGCCACTCGTCGTCGCTGATCTCGTGATTCCCGAAGCCGAGCTTCGTTGGACGGCGGTGCGCTCATCGGGTCCCGGCGGCCAAAACGTAAATAAGGTTTCGAGCAAAATCGATCTGCGCTTCGAGTTCGAACTGAGTGCTGCGCTCAGCGACGAAGTCAAAGCGCGTTTGCGCACGCGCCTCAGGTCGCATCTCGATGCGGCGGGCCGAATCCAAATCGTGAGCCAACTCACCCGCAATCAAAAAGACAACCTGGAAGACGCGCGCGAAAAACTCGCCGCCTGGATCCGCACCGCGCTCAAAACCCCAAAAAAGCGCCGCAAAACCAAACCGAGCCGCGCCAAGAAGGCCGCGCGTGTCGCCGAAAAGCGCGTGCACGCGAAGAAAAAACAAAGCCGCGGACGCGTCGCGCAGGAGTGACGCGCTCAGAGGGCGTGCCGAGTTGCCGGTGTGCGTCGCCGAGGTTGAGCGCGCGCCGGAGGCAGCGCAGGGGAACCCTTTGCGAACCAAATCTCAGTTGCAAATGCAACTAACGCCCGACTGCATCGAACTGCAGTTGCAAATGCAACTGACAACTCGAAGTCAGCAGACTCGTGCCGCCGCGGTTGTTCGAAGCCCTACGATTGCCTGCTTGGTCGCGCCGAGTGGCAGCGGATCCGCGTGCGAGATCGCGGAGCGCAAAAGCGTCGCACGCTGACTCACTCAGCCCTTGACCTGAAACGGTGCGCGGCCGAGTTCGACGCCATCGGCGGTCGTGACCACCGCGACCCAGTGTCCGGGATCGCGGATCAACCGCGTGTTGCCCCAAGTGCGATAATGCGGTTGCGACGCGGGCACCGTGAGCTTCACGTGTCCGACGCTGGCTTTCGTGTCTTCGTTTTCGAACAGCACGCGGATGCCGCGCGCGCTCGGGTTCGTATTTTCGAGCTCCACGAACGCATACACCGGCGCGCTTCCGACCGAAAAATCGTCGCCGGGCACCGGCTCGCGATTCTCGATCTGGTGCGTCACTACGACGCGCTTCAGCTTGAGTCCCTCGGTTGCGGCATTCGTCGATGAGCTGGCGGCCGCGCTCGGTGCGGCTGGCACCACGCTCGATGCCGCATTCACTACCGTCGCGACCGCGCTGAGGCTGGCGGCCGGCGCCGGCACCGCGCTCGCGCTACTCGCTCCGCGCGCTGCTTCGGACACGCTCACGTCGCGCCCGTTGCACGCCACGCCGGTCACCGAAAACCCAATCGCAAACATTGCCGCGCCGAGCGCGCTCACTGCAACCCATCGCGAATCGTCCACACCGATCATCGACACAACCTCCGCCGGCAACGCGCCGGCACTGACTGCTTCAGCAAACCCCAGGCCAAGACGAAACCAGGCGATTCATCGGCATTTCTTTTGGTTGGCGCGTGGCCGGCGCGCCGCAGCGCGTGTCGGCGGAGCCGCAACAGTGGCTGCCGGCTCGCGCGCATTCGAGCGGTGCTAAAGCAATCGTCATGACTACCGAGCTCAAGCCCGCGCCCGACAGCACCGCGGTTCGCACCGCACTCTGGCGCGCGCTGCACGTCGAAGTCGATCCGCTGCCGCACGTACTCGAAGATGAAGTCGGCTTGCGACTCGTCGCGCCGGAAGCAGGCTGGCGCGCGCGCCCGGACATGAACCCACAGTTCACGAGCATGTTCCGCGCATCGATCGTGGCGCGCGCTCGCTTCATCGAAGACTTGGTCGTCGAACGCGCGAGCCAAGGTGTCGGTCAATACGTGCTGCTCGGCGCGGGCTTGGATACATTCGCGCAGCGTCGCCAGGAAATCGCCTCGCGCTTGCGCGTCTTCGAAATTGATCAACCCGGTCCGCAAGCATGGAAACAGCAGCGCTTGCTCGAGCTCGGCCTCGGCGTGCCCGAGTGGCTCAAGTTCGTGCCGGTGAACTTCGAAGCCGGCGCCTCGTGGGTCGCAGAGCTGATCGCGGCGGGCTTCGACGCGACGAGGCCCGCAGTCGTCGCGTCGACCGGCGTGAGCATGTACCTCACGCGCGAAGCAAACGCGGCCACACTGCGCGAAGTCGCATCCTTCGCGCCGGGCTCGACGCTCGCGATGACATTCCTCTGCCCGCTCGAGCTCGCCGACCCCGCATTGCGCCCGATCTTGCAGCGCGCCGTCGACGGCGCTCGCGCGAGCGGCACACCGTTCATCAGCTTCTTCACGCCTGACGAAATGAAAGCCATGGCGCGCGAAGCGGGCTTCCGCGGCGCGGAGCACGTCTCAGCGGCGATCTTGACCGAACGCTATTTTGCCGGCAGAAGCGACGGTTTGCGCCCGCCGAACAACGCGGAAGAGTTGTTGGTCGCGACGAGCTGAACGAGTCCGTACTTTCACCGCGAAGTACGATCCGTGGGATCGTTGAACTCGGAGTCAAGCATCCTATAATCGCGCCATGGGACTCTTGACCTTCTCACTCAACGTGACGCTCGACGGGTGCCAAGATCATCGCGCGGTGATCGCGGACGACGAGCTACTTGATTACTTCACGGAGCTGATGGATGGAGCGGGGGCGATGCTGTGGGGGCGCAACACGTACGAGCTCATGGAGAGTGCGTGGCCGGCGGTGGCGCGCGATGAGAACGCGCCGCGAGCAGCGCGCGATTGGGCGCTCAAGCTCGAAGCTAAGCCGAAATACGTGGTGTCGACCTCGCGCAGCGACTTCCCATGGAGCAACACCATCCATCTCGCGGGGGACTTAAACGAGGCCGTAAAGCTGCTCAAGGAGCAGACCCCACGAGGCGTGCTCGTCGGCAGCCCCACGCTCTCGACCGCGCTTGAGAAGCTCGGGCTGATCGATGAGTACCGTCTCGTCCTCCACCCGGTGCTCGCCGGCCATGGGCCGACCTTGTTTCAAGGACTGCCGAGCTCGCGGCTCCTCGCGCTCGTCTCGACGAAACAGCTGAAGTCCGGCGCGCTCGCGCTTCACTATCGCCGTCAGGCGGGATGACGCTTCGCTGATGCTTAGTCGAGGCGCGGCGACGGACGGGGTGACGCATCCCATGCTGTGTGGCGCAAGCGCTACGTCGGAACCATAGCAGCGAGGCACTCTTGCGGCGTGCCTCACGTTCAACACGCTGAGCTGAAACGTCGAGCCACGCGGTTACAGATCGGTGCGAGCGTGCGACGATTCGCCCTATGGTCTGCCAGTTCGTCGCGCGCTACGAATCATGTGCTCGAATGATGAACAATCAAAAATTCCTGGTCCTCGCGAGCGCGTCGGCACTAGCGATCGCGCTGAGCGCGTGCGGCGGCAGCCGCGCAGCGTCGGGGAGCGATTCGTTTCCAACCGAAGCGCTGTTCCAGCTTCAAAGCGACAGCGGGCAAGAGCAGGTCATCGTACGCACCGCGCCCGAGCAGCCTCCGACGCGCGGCATCGTCGAGATGCAGCTCACGATCACGGACGCGACGACCGGAGATCCTGAGCCTGGCCTAGACCTAAAAGTCGTCCCGTGGATGCCGGCAATGGGTCACGGTACTTCCGTCACGCCCACGGTCGTAGAAACTGCACCGGGCATTTATGATCTTGGGAATTTGGGCTTGTTCATGCCCGGTACTTGGCAAATTCGCACGCAGTGGAGCGGCGCTGCCGCAGAGAATGTCACGCCGACGCTCGAAGTTCGGTGAGTCGCTGTTTGCCTTCGGGCTAGTCGTTGCTTGGTGTGCCGATGCAAACGCGCAAGCGTGCTGCGCGGGAACCGGCGCAGTCACGCCCGGGCGCTTGGCGCTGCACGAGGCGGCGCTCCTTGGCGCGCAGCTGAAGCTGGCGGCAGAGCACGGCTCGTTCGACGCGCAGGGCGGCTACGCTGCGGCTCCGAGCGGCGCATCAGAGCAGGATCTCGAGCAGGATCTGTTTGGAGCCGTGCGCGTCTTCGAGCGCGGCCAAGTTGCATTGCTCGTCCCCATCGTCGAGACCCGGCGCACGAGCCAAGGTCTGTCGGAGTTCGGTGGCGGTGTCGGCGATGCCAACTTCAACTTGCGTTATGACTTCACACTCGCTGGCGCGTCGCGAGTCGTGCCAGGCATGGCCGTGCTGGCCGGACTCACTGTGCCAACGGGCACACCGCCGGATTCGCCGCACTTGAAGCCGCTCGCGACCGACGCCACGGGGATCGGCGCGTATCAGGGGAATTTCGGGATCGCGCTGGAGCAAGTGTTCGGGCCGTGGCTCCTGAACGTGACGGGCATCGCCGCCGTGCGCAGCGCACGCACGGTGACGAGCTCAGGCGTGACTGTGCACGAGCGCCTCGCCACGCAATGGACGGGGCTCGCCGCTGCGGCGTATGTGTTCCCGAATGAAATGGCGCTCGCTCTCAGCACCTCGTACGCATTCGAAGGCGAAGCGCGCATTGACGGCGAAGATGCGCCGGAATCAGCGCATCGTCTCACGACGCTCACCGTCTCCGGCGTATTGCCGCTTTCTGACACCTGGCGCTTGCAAGGCGCTCTGTTCGACAATCCGCCGATTTCGCACACGAGCCTCAATCAATCGGCACTCGGCGGCGCGCTCTTCACCGTGGTGCATTCGTGGATTTGAAGCGCCTCGCGCTGACCGCGCTGCTCGCCACAGCTTGTGCACCCGCACGCGCACCGAATTCCATCTCCGGTCAGCTTCAGGGTGCAGACGGCGCTTTTCACCCAATCTTGAACCCGCTGGCGCGCTTCACCGTGATCGAGTTTTTCTCCGCACACTGCCCCTGCCAGGCCGTCCACGACGCGCGCCTGAAAGCACTGGCTGAGCGGTACCGCGCGAGCGGCGTCTATTTCATTGCCGTGGACTCTGAAGCCGGCGCCAGCATTGCACGCGACGGGGCCGAAGCCGTTCGCCGTGGCTATTCCTACCCGCTGCTGATCGATCCCGACGGCGCGCTCGCACGTTCCACGCAAGCCGACTACGCCACGTATTCCTTGCTCGTCGATACCTCGGGCCGCGTGATGTACCGCGGGGGCATCGACTCCGATCGCAGTCACCTCCGTGACGACGCGACGCCGTATCTGCAGAACGCGATCGAAGATGCGCTCGCGGGTCGCTCGCTAAGAAACCCGGAAGCAAAGACGCTCGGCTGCTCGTTGATGTTGCGATGAGGGGTGGGCGCGGCTCATTTAGAGGTTGGGCTCGACATCCCAAGAACAGTGTGGAACCGCCTGACACTCGCTCTGACTGAGTGTCTTACAAGACTTGAATTGGCCAGGGCACTGCTGACCCCACGCGCAACCAGGGGTCGAGCCACAATCGCTTTGTGATACCGTTGCGCACGGGTCGAAATCACTAGGTAAGCCGCACGCACCGAACCAAACACAATCCTTGACACCCATGCATTCGGATTGAGTCGTCTGGAGATCGCAGCGAACATGTTGACAGCCCGGAATTAGACTACAGCCATTCCCTGCTAGACAATCCACCGAGTCAGGAATCGAGCCTTCGCAAGACGACGGCGAGCCTTGGGTTGTGCAGATACCGTCGTTTTGCGAACTGCAAGCCGGCGCGGCGCTCGCGACTAAGGGCCCGGGAATAGGCGAGTCGATCGAGTCGCGGTCGATTGCGGATCGACAGGATCGTGCCGACATGATCTACGTTCGCAAGCCTTCGCTCTGCCCCAGCCGTTTCGGTCGAACAGAGTAGCGGGACCGAGTCATTGTGAATGAACCTCGCTGATTGGGCGCGTTGCCCATCGTCGGGCAAGGCTGACGCGCTGGGCGCTGGTACGGCTGCGTGCAGAGCGGCAATCTTTGCAGCCAAGGCGCGCCACACTTTCAGAGACGCCGAAGGGGCGGGCGAGACGCTGCGGAAGGTCTCCAGTAGGTCCCGTACAAGGGGGTTAACGCTCCTGGACCTCAATAAGCGTTCAGGGTCGCCCATTGTGAAGCACTCTGTTGCTGCTGTGGATCCTGCACCTGTTCATGGATTCTGTGGTTGTGATCCGGCGCCGTGTCCGGCTGATCGCGGTGTGGCTGTCATGGTCGTCTCGTACTCAGATCCAGCGCAGCGCGAACGCTGGCGAAAGAGCCTCGATTCGAATTCGCCCGCTGATCCTTGAGTGCGTGCACCCCTCCCATGCGTCTAGAAATTTTACTGTCCGGCCTTTCGCGAGCTGCCCTTGAACGAAGCTTACGCTTTGTAACGAGTCGCCAGCTCGCGCCAATGCGAGTAGTTTCTAAGGTCGTGGCGAGAATCAGATCGCAGCCCAGGCAGCAAGGAGGGATATTCCCGAAAGAGGCGAACGGCGAATGACGGGCGCGATCTTTCCCGCGCGCCTTGCCGACATACTCGGCACGCTGTCGCTCTCGACTGATCTCGCGGCGGGAGTGCCGATGGAAACGAGTCTTCGCACTTGCTCCATGGCGGCGCGGATTGCGCGCTGCCTAGGCCTCGACGATGTCGGAGCGGCCGACGCCTACTACACTGCGCTGCTGCGCCACCTCGGCTGCACCTCATTCGCGCATGAGGCGGCTGGCTCTGCAGCGGGTGACGATCACGATTTTTTGCGTACCTTCGAAGCAGTCGATCCGATCGACCGCTTCGCTATTGCCAAACGGATGGTGAGCACGCTCGCTCGTGGCAAAGGCGCTGGCGCGCGGGTGGGTGCCTTCAGCCGGACGCTGTTCAACCCCGCGCTCGCGCCATCCCTGGCCGAGGCTCAGTGCGCGCAGGCCTCGGCCCTCGCAGCCGACCTCGGGATGACAGCGCGAACGGTCCGCGCGCTCCAGCAGATCTTCGAGCGTTACGACGGCACGGGTGTGCCATGCAGTCTCGCGGGCCAGGAAATCGAGCTGTCTGCGCGCATTCTGCACGTCGCCACATTGGCCGAAATTCAGTACCGTCACGCCGGGCCGGAACACGCGCTCGAAGTCGTGCGCGCACGCCGCGGGACGCAGCTCGATCCGAGCGTCGTAGCCGTTTTCGTAGATCAAGCCGAGAACCTTTGGCCGCTTCTCTCGGGTTCTGCATGGGAAGCCTTTCTCGATGCAGAGCCCGGCTCACCTCGCGCGATCGATGCGAGCGAGCGTGACACGCTCGCCCTCACATTCGCGCGCTACGCTGATCTGAAGATTCCAAGCAGGCTCGGTCATTCCCCGGCGGTTGCGGACCTGGCGTGCAGGGCTGGTATCGACGACGCGCTTTCGGCTTCCGAAATTGAGACTCTGCGCCTTGCGGCCTTGTTGCACGATATTGGAGTCGTCGGTGTGCCGAATGGAGTTTGGGAAAAGCGACAGCCCTTGAACGCCGTCGACTGGGAGCGCATACGACTCCACTCTTACGATACGGAGCGGATCCTAGTTCGGGTTCCCGCGCTTGCCGGCGCGGCGACGGTTGCCGGTGCGCACCACGAGCGGCTAGACGGAAGCGGGTATTTTCGCGGCTCAACGCTGGCTCCCGCCGCGCGCACCGCACGGATCCTCGCTTGTGCCGACGCCTATGTGGCAATGACTGCCGACAGACCGCATCGCGCTGCGCTGAGCGCTGACGCTGCGGCCGATGAGCTTCGCCGGGAGGTGGCAGTGGGGCGCCTTTGTGGGCGGGCGACCGACGCGGTGCTCGCCGCCGCCACCGGCAAGCGCCGCTCAGAAAAGCCGCCAGCGGTGGAGCTCACGGCGCGCGAGATCGACGTCTTGGTCGCAGTCGCGCGAGGTGGCACAAACAAGGAAATCGCCGAGGCACTCGGGATTGCAGTGCGCACTGCCAAACATCACCTCGAGAACATTTACGCGAAGGTTGGCGTAAGCACGCGCTCCGGCGCCGCGCTGTTCGCCGTCCGTCGCGGACTCGTCAACCTCGATCAGGATGGGCCATCCGACCCATAGCCAGGGCGAGCCGGCTCATTATGCTCCCGCTGATGGAACGGACCTTTTGGATCTTTCTAGCGGTAGTCGGTTGCGTCACCGCGTTGCTCGCGCTCACGAAGCGCCCGAGCCGCGCGAAGCGCATCCTTCCGGCGGCAGGCTCCACGCCCGGCGAGCCCAGCACGGATTGGCACGAAGCGATCGGTAACGACGAAAAGGAGCGGTTCGAGCGGTACGCGCGCGAGTACATCGTCATGCAACGACGGCATCTGCGCTCGGAAGGCCCGGGGCGGCCCGTGCATCGGAAACAGGTGCTTGGGCTCAGCGCAGAGCTCGAGGTCCTGGTGCCAGCCGCAGAACAGGCGCGCTATGGCCTGTTTCGGGAGCCAGGGCGCTATCAAGCACTCGTTCGCTTGTCGAACGGCGCAGCCGCCAAGAAAAGCAACAAGGCTCCCGACTTGCGTGGCTTTGCGATTCACGTTGCCGGCGTGCATGGGCCAAGCGCGATGGGCGACGCCGAGACCGACAGTCAGGACTTCGTCCTGCTCAATCACTCTTGGTTGCCCTTCGAAAATGTAGACGACTTCGTGCAATTTGGAGTGAAAGCCGATGCGGGGCCATTCGCGTTGGCCGGTTATCTGCTGAAACGCTACGGAGTGACCGGCATCCCGCGCCAACTG
The DNA here is from genome assembly GCA_036268695.1 of Polyangiaceae bacterium. Taxonomy (GTDB): domain Bacteria; phylum Myxococcota_A; class Polyangia; order Polyangiales; family Polyangiaceae; genus PMG-095. The sequence continues at coordinate 16,090 of DATATR010000146.1, read as the reverse complement.
GCTGCGCTGGTAAAGTTAGCGACAAAGCCATTCAAGGGCTTCGCTCACGAGCCCTTCAACTCAGTGGCTCCGTTTACGTGTGGTCCATACGCAGTACGTGTGCAAATCGTTCCGCACGCGAGCAATGGAGAGCCGCCTGCGAAGGGTCAAGACTGGGTGGCGGCATTTCGCGCGCGACTCCTCGCGAAACCGTTAACTTGGGACCTCCAGCTGCAATTCTACTCCGATGACCTGCGCACACCCATAGAAGACATGTCCCTCGATTGGATAGCGCGGTACGTGACCGTCGCACGCCTTCACATCCCTATTCAGGATGTGACCGACCCGAATCTAGCCAAACAGATCGAAGCGATGACGTTCGACGTTTGGCGCCACGCGCTTTTGGAGCACCGCCCGCTGGGCAACGTTATGCGAGCACGCAAGGTGGCGTACGTCACCAATGCGAAGGAGCGTGGTGCGCAGCTCTGAACCGCATTGTAGTTGGCACGGGATGGTCGAGCACAAGCCCTGCTGAGCCATCCCCTCATCCAGCAGCGTCTTCCATGGGTGCTTGTTGCGCGAAGAACTGGCTGAAGAATTCGTGCTCGCGGACGATAGAGTCGTAGGCGGTGATGAGGCGTTCGAACCACTCGTCACGCATCGTTGGCAGGCAGCGGTACCAATAAGCGCCTTGATTGAAGAGCGACATCGTGGGTCTAAGTCATCCAAAGCCACCTCAGTCAGCGACCGGCAGACGACCCACTTGAACGCGATGCTCGTGGCATGCGAGCCTCTTTGGTCAGGCAACACTAGTTAGTGTTGGTTTACCTAACTGGTGCTATGCGCACTGGTCGTGCCGCGAGGGTTCGCGCCGGGCTCGGACGGGCCGCGCTGGGGTCTAAGTCATCCAAACCCATGTGATGGGATCGGCCCGAACTGAAGGAGTGCGGCCACCAGGCTGGCAAGCTCCGAGTGGCGCGGTTGATGCGTGAAAACGGCATCAAGCACGGCTCCGGCCGCGGTTTCGGCGCACCACCGACTCGCGGCATGACCTGCCGGTCGCGCCGAATTTGCTCGAGCGCACTTCACCGCGAGCGCTCCAAATCGGGTTTGGGTCGGCGGCATCACATATGTCTGGACCGCGAGGGTTGGGCGTATTCGGCGGTGCTGCTCGACTTGTACTCGCGGCGCGTGGTGGGTTGGGCTCTGCGCAAATCGCTCAATCGCGAGCTCGCCATCTCCGCACTCAAGCAGGCGCTGTCGTGCCGCCGGCCACCGCCCGGGCTCGTACAACACACCGACCGCGGGCTTCCAATACGCAAGCACCGAGTCCCGCCAGCTACTCGAGCAACACGGCGCCCTGTGCAGCATGAGTCGCGTCGGGGACTGCTGGGACAACGCCGTCGCCGAGAGCTTCTTTGCGACCATCAAGAAAGAGCTTGTGCATCGTTGCGCATTCCAAACGCGCACAGAAGCGTACGACGCCATCAGCGATTACATCGACAACTACTACAACGCGAAACGCCGGCACTCGGCCGCAGGAAGCCAATCACCGATCAACTTCGAGCGGGCCAATCCAGGTCAGCTTGCGGCATAATCACATCAACAATCTGTCCGGAAAATCCGGGGAACTCCACCACGCGATCACCATAGAATCGCGCTACAGCGGAGGAGGAGGGATTCGAACCCACGGTACCCTTACGAGTACGCCGGTTTTCAAAACCGGTGCCTTAAACCGCTCGGCCACTCCTCCGGTCTTTCGGACGCTGGGTTCTAGCATCGCTCGGGCGCGCGCGGTCAAGCGCGACGCGAGCGCCCGCCATCTCCTGGCCCTACAACGACACGTCGCGTCTGCTTCATTGCTGGGCAAACCCGTCGCTCGCGGGCTCCCGCTGCTTCCGGCGACTCCCGCCGCGACCTTGGTATAACGACGGCGCGATCGACTCCGCATCTCCTTCCCTCCATCGCAAGTAGTGAACGCCCGCTCGCACTTGGTCATATGCTCGTGCCAAGAGCGTGAAGTTGCGGCGGCGTTGATCGTTCGCTTCGCGGATTGCTTGGTGTCGTTCGGGCAGCCGCGCGGTTGCTTCGGTCAGCGCTTCGCCGAGCGCTTGGGTGTGTTCGAGTTCTTCGGGTTTGAGTGTCGTGTAACCGCTGAGCTTGGCCCAGTTGGTGCGGTAGAGCGCGGTCAAACCAAGTAGCTTGAAGGCGAGGTGCACGTAGCTCGTTTGGGCTTTGAGCCGATCGAGCTGCTCTGCGGGCAACAAGCCGCGCATCACCATCGTGCCCACGTCCTGCCCGAACAGCCGGCACCACTTGCGTGCTTGTTCGGCGAGCTCTGCCGCGCGACGCGGCTCGGAACAGGTCGTGTCGTAGGTGGACTCCGCAGACATCGTCGCACGCAGGAGCAACGGGAATTGGTCTACGCAAGCGAGCTCGAACTCCGGAAGCAGCGCCAAGCGCGATCGAAACGGCACTATCTTGGGGAGCGCGCCTACGAGCGTGACGCACGCCTGTTTGATGTCGACGTTCAGGTGCACCAGTTTGTCTGCCGGCAAGGCTTGCGAAGCCGCGAATACTCGAGCAAACGCTTCCTCGTAGCTCGAGCGATTCAGCTCGCCTTCGCCAAACGCGCTCGAGAGAGCCGGCTCGAGCTGCCCGGCCAACACCAATTCTTGGGTCATGGATCATCCTTTGGACTCGCGCCTCGCTGCTGAATGCAGCTGGCTTATTCAGGTCGGCTGGGATTGCCGGCGAGTTGCTGCCAAAAGGACGCAATTGCCCTCAGCGTCGCCGGAAGCAGCTGGCTGGTCTGGGACGACGTGCCTGCTCCCTGCGGCTGTGCTGGCTTGAAATCGCGAACGCTCGTCGCCGCCGAGACGTAGCCAGCTCGCGCCTCGCGCACGCACCGCGCCGCTTCGGTCAAGCCAGCGTAAGTCGCGAAGGAGCCGAGCTACGTCGCGGCAGGCCAGCCGCTCCGCTGCCGCCGCATGCAATCAACCGACGTAGCCAGCTGTCCGAAAACGCGACGGCAGCGTCGGCTCGGCCAAGCGCTGAGCCGCTTCCGCACCTCGATCGGTGACGACCGCCAAATCCGTCGACACTTGGCGTCGCGAGTGAGTGCGTCGCTCGGCCGACTCCGAAACTCGCAACATACGGCAATGAAACTCGCAGCCACAACGTCGCCAATGCGACGAGGACGACATGCGCGCGCGCCGCGCGCTCAGTTCGAGCGAACGCGCAGTGCTTTCTGCGCGATGCGTTCGGCGCGTTGCAAGTCGCTGCGCCGGAACGCGTGACCGGGGCGCGAGAGCTCGAGCATCGCCGTCAGATTGTCAGCGATGAAGATCGGAATCATCGCCGCTGCACCGACGCCGCCGCGGCTGCCCGCAAAGCGAATCGCGAGCGCGTCTTCCGTCAGACCATACGGCGGCCCAAAAACAGGACGACCATTGCGCGCTGCTTTCAGCACCAAATCATGCTCCGGCAGCGCGTAACCCAAACGGTCGTTCGGGATTGGACCGAGCACCGAGCGCGTCACGAGCGGAAGCGTGTTGCGCCTTCGATAGTGAAACATCGCGCTCTCCGCACCCGTCACGATCAGCGAAAGCCAGGTCACCGTGTGCGCGAGCTCTTCTTCGTCTTTGACGCGCTCGATTGGCCGCGCCCATTCTGCGAGCTGCTCCGCGGTCGGCGCCTTCGTGCCCGCGCCGACTTTGCTGTTCAGCGCAGCGATCTCGCGCACCGCGTTCAAGCCGCGCCACTCGCCGTGATACGGACTCACTTGGCAGAAGTCCGGCACTCGTCCGGCTTCGACACCACGAATCAAAAGCCCCGTCACGACGGGACCGACGGTGAGCTCGCCGTTCGTGACGTACCAGAGCGGCGGAGGTGCCGGCCTAAAAACGCTGCTGGGGATGTGGAGCTGCATGTGCGCGCAATGGTCACTCGCGGCGCAGGCGGCGGCCAACAAAGCGGGCGAACTTTCGGCGCTCGACAATGCAGGCGCGACTGGCCGCTCAAATATGGGTTTTATTGGGGTTTGCCTGGTGCGGCGCGGCCGGTCGATGGAGCGTCCTTGCTCGGCGCGGATCGTTTAGCTAGGTTTCCGGACCCATTCACGAGGAGCCACGAATAAAGCCATGGCGCGCGTCACCGTCGAAGATTGTTTGGAACAAGAAGAAAACCGTTTCGCGCTCGTGGTGCTCGCCGCGCAACGCACCCGCACGATCATGAAGGGTGGACCTGCGCTCGTGAACGCGAAGAACAAAGCGCCCGTGATCAGCCTGCGTGAGATCGCGGCCGGCAAGGTCCGCTTTCATCGCCCGTCCGTCGAAGCCGTCGCCGAGTACATCAATGAGCTCGGCCGCGTGAACCTTTGAGCGGCAAGGCTCGCAGCTCGGAGGCTGCGCGCTCGATCAAAAACTTTGGCGCCGCCGCCGACGCAGGCGCGCGCGGGCACTACGAAGATCCCGCGTACTACTCGAAGACCTACAAAGATCGCCGGCACGACGTCGACTACTACGTGCGGCTCGCGCGCGAATCGAAAGGTCCAGTGCTCGAGTACGGCGTCGGCAATGGGCGCATCGCGCTGCACGTCGCGCGCGCCGGAATCGAGCTATTTGGCGTCGATTTGTCGCGCCCGATGCTCGACGATTTCAGAGCGCGTTTGGCGCTCGAGCCAAAGCAAGTCCGTGCCCGCGTTTCACTGGCCGAGGGCGACATGCGCACGTTTGCGCTCGGCAAGCGCGTGCCGCTCGTGTATGCGCCGTTCAATTGCTTCCTGCACCTCTACACGCGCGCGGACGTCGAGGCGTTCTTAGCGCGCGTGCGCGCTCATCTCGCGCCGGGTGGTCGCTTCGTGTTCGACTTTTCGGTGCCGCACGGCGAAGACTTGTCGCGCGATCCCGAGCGCAGCTATGGCTCACCGCACATTCGTCACCCCACGACCGGCGAGCTCGTGCGTTACGCGGAGCGTTTCGAATACGACCGCTTGCGCCAGCTGCTCTTGATCTGGATGGAGTTCGAGCCCGAAGCCGGCGGCAAGCCCTGGAAAGTGCCGCTCACGCATCGCCAATTCTTCCCGCGCGAAGTCGAGGCGCTGCTCCACTACAACGGCTTTACGGACATCCTATTCACCGCGGATTTCACCGATCAGCCGGCAGACCAGTGGGTGGATTCGATGGTCGTGAGCTGTCGCGCGGCGCCGGCGAAGCGCGTCTCGCGAGCTCCGTCGCCGCGCCGGATTCAGCTGCGTCCGGCCAAGAAGCGAGTTCGTCGCGCCTGACCTTGCCGGGTCGCGTTCGGACGCTTAGCTTGTCCCAGAGCCATGGCTGCTGACTTTTACAAAGAACTCGGCGTATCGCGCGGCGCTAGCGACGACGAGATCAAGAAAGCTTATCGCAAGCTCGCCGCCCAGCTGCACCCCGACAAAAACCCCGGTGACAAGAAATCAGAGACGCGCTTCAAGGCCGTAAATCGCGCCTACCAAACGTTATCGGATCGGGAAAAGCGCGGCCTCTACGACGAATTCGGCGAGGAGGGTTTGCGCGAAGGCTTCAATGCCGAGGCAGCGCGGGCTTATCGCGGCGCGACCAGTGGCCGTCGCCCGAGCGGCCGCAGCCCGAGCGTCGAAGATCTATTCAGCTCGAGTGGCGTGCCGCCCGGCGCGAACGGCGGATTCGGGGACTTGTTCGGAGATCTTTTTGGCGGCGGTGGCCCGCGCAGCAGCCGGCGCGGCGGCGCGAGCGTCAAAGGCTCGGACATCGCAAGCGAAGTCAGCGTCGATTTCATCTCCGCGCTGCGCGGTGTCGAGCTCAAGCTCCGGCTTCAAGACGGCGGAGACGAAGTCACGGTCCGTATTCCGCCCGGCGCGGGCGACGGCGACAAGGTTCGCATCGCGGGGCACGGCGCGCCCGGCCCATTCGGCGGCCCGCCGGGTGATCTGCTGCTCAGTATCCGAGTGTCGAAGCATCCCTACTTCGAGCGCTCGGGCTTGGATTTGTACCTGGATTTGCCGATCACGATCGGCGAGGCCTATCGCGGCGCGAAAGTGCGCGTGCCGACGCCGGACGGCCCGATCACGCTGACCGTCCCGAAGCACGCGCAGAGCGGTCAGATCGCGCGCCTCAAGGGCCGCGGAGTCAAGCGCAAGAGCGACACGGGTGATCTGTACATTCGCTTCCAAATCAAATTGCCCGCCACGACCTCGGCGGAGCTCGACGAAGCGGTGAACACGCTCGAGTCCGCGATGGCCGGCGACGTGCGCGCCGACGTGCACTTCTGAGCGAACGCTATTCGGCGTCCGCGACGATTTCGGCGCTGCCGCGTGGCCGGCGCGATGGGCGATCCGCAAGCGCTGCGCCACCGACCGCGCGCAACACGCCGTTGTCGTCGTACTTGTCGAGTTCAGCGCCGACGCGGCGAAGTGCGGCTTGTTTCTCGTGAAATGGCTGAAAGCTCGATTTGAAGCCAGCGACGACCATGCTCTTGATGTCGGCGAAGGGCACGCCCATTTTGGTGTGAACCAAGTAAAGCTCCTTCGACACGCTCGTATCCGTGATCAAGCGATTGTCCGTGTTCACGGTCACGCGCAACCCGAGGTCGAAGTAGAGCTTGATTGGGTGTGAAGCCAAATCCTTGACCGCGCCGGTCTGCACGTTGCTCGACGGACAGCACTCGAGCGGCACGCGGTGATCGTTCAAGTAGTGGAGGAGATCGCCGTCTTCGCGCAGACGGCAACCGTGACCGATGCGATGCGCGCCGCAGACGTGAATCGCCTGTGCGATCGATTCGGGGCCGTAGGCTTCGCCGGCGTGAATCGTGCAATTGATGTTGTTGTCGCGCACGAGTTGAAACGCGGCGCGGTGATGCTTGGGCGGAAAATCCGCTTCCGCGCCCGCCAAATCGAAGCCGACCACGCCGCGGCCCTTGTACGCCACGGCGAGCTCGGCCATCTGATACGACGACTCGGGCGAAATATTACGAATCCCACACACGATCACGTTCGCCTTGATGCCGTACGTTTCGCGCGCGCGGCGCAGTCCGTCGAGCACCGCCTCCACCACTTTGGTGAGCTTGAGCCCGCGCTGGGTGTGCAGCATCGGCGCGTAACGCACCTCCATGTAGCGCACGTTTTCGCGATGCGCGTCTTCGGCCAGCTCGAACGCAATGCGCTCGAGCGCAGCTTCGTTCTGCATCACGCGCAACGTGATGTCGAAGCCGCGCAGGTACTCGAGCAGGGATCCGAAGTTATTGCCGCAACCGATTGCGGTGCGAAGCCCGTCGACATCGCTGGCCGGCAACTCGACGTGCTCTGCCTTGGCTAGCTCCAAAATCGTCTGCAAGCGGAGCGAGCCGTCCAGGTGAACGTGCAAATCGGTCTTCGGCAACGCGCGGAAAACCTCGAACGGAACCTGCCCTTCCGTTTCATCGGCGTCGACAGCGGCGACGCTCGTTTCTTTATTCGTATGATCCATATCAAAGCGTAGCACGCCGCACGCGACCGACCCAGCACACGCTCGCCGCGAGCGCGAGCACGCCGAGCCAATAGGCCGGCGCAGGAATTCCGCTCGAGCCCTCACCGCGCTCGGCGCGATCGAAGGCGTCTCGGAAAACCTCTTCGGGTCTCACGCCGATGATCGTTTTGGAACCGACGAAGGTCGTGGGCAAACCTTGCAAGCCGCTATCGATCAGAATCTTCGATTCGGCGTCGATGATTTGATCTGCCTTGCCCGATTTGATGCACGCATCGTACGCCGCCATGTCGAGACCGAGCGTCACGGCGAGCGCGCGATTCGCCTCCGGTCGAAGATCTTCGGCGGCGAACAAGCGATCGGCCATTTCGTCGCCTTTGCCTTGCTCGCGAGCGCAGACTTGGGCTTCGGCGGCGCCCTGCGCGAATTCGTGCATGTGGAGCGGCAGATTGAGGCGCGTGAAATTCACTTTGCCCGGGTAGCTCGCGATCACCGCTTTGAGCTCGGGGTGCAGGCGCCGGCAATAGGGGCACTCGTAGTCCGCGAATTCGACGACGTTGATCTTGCCCGGTTGATAGAGCTTCAAAACGCCGGCCGGAACCGGCGGCGCGGGTCGCAGCGCTGGCCAAGCGAGCGGAGCGACGAGCGCGAGCACGGCGAGCGCGGGCCACGCGCCCCAGCGCAGAGCGAATTCTTCTTCGCTCGGGTCGGGTTCTCCGAAAAAGAGCAGGCCGCCCGCGAGAGCGGCGCACACGGCGAGCATGTCGACCGTGACGCAGAGCGAGCACAAGTGCTTGATCACGAATGCTTGCAGGCTGAAGAGCCCGAGTGCGGTCAGGCCGCCGAGCGCGGCGATGAACGGTACCCAGCGCCTGAGCTCGCGCACCAAGGCAACCCCCAACAAACCAGCAAAACAGAGCATGCCGAGCGCCGGAACCGGGACCGGCAGATTGCCCAGCAGCAAGTAGCCGTAGCCGCTGCCGCGCACGGCGGCACAGCCGGAATCGGCACCGCAAAAGGTCGGCGTCGGATTGGTGTAGTCGACGAAGAGTGCCGCCGAGACCGCGAGTGCCAAGACTGCCGCGAGCCGCACTCCAAACAAGCCATGCGCTTTTCGCACGTCGAGGTTCTTAGCGTGATCCGCGCGAAAAGCCCAACCCGGTCGCCGAAATGGCGAAACGGCCATGGTAGAAGCGCGCCATGGCAAAGGGCATCCCGGCGAAGGGCGAAGTCTTGCGCGTGCTGAGTGAAGCGACCAAGCCTGTGCATGCGCGTGAGCTTGCGACCGAGCTCGGTGTCGGCGGCGCGCAGGTCGCGCGGCTGATCGAGGCATTGGACGAGCTCGTCGCTGAGCGCTGGCTGAAGCGACTGGGTGGTCAGCGTTATCAGTTCGTACGCCGGGAAGCACCGCAAAGCGAGGGCTGGGAGGGCATGCTTTCGCTCAATCCGCGCGGGTTCGGCTTCGTGAACGCGGCCGGTCACGATGACGTGTACATCGCGCCCGAAGCAATCGGCGGCGCGATGCACGGCGACCGGGTGCGGGTCGCCGTCGTGAGTCGTTCTTCGCGCGGCATCGAAGGTCGCGTCGAGCAGATCGTTTCGCGACGCAACGCGCGCGTCGCTGGCGTGCTGCGCAAACGCGGCAAGAGCGTCTGGCTCGAGCCGGACGACTCGCGACTGCGCGGTCCAATCGTGCTCACCGGCAACACCAAGCTCGGCGCAGACGGCGACGCTGCGGTCGCCGAAATCAGGCGCTTTCCCGAGTCCGGTGACGAAAATCCGGAGGGCGAGCTGCTCAGCGTGCTCGGCGCGCCCGGCGATCCCAACGTCGAAGTCGCCAAGATTTTGATCCGCGAACAAGTCAGCGAGCAGCATCCGGAAGGCGCCATCCGCGAAGCCGAAGCGATGGCCGCTCGACTTTTGCCGTTGAATCTCGGCGGCCGCGTCGACTTGCGCGCGGTGCCACTGCCGACGATCGATCCGGAAGACGCGCGTGACCACGACGACGCGGTGTGGGTCGAAAAACAGGGCGACGGATTCCGCGCCTGGATCGCGATCGCGGATGTGAGCGAGTACGTGCAGCCGGGCAGCGAGCTCGACAAGGAGGCGCTGCGTCGTGGTTGCACCATTTATTTACCGGACCGCGCGATCCCGATGCTGCCAGCCGCCCTAGCCGCAGATCTGTGCTCGCTCTTGCCGGAGAAAGATCGACTTTGCTTATGCGTGATCGCGGATCTCGATCGCGATGGCCGCGTGAAGGAGTTTCAGATCGTCGAGGGCGTGATGCGTTCGGCCGCGATGCTCACCTACGGTGGTGTCGCGCGAACGCTCGGGTTCAGCGAGATTCCGCCGAAAAGCCCGCCTGCGGAAGCATTCAAGAAAGAGCTCCGCGTGATGGAAGAGCTGACGCGGAAACTGCGCAAGGCGCGCATGGCCCGCGGTTCCTTGGATTTGGATTTGCCGGAGCCGAAGCTCACGCTCGATCCGGTCACGAAGGCGCCGATCGACGTCACGCGTCGCACGCAGGATCCGGGCATCAAGCGCGCGTACAACATGATCGAGGAGCTGATGCTGCTCGCCAACGAGCTGGTCGCTGCTTGGCTCGGGCAGAAGAAGTCCCCGACGATCTATCGCATTCACGCCAAACCCGATCAGGCGAAGCTCGCGCGGCTCGGTCAGGTTGCCGAAAAGCTCGGCGTCGAATTCAACGCGGATGAGATGAGCGAGCCGCTGGGCGTTGCCAAATTCTTGCAACGCGTTTCGACGCACGCGCGCAAGCAAGTACTCGAAATGCTGCTCTTGCGCTCGCTCAAGCAAGCCGCGTACGACATAAAAAACGTGGGGCATTTCGGGCTGGCTTCGCCGGAATACTTGCATTTTACCTCGCCGATTCGGCGCTATCCGGACGTCCAAGTTCACCGCGCGGTGAAGCATTTGTTGCGCGGCGGCAAGCCGAGCAGCAGCGAAGCTGCGCTCGAGGAATTGGCGCAAAGCGCGACCGCCGCGAGCGCGCGCGAACGCGCCGCGATGGACGTCGAACGCGAAGTCGTCGACTTGTATCGCGCGCTGTTGATGCGCGATCACATCGGTGAGACGTGCGAAGGCACGATCACGGCGCTGGTCGGCAGCGGCGCTTACGTCACCCTCGATGCGCCGTTCGTCGATGTGTTGATTCGCTACGAGAGCATGGGACCGGATCAGTATCAGCTCGCGGAAGACGAGCTCAGCGTGGTCGGCGCGCGCTCGGGCGACACGCTCTCGCTCGGCGACCGCGTGGTCGTGGTGATCGAAGATGTTGCGATCATGCGCCGCGCGGTTTACGCGAAGCGCGTCGTGCCCGCGGCGGTGCTCGAGGCGCTGGCCGACGGCGCCCGGGAAAAACCGCAGTTTCATGGCGACAGCTCACGTCGAGCTGGGCGCGGCGCAGCTCCGCGCGGCCGGGCCGGCGCGCCCCTGCTCAAAGTCGGGCATCGCCCAACCCCAACCAAAAAGAATAGCAAGGCAAGCAGCGGCGCGACCAAGAGCTACAAGCCCGAGCGCCGCAAAGGCAAAGACAGCGCGTCGCGTGACGAGCAACGCGGGCAGAAGAAGAAGCGGCGCTAGTACGCGCTCAGCGTGCGGTCAGGCGATCCGTGCCCATGAATGCGCGGAGCGGTTCGGGGATCAGCACCGTGCCGTCTTTTTGTTGGTGCTGCTCGAGGATTGCGACCCACGTGCGACCGATTGCCAACGCGGACCCGTTGAGCGTGTGAAGCAAGCGCGGCTTGGCTTTGGGCTCGCTGCGATAACGGATCTTGGCGCGGCGTGCTTGGAAGTCGCCGAAGGTAGAGCAGCTCGAGATTTCTCGGAACGTGTTTTGGGACGGCAACCAGACTTCGAGATCGTAGCCTTTGGTCGCGGTGAAGCTCAGATCGCCAGCGCAGTGTTCGACCACGCGGTAGTGCAAATTCAGCCGTTTCAGCACTTCTTCGGCGTGCAGTGTGAGCACCTCGAGCTCGGCCAGCGATTGCTCCGGTGACGCGAAACGCACGAGCTCGACTTTGTCGAATTGGTGCTGACGAATCAGTCCGCGCATGTCGCGACCGTACGAGCCAGCTTCGCTGCGAAAGCACGGCGTGTAGGCGGTGTACGCGCGCGGCAGTTCTGCGGCTTCGAGGATTTCGTCCGCGTGCAAGTTGGTGACCGGCACCTCGGCGGTTGGAATCAGGTAGAGCGCGCTCGGATCGTTCGGATCGCTGCGCTTGGTCTTGAATAGATCTTCTTCGAACTTCGGCAGATTGCCGGTGCCGCGCAGAGCTTCGGCCTTCACCAGGTAAGGCGGATAGACCTCGGTGTAGCCGTGCTCGCGCGTGTGCAAATCGAGCATGAAGGTCGCGAGCGCGCGTTCGAGTCGCGCGCCCGCGCCGTACATCACTGCGAAGCGTGCACCGGACAACTTGGCGGCGCGCTCGAAGTCCAATATCCCCAGGTTTTCGCCGAGTTCGAAGTGCGCCTTCGGTTCGAAGTCGAAGCTGGGCTTCGTGCCCCACGTGCGAATGACCGTGTTTTCGGCTTCGGTTCTGCCGTCCGGCACGCTCGGGTGCGGCAAGTTCGGGATTTCGAGCAGCCGTTCTTCGAGTTGCGCCTCGATGCCGGCGAGCTCGGCCTCGAGTCCTTTCACACGTTCGGACACCGCCTTCAACTCGTCGCGACGCGCGGCCATGCCGGCTTTGTCGCCGCTCTTCGCGAGCGCGGCCATCGCCTCGTTGGCGGCGTTGCGCTCGCTTTGCAGCTGTTCGGTTGTGCGAATCAAATCGCGGCGCGCGCTGACCAAGTTGGCTAGCCCATCCAGAGCCTGAGCGAACTCGGGCCCTCGGCGAGCGAGCTGCGAGCGAACCTCATCGAGGTGTTCGGCGACGTAGCGTGCATCCAACATCGAATTCGTCCTTGCGTGCTCGAAACTGAGCCGGGGCCGGATTCATAGCGCAAGAGACGTGCTTTTGCCTAACGCTCGACGAATTCGTCGAGCTCACAAGCCGACGCCGACCCCGATCCCGAACGTGACGCCACTTCGCGGCGCCGAGCGATAATTGCGCATCGCGACGAGCTGCGTGACGAGCGTGCACGCGCGGCGACTCGGGCCGTCGCAGCCGCGCCAGGCGCCGCGCAACGAGCGATCCCCGTTCGGCTCGTAGAAGACGACGCGCCCGTCGGGTTGCAAGCTGAGCCACGCCTGCGGCGCGAAAGGCGGCGAAGCGTTGTTCAGTCCCACGTAACCAAGCGCGGAGCTGTCGCTGCCGATCAGGCGGCCATCTGGCAGCAGGATCGCGAATGGCTCGTAGTCGTCGTCCGTCACCCGACCAACGCGATCGATCACGAAGCGAAGATGCCCACCTTCGAGCACGCGCCCGTCGGCTTGAATCTCGATACTGTCGTCGTCGGGTCGATCCCAGCGCGCTGGCGTGATTGCTAGCGTCGCGCCACCTTCGGCCCAACGCGGCGGGGCACTCGGTGTGCAACCGGTTGCAACGAGCGCCAACCCAAGAAGGATCTCAGTTCGTTTCACGCCTGAAGGATAACGTTTCGCGAGGCTCTGGATGCAAGCGGCCGGTCAACCGTTCTGCATTTCAACCGGATTTCGTGGCTGAAATTCGGCACAATGCGGAACACTTAAGTCGAGAAGGAATTCTAACTCATGCGGCGTCGACGAGAGCTCGTTCATGGTTTGGTCGCTGGCGTAGTGGTGTCGCTCGCGTTGGCCGCCTGCACCGTGACTCCACTCGGCGCGTCGGACACGGGCATGGCGAAGGCCCGCGCGCAAGCTGCGCCGGGCGCAGACTTGTTCGATCGCAATTGCGCCTCGTGCCACGGCCGACGTGGCGAAGGCTTGACGACCGCACCGCCAATCATCGGCCCAGGTGCACTCTCCAAATACCCGCGTGATGATTCGCCGTCTGCGAACCCGGCCCTATTCGCGACGAACGCGAACATTCAGCAAGACTCGGCGCGCGTGCCAGGTCAGCCGAGCCGCGGCGCATTCGAGACTGCGCAAGACTTGTTCGACTACGTGAGCACGCGCATGCCGCTGCCGAAGAGCGCGGCGGGTACGCTCAAACCCGAAGAATATTGGGCGATCGTGAACTTCATGGTGATTGCACACGGATTGCCCGCGCCGAGCGGAGGCGTGACCGCAGCCAACGCAAAGAGCGTCTCGTTGCAGCAGTGACTGGCGCACGAAATCAGCGCTTCGTCGCGCTAACCAAGTATTCGTAGAGTTCGCGCTTGCTCGTGCGTTTGCGTAGCACGCGCACGCGAGCGTCGCGAAAGCCTGCGAGCTCGAAAATCTCGGCCAGCCAACGTTCGACTGGCACGAGCACGTCGTAAAACTTCGAATTGCCGACCACGTAGTGCGCCTCACCGCCGCGCGCTACGACGCTCGCGAGGCTCTGCACGTGCTCGAGCATGTCGGCGAAGTACTTCAGCACGTACCGCGACAGCAAGTCGCTGCGGCGTGCGATGCGCGTAACTGCTAGGTCGAGGCCGGAAATCGGCAGCGCGCCTGCGGCTTCCCAGACAGAAACACGGCTCGTCGCGGCACCCCAAGTGCCGCCAATGGCCTTCCAGTCGAGCTCGCCCGCGTCGCGCGAATCGGTCAAATAGCCGAGCCAATACATGTAAGGGCGCAGCTCGCGCACGTAACTCATACGATTGGCGTAGGGCGGCGAAGTGATCACCGTGCCGAAGCGTGCTCCGCCGAAGCACTCGCGCACGCGCCGCGCGTCGCCGAGTTTTGCGAGCCGCTTGCTTGCAGGTAGCGCAATGGCCGCGGCTTCGGCGATTGATTCGAAGGCTTCTCTCAGCGCCTCGGAGACCGATTCGGCGGCACCCTTGCTGTTCGCGCGCGACTTGGAGAACGACATCGATTGGTGGCCGAAGCTCACGTTCGCTGTCGTGATCAGACTGCGACAAAAACTGAGCTTTGCGAGATCGAGCGCCGCGGTTTCGACGTTCGCGTGTTGCAACGTGGAGAATGCGCGTCCGAGCGCGTCGAGCGTTGGCCGCTGCCACCATTTTTCGATTTGAAACAGCGCAGGCAGCCACGGCGCGGCTCCGCGCCCGAGCGCCACGCGACTCATTTCCGCGACCAGCGCAGTGGCGCGCTTTAGCGTTGCCGGGCCGTATTTGGCTACTTTCGCGCGCGCGAGCCAAATCAAAAATGGGTTCACGTCGAGCGTCGTGCAGTCGATGCCGCGTTCGGCGCAGGTGAGCAGCGTCGTGCCCGTGCCGCAAAATGGATCGAGCACGGGCAGCTCAGGTCGCGCGCGAGCATCCAGCAACTCGCTCACGAGGTGCACGGAGTACGCTGGAGTCAACCGGAGCCAACCGTAGCGCGTGTCGCGCACGTTGCCGTGAAACGTGAAGCGCGCTCGTCCGCGCCCCGCGCTGTACATCGCCGAGGCGTGCTGCGGAGGCTCAGGCTTGGACGTTTTCGCCAAGGTACGCTTCACGAACGCGAGGGTCGTTCTTCAAATCCGCGCAAGCGCCCGCGAGCACGACCTCGCCGGTCACGAGCACGTAGGCGCGCTGGGCAATATCGAGCGCGAGGCGCGTATTCTGTTCGACCAACAAAATGGTGATACCCGATTTGGCGATCTCCACGATCGCTTCGAAGATTTGCTGCACCAGCTTGGGCGCCAGGCCGAGACTCGGTTCATCGAGCAAAATCAGCTTCGGATCGGCCATTAGCGCGCGCGCAATGGCCAACATTTGCTGCTCACCGCCGGACAGCGTGCCCGCGTTTTGAATCATGCGTTCGCCGAGGCGTGGGAACAATTCCGCGCTGCGTGTCAAACCACGTTCCAGCTGCTTCGGATCGCGATTCAGGAACGCGCCGAGCAAGAGATTCTCGCGTACGCTCAGGTTGCCGAAAATCGCCCGACCTTCGGGTACGAGGGCGGCACCAAGCGCGACCACGCGATGGGTTGGCATGCCTTTCACGTCGCTACCGAGCACGCGCACGCTGCCGCCCGCCGGTGGTACGAGCTGCATGATTGATTTGAGTACGCTCGTCTTGCCCGCGCCGTTCGCGCCGATCAAGGTCACGATCTCGCCGCGCTCGACATTCAGCGACACGCGCTTGCACGCGGCGATGCCGCCGTAGCTCACGTCCAGGTTCGAGAGCTCGAGTGCGTGATTCGTGGCGCCGCTCATCCGGCGGCCTCTTTTGGCTCTTCTCCGAGATACGCAGCGAGCACTTTGGGGTGCACGCGAACCTCCGCGGGGCTGCCTTCAGCGATGGTTTCGCCGTGGTCGACGACGTGAATCGTCTCGCAAACATTCATCACCACGGCCATGTTGTGCTCGACGACAATCACCGTGAGCGCGAGTTGGTCGCGCAAAAAACGAATTTGGTCGTTGAGAGTCCGCGCTTCTTGGCTGTTCATGCCCGCCGCGGGTTCGTCGAGCAACAAGAGCCGCGGTGAAAGCATCAGTGCTCGCGCGATCTCGAGCCGGCGCTGCGAGCCGTACGGTAAGCTGCCTGCTGTCTCGTGTGCGAGCGACGCAAGCCCGAGCACGTCGAGTAATTCGCCGGCGCGCTTGCGGAGCGCGCGCTCGTCTTCCTCGTAACGAGAGCTGCGAAACATCGCTTGGACGAT
>DATATR010000145.1:0-2507 GCA_036268695.1 Polyangiaceae bacterium | reverse complement strand
GAACGCGAGCAGCACGTAGCCGCTGCCGAACAAGAGCGAGCCCGTCTTCAGAAACACCCAAAATATCCCTGATAATTTCAGGCCACTCGCGCCTGCGCCGAACGCGATCGGACCGACCGGCGCGAGGCCGCGCCAGGCGCTCGTGGACTCATCGCGCGCCGAGTCGAGCGCGCGGGCAAGTGCGACCGCGAGCAGCCCGGCACCGAGCAAGACCAAAAGCTCGCTCACGCCGAGCGCGGCGACCGCGGTCGCGCCGAGACCAAGCAGCGCGAGCCGGCGCGTGCGCAGCGCTCTCGGCGCGAGCCGCCAAATGGCTTGCGCCACGACTCCGATCATCACGGGTTTGACCCCGTAGAGCAGCCCAATCGCAGTGGGCACCGAGCCGTAGCGCGTGTACGCCCAACCGCATGCGCTCGTGAGCAGCAGCGCCGGCAGGATGAACGCGGCTCCGGCGACGACGAGACCACTCAGGCCGCGTCGTTGCCAACCGATGTGAATCGCGAGCTCGGTCGAATTCGGGCCTGGGATTAGGTTGGTTGCACCGAGCAAGTCGAGGAATCGCTCTTCGCTCAGCCATTTGCGTCGTGCGACGACTTCGTCGTGCATCATCGCGATGTGCGCCGCGGGGCCGCCGAAAGCCGTCGCACCGAGCCGCGCGAACAAAAGCGCAAGCTCGCTCAGCGAGGTTTCAGTCGAGTTCGCGTCCCGGTTCGGCTCGCTCAAGTCTTCGGCGGGGGTGGGGGCAAAAACCCGCCGAGCGTAATCCCGAGCTCGCCTTCGATGTTCGCGATTTTGTCGCGCGCATAGTCGAAGCCGTCTTTGCCGAAGGTTTTGTGCTCGATCTCTTCGAACTGATCACCCATGTCACTCAATTGTTTCTTCGACAGCGCCTTCTTCCAGGCTTGAAACACGACCGTGTCTTCTTGTGCGGCGTGTTCTTCGTACATGCGTGCAAAGCCCTCGAGCGCGCTGGCGAGTGATTCAGCGTTCGCGCTCGCGATCGTCTGCTTCGTGCTCGAGAGCACATAGTCCGTGATCTCGCGGCCGCGTTGATGCTGTGCGATTAGCGGATCGATCAAGCTCGCCGCCGGCCCTCCGGCTTTTTTGACCGCTGGAAAGAGCCGCTCTTCTTCGAGCAGCTTCTCGTGGTAGTTCTCGCCGAAGTTCTGCATCAGGAGTGCGGCTTGCTGCAGCGCTGCCGGCGGCACCACAGCCGCGTTCACGCGCAGCCGCGGCGCGGTCTCGCGATAAACCACCAAAATGCGGCGAATCACGCCGTGCTCGCGCATCAAATCTTCGACCGCGCCTACGTCTTCGGCTTTGCGCTCGCCTTTCTCGCCCTGGCAGGCCAGAAGCGCGAGGCTCGCGCCGGCGAGGGTCAGAAATCCGCGACGCTGTTCGAGTGGGTCCATGGATCCTCCGCGCTGAAAAGCTCAGCTGAAGGATTGCGCGCGCGGCTCATCAAGTAAAGGCGCGCGCGGTCGATCGGGCTCGGGGCTGATCGCAAATGAGGCGACAAAGTCGCCGCCGCTACGGATTCACCGTGCGCGGCGGGGTGTGAGCTTCTGCATCCGTGATCGCGTAGTCCATGCGTTTCGTCACTTTGCCGGTGTTGTCGAAGAGCAAGAGCATGCTCGATTGCGCCGGGATCGTGCTCGAATACTCCGCGCCGAGGGCCGCGTCGATGTCCACGGTCACGGCTTTGGCCTGCGTCAACTGGCCGTTATCGAGGCGCACGCCGAACTCGTAATCTTGATTGGTCGATTCGTTGAGCAGCAAAACCGAGACGCGCGTGCCGTCCGCCGCGGCGATCGCGCGGAGCAGCGGCTGTGTCGATTTCGCCGGCGCGAAACGGCCCGTGAAGTTCTGCGTCAGAAATTGCAGATGGTAATAAGACGAGCGCGGTTTCGCGCTCGCGACCGGCCCGTCGAGGTAGCCGAGATCGGTGAGCCCTTCGTTGCCGTTGCTCTCGTGAATGCTCCACGGATCCATCGTGACGGCAGCGTTGGCCATGCCGACGCCGTAGACTTCGGCGAAAAACTGCCCGTTCAAGAACGAGTTCACACCGAATGAGTCGACCGAGTTGTCGCTCGGGTTGTTGTAGGTGATGTTGAACTCGGTCAGCGCCCACTTCAGTGCGCTCGAACCCGAGCGGCCATTTTTTTGGTTTGCCGAGTTCATCGCGGTGAGCAATTGGCTGACCGAGCCGGCAATGCCCGCGGCCGCGCCGACCGCCTGATCGCGGGTGTAAGTCGCGCCGAACGGATACGCGTGAAAGCTCACGCCGTCGATGTAGTAATTGCCGTTCGCGTCTTTGCCGGTGATGTCGTTGGCGCCGCCAAGCATCGGTCCGAGGTAGGCCGTGTCGTAGTAGGCGAGCTCCGGCGCGAAGATTTGAATCGTCGGATCCGCTTCTTTCATGGCCGTGCCGAGCGTTTTCACCAAATTCGCGGTGTCGCTCACGGTCATCATCGGTTCGTTCGCGCCAATGTCCGGCTCGTTGTTGA
>DATATR010000144.1:0-2985 GCA_036268695.1 Polyangiaceae bacterium | reverse complement strand
CCCATGAAGCAGTGTCTGCAGTGCAAGCTGAAGTATCCAGACGACAGCGCTGCTTGCTTCTTGTGTGGGGGTGCCTTGGTCGCGATGCAAGACCCTTTGATCGGGGTGACCATCGCAGGCCGCTACCAGATCGAAGAAGTGCTCGGCCAAGGCGGCATGGCCACGGTCTACGCGGCGCGCCATCGACTCGTCGATCGTCCGTGCGCGGTGAAAGTGATGAGCCCGCAGTTCACGCGCAACGACGTGATCCGCGAGCGCTTCCGGCGCGAGGCAAAGGCCGCGCAAAAGCTCGCTCACCCGAACATCATCGAAATCTTCGATCAGGGCGAGACGCCAGACGGCTACGTGTACCTCGTGATGGAGCTGCTCCGCGGCGAAACGCTCGCGGACGTGCTCGAACACGGCAAGGTGCCGCTCGACCGCGGCCTGCCAATCATGATCCAAATCGCGCGTGCGCTGGCTCGCGCGCACGATCTCGAAGTGATCCATCGCGATCTGAAGCCCGAGAACATCTTTCTTGCGCGCGGCCCGAACGGCACCGATCAAGTCAAATTGCTCGACTTCGGCATCGCGCGTTCGATGCAGGACTCGCGGCTCACCGGTGCCGGCGAGGTGTTCGGCACGCCGCAATACATGGCGCCCGAGCGCATCACGTCGATCGAAGCCGGACCCGCGGCGGATCTCTATTCACTCGGCGTGATCATCTACGAGATGATCACCGGCACTTTCCCGTTCGATGCGACGGACATCACGAGTTACTTCATCAAGCACTTGAAGGAAGAGCCCGCTTCCCCCAAAAAACACGATCCATCGATTCCGGATCCGCTCGAGCGGCTGGTGATGGAATGCTTGGCCAAGGACGCGAAGGATCGCCCGGTCGACGCGCACCGCGTGAACAGCGACTTGATGAGCATCGCCGGCGCGATCGGCCTGCGCATTCCGACGGACGCATTCGGCGATGAAGCCGAGTCGCGCGGACCGGCCAAGACGTTGCCTCCGGTCGCGATCGACCGCTGGGTCAAGCGCACCGCGGTGTTCGAGCAAATGCTCGGGCTTGCCTTCAGCGGCGAGCGCCCACGCGAGCTCAACGATCTGTTGAACGAAGTGAAAAAGCTGGTCCGCGAAATCAGCGAGCTGCGCAGCAAAGCCGTGAACGAACAGCGCGCGCTCGAAGGCATCGAAGCGCGCGGTCGCGACATTCGGCAGCGGCTCGGTCACGCCGTGGATGCGCTCGGCATCGACGCGAGCAAGGCCCGTGACGAGCTCAAAGCCGCGCTCGCGGGCAACGCCGCGCTGACCATGGATTTGGATCGCCCAGTGCGCGAGTTGAAGCAATCGCTCGACGAGGTCATGCGCTGGGAGGGGCGCTCGGCGTTCGCCGAGCCGTACCGCGAGCTCGCCGATGCTTATCGCCGCTCGGCCGAAATGGTCGACCAGTGGTATGCGGCGAAACAGCGCCTGAAAGAGGCCGAAGCCCGTGTCTCACGCCGGCGCAGCGAAGTCGAGGATTTGGAATTTCAGATCCGTGAACTGCGCTCCGCGCTGGCCAAAAATGAAGAAGAGCTCGAGCGCGAGGAAGCGGGTTGCCGCAAGAACGTGAGTGAGCTCGGGCCGCGCGCGGACGAGCTCGAAGCCTTGTTGCTCGAGCGCGCGACGCGTTTCTGCGCGCCGCTGCGCAGCCGCAGAGAGCTCACGCCGCTCTTTCAAGAGCTCGAGTCGGACGCGCAAGGCTAGAATTTCGCGCCGCTGAGTCGCTCACGGCTGCCCCACAAAAGAAATCGAGCGAGCGCGAACACCAACTTTGCGCGGCGCATTTTGCGTCGCGTCCACGGGACTATTTGGGACTGGACGCAATCGACGCTTCAGCTACGTCTGGCGAAGCCACATGTCCGAAGATGACAAGGGGGGGCTAGGCAAGGGCGCGCGCGTGCCGCGCCGAGTATTGCTGAAGACGCTCGCGGCGAGCTCACTCTTGCTCGATCCGGCCTGCGGCCAAAGTCCGCTCGAAGACGACCCTTCGGTGCTGCAGCACGCGATTTCGCCCGCGCTCGAGTTCGAAACGCCGATCAAGCTCGAGAACAAGTTGCCAGGCACGAGCGCCTACTCACTGACGCGGCCCGCGCAAAACGGCGAAGTCGAAGGCTACGCGTCACACGACTCGATCGCCGCGCGCGACACGTTGCGTGTCTTCGTCAACGTCGCGCGGGCACAGGGCGTGCGCTGTGACGTGTATCGCATCGGTTACTATCAAGGCCTCGGCGCGCGACTCGTGCGTTCCGAGCCGCGCGTGCTCGTTTCGCCACAAATTCTGCCGATTCCGAGCGCGGAAACTGGGCTCGTCGAGTGCGCCTGGCAAAGCGCGTTCGCGTTCCCAATCGAGACTGGATTCGTCAACGGTTACTACTTGTGCAAGCTCACGAACGACGACGGCTTCGAAAGCTACGTGCCGTTCATCGTGCGCGAGAGCGGGCGGACTGCGCCGTTGCTCGTGCAAGCCAGCGTCACGACGTGGCAAGCGTACAACCGCTGGGGCGACGTGAGCCTCTACATCAATCATCTGCCGAGCACAGCGAGCTTCGCGGGCGTGCGTGGCTATCAAGTGAGCTTCGATCGGCCGTACGCGCCGGACGCGGACATCGGCTCGGTCGAGTGGAGCTTCGTACGCTACCTCGAGCAAAAGGGTTACGACATCGGCTACGTCAGCAATGTCGACATCGACCGCATGCCCGAGTTGCTGCAAGGCCGCCTCTTGTTCGCAACCTCGGGGCACGACGAGTACTGGTCGCTCGGCGAGCGAAACGCGATTCAAAGCGCGCGCGACCAGGGCCTGTCTTTGGCATTTTTTTCGGGCAACACCGCGTACCGCAGAATTCGCCTAGAAAAATCGAGCAGCGGCGGCGATCGACGGGTCATCACTTGTTACAAATCCGGTTCGCTCGATCCGATTGCAGACTCGGACGAAACGACCGCGGACACCGAACAACC
>DATATR010000143.1:0-1978 GCA_036268695.1 Polyangiaceae bacterium | reverse complement strand
CGGCGTATTCTTCGCGCTCGGCGGCTACGCGATGGGCATGTATTTGATGCTCTCGATCGGTTCGCAGGGCGTATACAAAAGCGCGCTGCCGGATTTCATGGTTTTTTTGGATTGGAAAGAGCTGCCGTGGTTCTGGCGCGGCTTCGATAACCTGAGCGTGGCGTTGATCGCGGCGCTGGTCGTGCCGGGGCTGCTCGCGTTTTGCTTTGGCTACTTCGCGTTCCGCTCGCGCATCCGCGGCGTGTACTTTTCGATCATTACCCAAGCGCTGACCTACGCGTTGATGCTTTTGTTTTTTCGTAACGAAACCGGCTTCGGTGGCAACAATGGGCTCACCGACTTCAAGGCGCTTTACGGCTGGGATTTGCATCAGCCGTTCACGAAGCTGATGCTTTACACGGTGTCCGCGATCGCGCTCCTGCTCACGTACTTGCTGTGCCGGTACATCGTGACCTCGAAGGCCGGCCGCGTACTGCGAGCGATTCGCGACGCGGAGAGCCGCGCCATGTTCGTCGGCTTCAACCCGACGAGTTACAAATTGTTCGCGTGGACGCTCAGCGCTGTCTTGTGCGGGCTCGCGGGCGCGCTGTACGTGCCGCAGGTCGGGATCATCAATCCCAGCGAAATGCAGCCCGCAAACTCGATCGAAATGGCGATCTGGGTCGCGGTCGGCGGGCGCGCCACGCTGTTCGGCGCGGTGCTCGGCGCGTTCGTCGTCAATGGCATGCGCAGCTTCTTCACCGCGGCGATGCCGAACGCGTGGCTCTACGTGCTCGGTGCGCTGTTCATCGCGGTCACCTTGTTTTTTCCGGACGGCATTGCCGGCGCGCTCGGTCGGCTCAAGCTTTTGCGAGCGAAACGTTGACTCCGATGACCGCTTCCGCATTGAGCACCGTGGAGTCCGCCGAAGAACCCGTCTCGCAAGAGCCAGAGACGGTTCCGAAACCAGCCGCGCCAGGCAAACCCAAACGACCGTGGTCGGTGCGGCCGAAGACGATTGACCCCGCGCGGCGCGAAGCGGTGGTCGCGGGTCGCCCCGCGATCCTGTGCGTGGACAACGTCAGCGTGAGCTTCGACGGCTTCAAGGCGTTGAACGAGCTCACCTTGATCTTGGACAAAGGCGAGCTGCGTTGTTTGATTGGTCCGAACGGCGCCGGCAAAACCACGCTGATGGACGTGATCACCGGCAAAACCAAACCCGATACGGGCACCGTGTTCCTCACGCACGACGCGCGCGACTTGACGCAGCTCAAGGAGTACGAGATCGCGGAGCTCGGTATTTGCCGCAAATTTCAGCGTCCGACGGTGTTTGCCGGCCACAGCGTGTACGAGAATATGGAGCTTGCGCTGTCCGGCAAGAAGAGCGTTTGGAATAGCCTATTTTTCCGACTCAATACCGAGCAAAAGCAAACGATCGAACGGACGCTCGAGTTGATTGGCTTGCACGAGCACGCGGGCACGCGCGCGGGACAGCTCGCGCATGGCCAAAAGCAGTGGCTCGAGATCGGTATGCTGCTCGCGCAAAACCCGAGCGTGCTCTTGGTCGACGAACCGATCGCGGGCATGACGCATCAAGAATCCGAGCGCACGGCGGAGCTGCTCAAGTCGCTAGCGGGTGAACGCACCGTCGTCGTGGTCGAACACGACATGGACTTCGTGCGCAGCATCGCGAAAAAGGTGACCGTGCTGCACGAAGGCAGCGTGCTCGCCGAGGGCGACATCGACAGCGTGCAAAGCGACCCTCGCGTGATCGAGGTTTATCTCGGAGAGCCGCGATCATGAGCGATGGCGCCGGCATGCTCGAGGTCGAAGGGCTGAACCAATTTTACGGCGAAACGCACGTGCTTTGGGACATGGCGCTCAGCGTGCCGGAAGGCAGCTGCACCGTGCTGATGGGCAGAAATGGCGTCGGCAAAACGACGCTATTGAAGTCGATCATGGGCGGCCTGCGCGTGCGCTCGGGCAAAGTGAAATTCAT
>DATATR010000142.1:0-3446 GCA_036268695.1 Polyangiaceae bacterium | reverse complement strand
GACCAAATCAAGCTGTTCGGCGACAGCGCGCGCGCCTTCTTCGAATTCGGCGCGCCAGATCCAGCGCCGAGCGCGCTCGCTGGCGTCGTGCGCCACGTGGCCCACGCGCTACATCGCGCGCAATTTCCCGATCCCGGGCCGGTGCAGCTCAATCTTCGCGCTCGCAAACCGCTCGAACCGAGCGCATCGCTCGACGCCGATTCGCTCGCGCTGCACCAAGCCGTGGACGATCTCCTCGCGCGCGGACCGACGCGAGTCGAAAATCCCACCGTGCACGCGGACGTCACGCGACTCGCTGACGCGTGCCGCGACGCGACTCGCGGCTTGATCGTAGTTGGGCCGCGAGCGGCGTGCGCGCCGGAAGCCGCGCGAGCTCTGCTTCGGCTCAGTGAAGTCACCAGCTTCCCCTTACTCTGCGAGAGCGCGAGCCAGCTGCGTTTCGCCCCCGAGCTCACGCGCAAAGCCGCGCGCATCGACGGCTTCGAGTGGATCCTGTCCCACGAACGACAGCGCGAACGGTTGCGCCCAGAGCTCGTGCTCAGCTTCGGCGCGCCGCCAGTGTCCGGCGCTTATGAACGCTTTTTGGCCGGATTTTCCGGGGCCCGCTTCGTCGTAGCGCGGCACGGCTTTGCCGATCCACATGGGATTGCGAACGAGCTCATTTGCGCCGACGACGCCGATGTGGCCGATCGCGTTTGCGCCGAGCTCGAGCGCCGCACTCCTTCGCACGGCGCTCGCGCGCAATTCACGCTTGATTGGTTGGCTGCCAATGCCGACGCGTGGCGCGCGGTCGACGACGAATTGCGACGCGAAACAGCCGTGCTCAGCGAACCGCTCGCCGTGCGCACGGTACTCGAACATTTGCCGGATCCCTGCACGCTCGTGCTCGGCAACAGCTTACCGATTCGCGAAGTCGACGCCTATGCGCCGTGTGCGTCGCGCCGCGTGCGCGTGCTTTCTCAGCGCGGCGCCAACGGCATCGATGGTTTGATCTCCGGCGCGGCCGGCGCGGCGAGCCTGTCGCACGAACCGGTGCTGCTGTTGCTCGGCGACGTGAGCTTCATGCACGACCTCGGCGGCTTGGCCGCTGCGCGCGAGAGCCGAGCGCCGCTGATCATCGTCGTGATCGACAATGGGGGCGGACGCATCTTCGAACAATTGCCGTTCGCTGCCGAATTCGAAAAAGACCCGCAGCTCGGCCAATTTTGGCTGACCCCGCCGCACGCCGACTTCGCTCATGCCGCCGCGGTGTTCGGGCATCAGTACGAACGGCTGAGCACGGTTTCAGAGATTGCGCCCGCGCTGCGCGACGCGAAAGTGCGGCGCGGTGCCAGCGTCCTGCACCTCGTCGTGGATGGTTCGAGCGCGCGGGCAGCGGGTGCGCGCATCCGCGCGGCACTGTCGCAAACTTGGGGATGATGCCGTGAGCACGCTATTTTGCCTGCACGGCTTCAGCGGTAGCCCGCAAAGTTTCGACTTTTTGCCGACCGGTTCGGCGCGCGTGGTGCCGGCGCTGATCGGTCATGCGGGTTCGAGCGCGAACGACTCCGTGCTGCGCTTCGAAGACGAGGTCGATCGCTTGGCTGCGCTTGCGCCGAGCGAGCCACTTCATCTCGTTGGCTATTCGCTCGGCGCGCGCTTGGCGCTCGGCTTTGCCGTGCGCCACGGCGCGCGCGTCGCGCGGCTCACGCTCGTGAGCGCGCATCCGGGTCTCGCGACCGAGGCAGAGCGCACAGCGCGGCGCGCGGCGGATGCGGCGTGGTGCGAGCTCTTGCAAACGCGCGGCATCGAGGCATTCGTGTCGGCCTGGCAAGCTTTGCCGCTGTGGGCCTCCCAAGCGCGTCTTTCGTCGGACAGGAGCACCCAAAAACAAAAGGAACGGCTAACGCACGAAGCTTTGGGGCTGTGTCGCTCGCTGCGCGTCACGGGCCTTGCCGAAATGCCGAACTACGCGCCCGCGCTGCGCGAGCTCACGCTGCCCGTCGACGTGCTGGCCGGCGCGCTCGACTCGAAATTCTGTGCGCTCGCGGCGACGATTGCACAATCGCTGCCGTGCGCGCGGCTCGAGATCGTGCCTGGCGCGGGCCACGACCTCTTGCTCGAGCGCCCCGACTTCATTACCGAGGTAATCCAACGAAGGAATCCAGCATGACCGACATCGCATGGCTCAAGACTGCCGGCTTCGAAGACATCATTTACGAAAAATCCGCCGAAGGCATCGCCAAGATCACGATCAATCGTCCCGAAGTGCGCAACGCGTTTCGGCCGCAGACGATCCAAGAAATGGAACGCGCATTCGCCGACGCGCGCGACGACAGCGAAATCGGCGTTGTGATTTTGACCGGCCAAGGCAAGGAAGCCTTTTGCTCGGGCGGCGATCAGAAGGTGCGCGGCGCTGGCGGCTACGTCGGCAAAGACGGCATCGCCCGCTTGAACGTGCTCGATTTGCAGCGCCAAATTCGCACGCTGCCGAAGCCGGTCGTGGCCATGGTCGCGGGCTACGCCATCGGCGGCGGTCATATCTTGCACTTGGTTTGCGATCTGACGATCGCGGCCGACAATGCGCGCTTCGGACAAACGGGACCGAAGGTCGGCAGCTTCGACGGCGGCTACGGCTCTTCGTATTTGGCGCGCGTGGTCGGCCAAAAGAAGGCGCGTGAAATTTGGTTCTTGTGCCGCCAGTACGACGCGCAGCAAGCGCTCGACATGGGCCTCGTGAACACGGTCGTGCCGTACGAACGGCTCGAAGCCGAGACCGTGCAATGGTGTCGCGAAATCTTGCAACACAGCCCGCTCGCGCTGCGCTGCCTGAAATCCGCGCTCAACGCGGATTGCGACGGTCAAGCTGGTTTGCAAGAGCTCGCCGGTAACGCGACCTTGCTCTTTTACCTGACCGAAGAAGGCCAAGAAGGCAAAAATGCGTTCATCGAGAAGCGCAAACCCAACTTCAAAAAGTTCAAGCGCTTGCCGTGAACTCGATGAGCGCTTCGGCGCAGCCTAGTTTGCCCGTGCGCCCGGGTTCGCTCGGGGCATGGCTGCTCGCGAGCCGGCCGAAGACGCTGAGCGCCGCGGCAGTGCCCGTGCTCGTCGGCACCGCGTGCTCGGCCGCGCGCGGAGCGGTGCGCTGGGGACCAGCGCTTGCCGCGCTCTGTGGCGCGTTACTCCTGCAAATCGGCGCAAACTTCGCGAACGACGTATTCGACTACGAAAAAGGCGCGGACACCGCCGAACGCCTCGGTCCGACGCGCGCGGTGCAAGCCGGGCTGCTCAGCGCGCGCGCGATGCGCCTCGGCATGATCGTCGTGTTCGCGCTCGCGCTCTTGGTCGGTGTTTATTTGACGTTCGCGTCGGGGCCTGTGATCTTGACTATCGGACTCGCTTCGATCGCGAGCGCGATCGCGTACACCGGCGGCCCGTATCCACTCGGCTATCACGGACTCGGCGAC
>DATATR010000141.1:0-10124 GCA_036268695.1 Polyangiaceae bacterium | reverse complement strand
GCGGTCGTAGACGATGACGGTGTCGTTCACGGAGTAACCGACGACGGTGAGCGCCGCGGCGACGGTCGTCAAATTGATCTCTTTGCCGAGCAGGATCAGGATGCCAATGGTGCCGAGCGCGTCGTGCGTGAGCGCGACGATGCCGCCGGGAGCGAACCGCAGATCGAAGCGGAACGCGATGTACACCATGATGAACACGATCGAGACCGCGATGCTCTTGATCGCGCTATCACGGAGCTGCGCGCCCGCGCGCGGGCCGATCCACTCCGTGCGCAGCGCCGCGTCCGGCACCACACCCGGCCCGAGCCCTTTCTTCAGGCCGGCCATGAGTTGGTCGCCCTTGCTCATCAGCTGAATCTCGACCTTGTTGTCGCGCGCGTTCTGCACTGTCGGGTTGTGCTCGCCGGGCCGCAGCACGATGCCCTTTACCTTCGAGATCGCGCTCTTCACCCAGGCGAGATCGGGCGTATTGCGAAAGCGCACGCTGATCTTGTCGCCGCCTGGACTGAACTTCGCTTCGGTGGCTTGGCGCTCGGGCGGACACGTGGGGCTGCCCTCCGTGGCGGTCACGCACAGCGCGTTCTCGACCTCGGCCTGTTGCGTGGCCGATATCGTCGACACCTCTTCGAGCCGGATCAGGTAGCGATTCGGATTGTTGGGGTCGTCGACTTTGACGACTCCAGGATCGGAGAAGCCCGCGCGCGTGATCGCCGCGCGCAGATCGCCCGGGGTGAGCGCCTTCTTGAACGCGATCTCGACTTCCGTGCCGCCCGTGAAGTCCGTGCCGAGCCGCGCCTTACCCGCGCTCAAGAGCAGCGCGGCGCCGATCGTCAAGAACAGGCTGAGCCCGATGAAATACCATCGGACCGCCATGAAGTCGTAGACCTTGCCGGATTTGAAGAGGTGCATGATTCAACCCAAATCGAGCTGGGCGCCGCGACCCAGGTTTCGGACCCACCAGTCGACCATCAGCCGGCTGACGATCACGCCAGTGAAGATGTTGCAGATGACGCCCACGATCAGCGTCACCGCAAAGCCCTTGAGTGGACCCGTGCCGTACTGCCAGAGCACCAAACCCGCGATCACGGTCGTGACGTGGCCGTCGATGATCGCGTTCAGCGCGCGCCGATAACCGACGTCGACAGCGGCGCGCGAGCTCTTGCCGAGCGCGAGCTCCTCGCGGATGCGCTCGTTGATGATGATGTTGCTATCCACCGCCATACCGACGGTCAGCGCGAGGCCAGCTATGCCAGGCAGCGTCATCGACGCGCCGAACGAGGACAGGAACGCGAGCTGCAAAAACAAATTCATCGCCACCGCGATGTCCGCGATGAAGCCCGCGCGCTCGTAGTAAATCAGCATGAACACGAGCACGAGGCCGATGCCGCCGAGCGCACCCTGGATGCCGAGCTTGATCGCGTCTTGGCCGAGCGAAGGACCGATGCGTTGCTCATTCGACGGCGAAATCGGCGCGGGCAGCGCACCGGAACGCAGCACCAGCTCGAGCCGCTTCGAGTCATTGAGTTGGGCTTCGGGGTCGCCCGAACCCATCGTGATCTGCGCGCGACCGCCCGCGATGCGGCTCTGAATCACGGGCGCGCTGTTGATGCGGCCATCCAAAATGATCGCGAAGCGACGCTTGATGTTCGCGCCGGTGATCTGTTCGAAGATGCGGCCGCCGGCGTCCGTAAACGTGATCCCGACGTGCCAACCGCCGCCGCTGCCCTGTTGATCCGGTTGAGCTACCGCCTCGCGAATCATGTCGCCGGTGATCTCGGCGCGGCTCTTGAGGAAGTAGGTGCGAACGCCCGACTCTTCTTCCTTCATCGTGGCTTCGTCGACCACGCGGCGTTCCACTTGGAAGCCGATCTCGCGATCTGCCGGCACGTCCAAAGTCGAGGCCCACTCGCGCATGCGCTGCAGCGTCTGCGCGGTGGTTTCCTTCGGCAGCTTGGGCAAGAGCGCGTAGGTGACCACCTTGGTGCGTGTTTCGCCCTCGGCATCCTTGCCGACCGGAGCGTTTTCAGTGCGGAATTCCAGGCCTTCCGGCAAGCTGCCTTCTTTGGCCGACTTCTGCACCGCGCCGAAAAAATCGGTGTCGTCGTCGAGCATCTTGAACTCGAGACGCGCGGTTTGGCTGATGATGTCGCGGATCGTAGCGAAGCTCTTTTCGTCCTCGCCCGGCACTTCCACGATGATGTCTTCGTCGCGCGAGGAGACCGCGGCTTCACGCAGGCCGAGCTCGTCGACACGACGCAGGATGATGTCTTTGGCTTGGCTCACCGCGCGCTCGCGGATTTGCGAGCCGACGTTCGAGCGCATCTTGAACGTGAGCGTGCGCTGATCCTGCGAACGAGAGAACGACATCTCGCTGCGGAACTTCTCGAGGAAGCGCTCGTCGAGCTTGGTCGGATCGGTGCCTTCCTTCACTTG
Source organism: Polyangiaceae bacterium (assembly GCA_036268695.1). Taxonomy (GTDB): domain Bacteria; phylum Myxococcota_A; class Polyangia; order Polyangiales; family Polyangiaceae; genus PMG-095. Next base: position 7,691 of record DATATR010000141.1, on the reverse strand, counting down.
CACGCGAATTTCGTCGACCGGGCGGCGCGGCGCGTCGATCTCGACCTTGTCGCGCAACTTCTTGAACACGTCCTCGCTCGGCAGTTCGTCCCCTTGGTGCAGGCCGAAGATGTTCGACAGCTCGAGGCGCATGTCTTCGTAGTAGTGATCGCGCTTGTCCTTGATCGCTTCGTCGACATCGACGGTGTAGACGAGACGCAAACCTCCCCGCAGATCGAGCCCCGACACCAAGCGAGACTCCACGTGATCTTTGATGTACGCTGGACAAACGATCTTCGGCGACCAGCTCGAAAGCGTCGGCCAGAGCACGATGAAACCGAGCGAACAGGCGCTCACGGTGAGCGCGCAGCGCATGCGCCAGCTCAAATCCATCACGTGCACGGCCGCGAACGCGACCCACAAACTCGCGATGCCGAGCAGCACCATCGGCCAGAACGCGTCGTTGTGCGCGGCAATCGCGGCGCCGCCCGCGAACAGCCCCGCAATCCACAGCACCCAACGGTCGCCGCGAAACGCGAAACCCGAGAGCACGAGGAGTGCGCCCAGCCCACCAAAAATCGACGTGAGAACGGTATTAATCACGGCTGACTCGCTTCGATATGCCGGCGGACGACCCGGGATTCACTTCTTCTCGAGCGACGCCGCCGTCTCGGCGTCGTCCTTCCCGAGCAACCCCGATTTCAGGATGTCGATCTTCACGCCTGGCGCGACTTCCACCTTCGCGTAGCGATCGCCCACTTCGAGCAGTTTGCCGACCATGCCGCCTTGGGTGATCACGCGGTCGCCTTTTTGCAACGAAGCCAGCACCTTGGCCTGCTTCTTCGATTGCGAGCGGCTGGTGAACACCATGAGGAGCAAGAGAGGCACCACCATGATGAGCATCGGCAACATGCCCATCAATCCCGATGTCGGCGGCGCGTTCGAACCCGCGCCCGGGTGATCGGCCACGGGTGCAGCAGGCGTGGTGGTGACAGCGGTGGTTTCCCGGCCAGGAGCCGGAGGGATATTCTGAAAGGACAGCAGCGCGACCAAGGTGTCCTCCGCGGACGGTGGGTCACGCTGAAAAAAGCGCAGCCCGAGCAGGCGCTTGGGTCAATGCCGCGAAACGGCTGCCCGAAGCGTCGAGAGGGCCGGGCCTATACCCAGAATCCGGGATCCGCGCAAGCGAAGCTCCCGTGGCGAAAGTGCCTGCCGGCGGAGCGAAGCTGTGGCGAAGCGCGCTGTCATCGAGCGCGCTCGCCAAAGTTTCGGGCGGACCCTTGCGCCGTGTCGCACGGAGAGCCACGCTTGACAGCCTCCGTGTCGAGTTGTAGTGGGGGTCTGCCTGATTTTGAAGAGTCAGAAAAGCAAGTTGTCAGGTGGAGTTATCTCCGCCGAACCAGAGGCGCGTAGCTCAGTGGTAGAGCACTACCTTGACACGGTAGGGGTCGACAGTTCAATCCTGCCCGCGCCTACCAATCCGCTTCCCTCTTCAACGGCTCGCCAGTTTTGCGGCCTCGCGAGGGTGAAGGCCGCAAAACTCGCAAGCCTTTGGAGAAGCGTGGTCAGCGGTTTTTCTCCTCTCTCGATCGCGGCAACTTCGGTGTGGCTCGTTCCGCTTTTCAGCCTGGTGAACGCCACGGCTGCGGACGCCCGCGCGGGTCGTTCCGCGCTTTGCTTGGCGACGGCATAACGGATGACGGAGCCCGCGCGCCAGACGCCGGGCGAGCTCCTGAAGCAACGGGGAGAGCTCGCCGACGACATAGTCGCTGTCCGCACCAACGGGCACGTGATGGACTTGCTCACGCCCGTCAGCGCGGACGCGAAGCTCGAGCCGATTCACGCGAGCGAGCCGGACGGGCTCGCCGTGATCCGTCACTCCGCCGCGCACGTGATGGCGGACGCCGTGCAGCGCCTGTTCCCCGGCACGCAAGTCACGATCGGTCCCGCGATCGACGCGGGCTTCTACTACGACTTCGCGCGACCCGACGGGCAATTCTCGGACAAAGATCTGCAGGCGATCGAAAAAGAGATGCGCCGGATCATCAAGGACAAGCGCCCGTTCGTGCGCGAGGTCGTGTCGCGCCAGGAAGCGCACGACCTTTTCGAGAAGATGGGCGAAACCTACAAGCTCCAAATTCTCGATTCGATTCCGGGCGACGAAGCGATTTCGCTGTATCGCCATGGGCACGCGAAAAGCCCGCAAGGGACATGGGTGGATTTGTGCGAAGGGCCGCACGTGCCCAACACCAAAGCGATCGGCGCGGTGAAGCTCACCAGCGTGGCCGGCGCGTATTGGCGCGGTGACGAAAAAAACCCGATGTTGCAGCGGGTCTACGGCACCGCGTTCCCGACCGAAGAAGCGCTCGCCGAGCACCTCAAGCTACTCGAGGAAGCGCGCGCGCGCGATCATCGCAAGCTCGGCAAAGAGCTCGAGCTCTTCATGTTCCACGAGTACGCGCCGGCGATGCCATTTTTCTTGCCGCGCGGCGCGAGCGTGTATCACCGCTTGGTCGACTACATCCGCGATTTGTACGTCGACTACGGCTACGAAGAAGTGATCACGCCGCAGATCTTCGACAAGCGGCTATTTCAGACCAGCGGGCACCTCGCGAACTATCGCGAGAACATGTTTTTTGCGACTACCGAAGATCGCGTCGAGACGATTGAGCCGATCAAGCCCGGCCAAGATCACGCGGCGTATCTCGCCGATCTGCACGAGAAGGTCGAACACACCTGTTCGAAGCCGATGAATTGCCCGAGCCATTGTTTGATTTTCGGGCACCGACGCCGGAGCTATCGCGAGCTGCCCTGGCGCGTGGCGGATTTCGGGCGACTGCATCGCCACGAGCGCGCAGGCGTCGTGCACGGCCTCGCGCGGGTGCGAAGCTTCAGCCAAGACGACGCGCACATCTTTTGCGCGGAGGATCAAATCGAGCAAGAGATCCTCTCGTTCAATCAGCTGTTGTTCGAGGTCTACGCCGCATTCGACTTCAAAGACGTCGCGGTGAAGCTCGCGCTCCGCCCCGAAAAACGCATCGGCAACGACGAGCTGTGGGATCGCGCAGAAAGTGCGCTGCGCAAAGCGCTCGTCGCGAGCAACGTCCAATTCGAAGAGCTGCCTGGCGAGGGCGCGTTTTACGGCCCGAAGCTCGAGTTCCACGTGACGGACGCGCTCAAGCGCAGCTGGCAGCTCGGCACGATTCAACTCGACTACGGTTTGCCCGAGCGTTTCGAGCTCGAATACATCGGCAAGGACGGCGCGAGTCATCGACCCGTGATGCTGCATCGGGCGATCTTGGGCTCGGTCGAGCGCTTCTACGGCATTTATCTGGAGCACGTCGCGGGCAAATTCCCAGTCTGGATTGCGCCGGAGCAAGCGATCCTCGTGACGGTCAGCGAGAAGCAAGCGGACTACGCGCTCAAGGTGCAGGCCGAGCTCAAAGCCGCTCGACTTCGCATCAACGTGGACGTGAGCGGCGACAAGCTCGGCGCGAAGATCCGGAACGCGCGGAACCTGCGCTACCCGTACATCGGCGTGATCGGCGAAGCGGAGGCCGAAGCGAACACGATCACGCCGCGCTCGAGCACTGCCGGCGAGCTCGCCGCAATGAGCGTCGCCGAGTTCAAGGCGCGGCTGATCGAAGAAGCGAAACCACCGCGTCTACGGCGCGTCGAACATTGATCACCCAAACAAAAATCAAAGAGGAGCACTCTCGAGTGAAAAATACATGGCATTAGGCGGAGGACGGCGCTTCAGCAGGGAGCCACGAGGCCCACAAATTCGGATCAACCACCGCATCCGCGTGCCCGAAGTGCGCGTCGTCGCGGAAGATGGTTCGAACTTGGGCGTGCTCTCGACGGACCAAGCCCTGCGCCGTGCTCGCGAAGTCGGGCTCGACTTGGTCGAGGTGAACCCGAAGAGCAATCCGCCGGTCTGCAAAATCCTCGATTTCGGCAAATACAAATACGAGGAAAAGAAAAAGCAAGGCGAAGCCAAGCGCAAGCAGACCATCGTCGAGGTCAAAGAGATCAAGATCCGCCCAAAGACGGACGACCACGACATCGCCGTGAAGATTCGCGCGATCCGTCGCTTCATCGAGTCCGGCAACAAGGTGAAGGTCACCTGCCGCTTCCGCGGTCGCGAGATCATGCACCCGCAACGCGCGCAGATGCAGCTCGAGGCGATCGTCGCGAAGATCGAGGACCTCGCGAACGTGGAGCAACGGCCGGCGATGGAAGCGCGCACGATGGCGCTGCTCGTGGCACCGAAGCCAGTCGTGTTTCAGCGCTTGGCTCAAGCTCAGCGCGAAAAGAAGACCGACGACAAGGGCCATCACACCGAATCCACTCAGTCTCTCAACGTCGACGAGGAGGCGCTGCACGAGCCCGACGATGATGATGACGACGACGATGACGAAGATGGCGATGACGACGCAGAAACCGCCGCCGACGACGCCAAAGCGTAGCTGAGGGCGTGGACCCGCGAACGGGCGCAGCTCGCGATTACTCGCGCGCTGCGCTCGCGTCTTTTGTGCTCAGTGATGCGGGATCACGCCGCCGAAATAGGCGCCCGCGGCGCCGGCTGCGGCGAGCAACAAGACGACGATTGCGATCACGCCGCCCTTGCCTTTGCTCTTTGGATATTCGACGTCGTCCGTGGGCAACGCAAGCGGAGTCGGCGCGGGTGCGGCAGCGCGTGGCAAAGGCGCTTGCGCAGGGATGATCACGGGCTTCGCTGCGCCAGCCGGCGGCGCTGACGACGAAGCGCCGCGCGGAAAATCGGAGCGCGAGCGACCGGACAGCGGATCATCCTCGAGCGCCGCGAGATTGCCGAGCTCGAACGAATCGGAAGACGACGTGGCCGGCGGCGAGACGTCGAGTCCGAGATCGCCGAGATCGTCGGCCCAGCTTTGCACGTTTTCGAAGGAACCGAGCTGCAGCGGCGCCGAGCCGTGTTTCACCACGACCGAACCACCGGGCACTTTGGCAGCAGCCGCGGCGGCTTGCTCTTCCAGTGAAGTGAACTCGAACAAGGCTTCGTCGATCAAGGAACCGATGATCGAGCCGCGGTCGTACTTGCTGCGGCGCTTCTTGTCTTCGCGATCGAGTCGAATGGGCTCGACCAACTGCGCGATGTCGAACGACGACACCGCGCGGCCCATGTGAAACAGCATGTTATTCAGATCACGGCCGAAATCACGCGCAGTTTGGTAACGCGCGGCCGGATCGCCGACGAGTGAGCGCATCATCACCCGCTCGAGCTCCGGCGAAACCTTCGGGTTGAACTGGCGAATCGAGGGCACGCGTGCTTGCTGCACCATGCGCACGGTCTCGAGATCGGTCTCGCCCATGAACAAGCGACGACCGGCGAGCAGCTCCCACAAAATGATGCCGACCGCGAAAATGTCGGTCTTGGCGTCGACTGGCAAACCTTGCGCGGCCTCGGGCGACAGGTAGCTGAACTTACCTTTGATGATGCCGGGCTCGCTCTTCTCGAGTTGGCTGTTGGCTTTGGCGAGACCAAAGTCCACGATCTTCACTTCGCCGAAGCGCGTGATCAGCACGTTCGGCGGCGACATGTCGCGATGCACGATGTGCAGACTTTGACCGTTCGAGTCCGTGAGCTCGTGCGCGTAGGCGAGCCCTTCGCAAATGCGCACGCAGATCAAACACGCTTCCTCGACCGGAAACGGCGTGCCGACCTTCTTGCGATATTCGATCACGCCTTTGAGATCGGCGCCATCGACGTACTCCATCACGATGAAGTAGGTGTTGTCGCCGACGCCGATGTCGAACACCTGCACGCAGTTCGAGTGCGAGAGCTGCGCGCTCACGCGCGCCTCGTCCAAGAACATGCCGATGAATTGCTTCTTCTCGGACAAGTGCGGCAAGACGCGCTTGATCGCGACCGTCTTCTTGAAGCCCTCGAGGCCGGCGCTTTCGGCTCGGAACACCTCGGCCATGCCGCCCGAAGCAATTTTCTCGAGCACTTTGTAGCGTTGCTGTTGCTGGGCCATGCGCGGTCGCACCTACAATACTGGTTTGGGGCCCGGGAGCGAAACTCCTTGCGCGGGCCGCTTGCCATGCTGGAAAAAGCACGACATAAGCGGGTCCCATGAGCGGTCACGGACATCACCACGCAAGCGAGCTGGATGCTGACGAGCACGCGCACGAAGACGAGACGACCTCAGACGACTTTCCGGCGGACGAGCCGCGTTCACCCGCTTGGCTTCCGTTGCTCGGCGGGGCGCTACTGCTCGCCGGGATTTTCGCGCTCGTAGCGACCGGTTCCAGCGGCAAGACCACCGAAGAGCTGGCCAAGGACGCGGCCGCGGCCAATCCGAGCGCGAGCGCCGCTCCTTCTGCCGCGGCGCCAGCTTCGGCTCAACGGCCGGCTCCGGCGATTCCGCCGAACGCGCAGCTGCCAACGAATCATCCCGCGTTCGCGCCGCCGGGCGCGCGCTGAGCGGCGTTCAGACAATCCGCTCGCCAAGCTCGAGTTTTGTGTGTAAGTACCGCTCCCTCCCGGGGCCGTAGCTCAGCTGGGAGAGCGCCTGACTGGCAGTCAGGAGGTCACCGGTTCGATCCCGGTCGGCTCCACGAAAATCGACATCTGACGATCGCGGTCGCTCCAACGAGCGGCCGTTTTCGTTTTTTGGGTTGGGAGCGCGGAACGCGCGGCGCCTCAATGCGGACGAAACTCGAGCTCGATGCGTTCGGGCGCCTTCAACGTCGCGAGCGCGCTCAGAAACGGATCGTGTTTGCCATTGCCGATCGCGCTGAGTTGCGCCGCGGGGAACGCGCATTTCTCTTCGAGCGCTTGAGCGACGGCGGCGGCGCGAGCCGCGCTGAGCGCCCAAGGGTTGCCGAGGCTCGACTCGAGCCCGGCGGGCATCGTCGCGTCCTCGAGCATCGAACCGTTGATGCGCAAGGAGAAGCTCTGCGTGCTCTTCGCGATCTCGCAGAGCGTGGCTTTACCGGCGGCGCTCAGCTCGAGTTTCTGCGGCGTGAACAAGCTCGCCCCGTCGAGCGCGACGAGCAGCGCGCCATTGTTCACGGTGACGACCGCGCTGCCTTTCTTCACGAGCTTGTCGAGCTTGGTCGACAGATCGGCCGTGACGCGATCGAGCCCCGCGCCCTCCGTCTTCTTCGCGCTCTCGCGCTTGTCGTGCTCGGCTTGTAGTTGATCGCGCTCGGCGGTCACGCTTTTGAGCTCGGCTTGCGCCTTCGTCGCGCTGTCCGTGAGCGACTGCGATTTTTGACCGAGCTCGCGGTACTCTGCGCTCAGCTTTTGCTGCGCGCGATAGAGCGGCAAGTAATAAGCCGCCACGAACGTGCCGATGCCGACGAGCAAAATCAACACGAACACGCGGCCCCAATTCGTGCCGCGCTTTGCATACGGACCGAGATCCGCGGCGCTGTCCCAACTAGCCATTGAACGACGAGTACTTTCTTCGCTCGGCCTTGGGAAGGAGGACGAAGAAAAACGAGCGCGACACTGAACAACCTACGAGCGCCGCGAGCTTCAAAAATTCAGGAGCCGTGCAAAATCTGAGTGACGAACCGCGTTCGACTGCGAAAATGCCGCGCTAAGCGTCCGCGCCGGTCCGATCTGGCCGTCGGCAGAATCCGCCGTCTCGCCGCGGCCGGCTTCATCTGGTAAATTCGACGTCCCATGATGGCCGAAGTGATTAACTGGGACGAATCGG
>DATATR010000140.1:0-2165 GCA_036268695.1 Polyangiaceae bacterium | reverse complement strand
CGAAGAAAGCAATGCGTTTTACAAACGCGCGCTCGCCGCGGGCCAGCGCGGGCTCAGCGTCGCCTTCGATCTCGCGACGCACCGCGGTTACGACAGCGACAACGAGCGCGTCTCGGGCGACGTCGGCAAGGCCGGCGTCGCGATCGACTCGGTCGAAGACATGAAGTTGCTCTTCGACGGCATCCCGCTCGGCTCGACCAGCGTGTCGATGACGATGAACGGCGCGGTCTTGCCGATCCTCGCGAGTTACATCGTGACCGCGGAAGAGCAAGGCGTGGCTCAAAAAGATTTGAGCGGCACGATTCAAAACGACATTTTGAAAGAGTTCATGGTGCGGAACACGTTCATCTATCCGCCCGCGCCGGCGATGCGCATCGTCGCCGACATCATCGAGTACGCGAGTACGCACATGCCGCGTTACAACTCGATTTCGATCTCCGGCTATCACATGCAAGAAGCCGGCGCGACGCTCGATCTCGAGCTCGGCTACACGCTCGCGGACGGCCTCGAGTACATCCGCGCCGCGCTTTCGCGCGGTTTGTTGATCGATCAATTCGCGCCACGGCTTTCGTTCTTCTTCGCCACGGGCATGAATTTTTTCTTGGAAATTGCGAAATTGCGCGCGGCGCGCGAGCTCTGGGCCAAGCTCGTCAAAGCGCGATTTTCTCCGCGCGACGAGCGCTCGCTCGAGCTCCGCACGCATTGTCAGACTTCCGGCGTGAGTCTCACCGCGCAAGATCCGCTGAACAACGTGGTGCGGACGACGCTGGAAGCGCTCGCGGCCGTGCTCGGCGGCACGCAAAGTCTGCACACGAATGCTTACGACGAAGCGCTCGCGCTGCCGAGCGAGCATTCGGCGCGCGTGGCGCGCAATACGCAGCTCATCTTGCAACACGAGGCCGGCGTCACGCACCCGGTCGATCCGTTCGGCGGTTCGTACTTCATGGAGTCTTTGACCGAAGAACTGAGCCGGCGTGCGCTCGCCGTGATCGACGAAGTCGAAGCCCTGGGCGGCATGGCGCGCGCGATCGAAGCTGGGTTACCCAAACGGCGAATCGAAGAAGCCGCGACGCGACGTCAAGCGCGCGTCGATCGCGGCCAGGATGTGATTGTTGGGGTCAATCGCTTTCAGGCTGAAGACGCGCCCCCGCTCGATGTGCGCGTGGCGGGCGGCCGCGCGGTTCTCGAGGCGCAGCGCGCACGCCTCGAGAACCTCAAAAAAACAAGATCTGACCCAGCGCTGGAAACCGCGCTCTCGGAGCTTCGCGCGCGGGCCGCCGCGGGCACGGGTAATTTGCTCGAAAGCGCGATCGTCGCGGTGCGCGCGCGGGCCACGGTCGGCGAAATCAGCGCGACTTTGGCCGAAGTCTTTGGGCGCTACGAAGGCCGAGTTCATACTGTGACCGGCGTGTACGGCAGTTACTATCAAACGGACGCCGAGTGGTCGGCGCTCCGCGCGCGCGTGGCGGAGTTTCGCGCCGCGCACGGCCGCAATCCGCGCATCCTGATCGGAAAGCTCGGCCAAGACGGCCATGACCGCGGCGCGAAAGTCGTGGCCAGCGCGCTCGCGGATCTCGGCTTCGACGTCGATTTGGGCGCGATGTTTCAGACGCCGCGCGAAGTCGCGCGCGAAGCCGCGGACAACGACGTGCACTTGGTCGGCATTTCGACCCAAGCCGGCGCGCACGTCACGCTCGTGCCCGAGTTGATCGACGAGCTTCGCGCGCTCGGCGCGCACGACGTGCGCGTGATCTGCGGCGGCATCATCCCGCCCGCGGACGAGCCGGCGCTGTACGCCGCGGGCGTGCCGTTGATCTTCGGGCCCGCCACGAAGATCCCGGAAATGGCCGAAAAAATCTTGGATTTGTTGGCTTCACCGAGTGCGCGGGTGAAAGCGTGAGCGCCGCGTCCGAACTCGCGCACGCGGTGCACAACGGGGATCGGCGCGCGCTCGCCAAAGCGATCACGCTCGTCGAGAGCACGCGCGCGGAAGATCGCGACGCGGCGCGCACGCTCTTGTCGCTGCTCTTGCCCGTCGCAAAACCCGGCATTCGCCTGGGCGTGACGGGCGTGCCCGGCGCGGGCAAAAGCACGCTGATCGACGCGCTCGGCATGCGCGCAATCGCGGACGGCCGGCGCGTCGCGGTGCTGGCGGTCGATCCGTC
>DATATR010000139.1:0-1520 GCA_036268695.1 Polyangiaceae bacterium | reverse complement strand
CACGAAATCGGGTTGGCTCGCGAAATCGCGGAGCGCCTGGTTGAGTTCGTTCTTCGCGGTCGCCGAATCCCCGCGCTCCTTCAAGTAGTGCGCGAGCGCCATGCGGTGATTGATCCGCTTGCTCACGCCGACGAGACCGCTCAAAAGCCCAATCGCGTCTTCCTGCTGACCCGCCTGCCAGAGCGCCTCGGCGTAGTCCAAAGCGGCGCTGTAGTCGCGAAACGCGGGATCGAGTTCCATCAAATGCGCGAGCTCTTCGACGGCTTCTGTCGGCCTGGCCAGCGCGAGTAGCGAGCGCGCCAGGCCGTGCAACGCCTCCTTGCTGTCGACTGCGATCCGCAGCACGTCGCGATAGCGCTCCACGGCTTCAATCCAGCGCTGTTCATTGGCGAGCGCATCGGCGTATGCGAGCTTATTGAGTTCGCTCGGCGTTTCCCGCGCGCGTAGCTCGAGCTCGCTCAGCGTCGGACCGGTCAGCAGAACTTCGGGCGCGGCCGCGCTACGAGCGCCCGGGCTCGTGTTCTGCATTTTCACCATCACGAAGTAGATGAAGTCGCCGAACGGCACGAAAAAGATCACGAGGTACCAATAAAACGGCGGCCGGCGTCGGATCGCGTCGACCAGCATCCAAATCCGGAACGCGATTAAGAGCAGCGAGAAGATGTTGAGCGGAATGCCGAGCTCGCGCGGCATCATGGCACACCTGTCTCGTGCGCGAGCGCAGTCGGCGTCAGCTGCTTGCGGTGATGTTCGAGCTCGCGCGGCGAAGTGGAGCCCGCGAGCAGCTCCGTGCGCACGCCGCGATGCGGGAAATCGGCGACGCCGGTCAGCGCCTCGACCACCTCGACGATCTTCGCCGATCCGCGCTGGCCAATCTCGATCGTCACGTCGATCGGGATCATGCGACCGACCAAACCAGCGCGCTCGAGCAACGCCTGCGACTCTTCACCGCCGAGGCTCATCTCGATCACGAACTCTCGCACGTTGACGAACTTTCCCACACCTTCGACGTTGCGGCGCAGCTTATGCTCCGTTTTGGCGAGGAATTCCTGGACGAGTCGCGCGACGCCCGCTCTGCCGCCGAGCTCGGCGGCCGCGCTCGCCGCGAGCGCAATCACGTAACGCGCGCCCGTGACGATCGTCGTGATCGCGCGATCCAACGTCGTCAAAGGCACGACCTCTTTGAACTCGAGCCCGCCACTCGCCGCTCGATTCAAGCACGCCAGAAATTCCGTGGGCGCGGGCGGATCGATCAACTTCACGTCCAAATATTCATCCAGGCTCGCGACGCCGAGCGACAGCGCAGGTCCGAACGACATCTCCGGTTTCGGGTGGAATCCCTGCGAATAAGCCGTCTTCGCGCCAGCTCGCCGAATCACGCGCGGCAACTCGCGAATCAAATCCAAATGGCCGAGTAACGCCGCCGGTCCGGTCTTGCTGAAGTTCAGCCGAAAGCGCTGCGCGTCTCCGCCCGCGCGCAGCGGACGCAGCGCTTCGGGTGAAAGGCGCACTTTCTTTTT
>DATATR010000138.1:0-7305 GCA_036268695.1 Polyangiaceae bacterium | reverse complement strand
CAAAACACCCGAGAGCTGTGAAAACAGCGCCTGCGCCTGTCCCGGCACCGAGCTCGCCTGCGCGAGCGGCTGCACGGACATCACGAGCGATCCGAACAATTGCGGCAAGTGCGGCACTGCATGCACCACTGAGCAGGCGTGCGTCGCTGGCAAGTGCGCGTGCCAAGCGGGAACGACGTCGTGCAGCGGCGCGTGCGTGGAAACCCAGAGCGACCCGAAGAACTGCGGCGCGTGCGGCAAAGCCTGCGGCGCGAATCAAGTCTGCGCGATGGGCGTCTGCACCACGAGCTGTCCGATGCCGCTCCAAGACTGCACGGGCTCCTGCGTGAACACGCAAAGCGACGCGCAGAACTGCGGCGCGTGCGGCAAAATCTGCCCGAACGGCGAAGTTTGCTCGAGCGGCAGCTGCGGCTGCGCGCCGGGCACCAAGCTCTGCAACGGCGCCTGCCTGAGCACGCAAAGCGATCCGCTCAACTGCGGCGGTTGCGGCATCGTGTGCGGTGGCGGCAAGAGCTGTTCGGCGGGGTTGTGCGTGTGTCCGGCGGGCGCGCTCGACTGCGGCGGTAGCTGCACGTTCGACAGCACCGATCCAGCCAATTGCGGCGGTTGCGGCATCGCTTGTGGCGCGGGCCAGCTGTGCAACGCGGGCAAATGCGGTTGCCCGAACGGTGAAACCAGCTGCAGCGGCGCTTGCACCGACACGACCTCGAACGCGAAGAACTGCGGCGCTTGCGGCAACGCCTGCGCCGCGGGTGAGACCTGCAGTGGCGGCAAGTGCTCGTGCACCGGCGGGCTCACCGCCTGCGGCAGCGGCTGCGCCGATCTCGGTTCGGACACGGCGAATTGCGGCAGTTGCGGGCGCACGTGTGAAGGTGGCGAGACTTGCATCTCCGGCGCTTGTCGCTGCCCCGCGCGGACGACGTTCTGCCCCGGCACCAGCACCTGCTCGGATTTCCGCAGCGACGCCGAAAATTGCGGCGCTTGCGGCGTCGCTTGCGCCGCGAATCAAGTTTGCAGTCGCGGCCAATGCCAGCGCAATTGCGGCGCGGGCCTCACGGTGTGCAACGGCGCCTGCGTGCAGCTCCGAAACGATCCCGCCAATTGCGGCGCTTGCGGCAACACCTGCAATCGCGCCGAGACGTGCATCGCGAGCACGTGCGTGTGCGGCCGCCAATTCCAAACCTGCAACGGCACTTGCACCGATCCGCTGAACGACCCGAACAACTGCGGCAGCTGCGGCAAAGTCTGCGCGCCCGGCCAAGCCTGCGCGGGCGGCGTGTGCTCCTGCGCGACCGGCTCGACGCTCTGCAACGGCAGCTGCACCAACACCAGCGCGGACTCGAACAACTGCGGCAGCTGCGGCAAAGCCTGCGCCGGCGGCGAGCATTGTCAGAACGCGAGCTGCACGTGCCCCGCTGGCGATGCGCTCTGTGGCTCGACGTGCACCGACACTGCCACCGATCCTTCGAACTGTGGTGGCTGTGGGAAATCTTGTGGCGCGGGCGCCTCGTGTCTCAACGGCGCCTGCGGCTGTGGCGGCGAAACCAACGACTGCAACAACGCCTGCATCGACGTACTGACCGATCCGAAAAACTGCGGCGGCTGCGGCAAAGCCTGCATGCCCGGGCAGAACTGCACGAACGGCACGTGCGGCTAGTGCTCTGTCCCAGAAGTAACATGTGGCGAGGATAGACTGATTGTTTGTTTGGGGAGCTCTGGGGCATACTCCGGCCATGAGTTACCGCGCCGCGGACAATCGTTATCAAGGCATGCGTTACAACCGCACCGGCAAGAGCGGGCTGAAATTGCCCGCGATCTCGCTCGGGCTGTGGCACAACTTCGGCGGCGTGGACGTCTTCGAGACGGCGCGCGGGCTGCTCTTTCGCGCCTTCGATCTCGGCATCACGCACTTCGATTTGGCGAACAACTACGGGCCGCCGCCCGGCTCGGCCGAAGTGACGTTCGGTCGCGTGCTGCGCGAAGACCTGCACGCGCACCGCGACGAGCTCGTGATTTCGACCAAGGCCGGCTACGGCATGTGGGAGGGCCCGTACGGCGAGTGGGGCTCGCGGAAATATTTGCTCGCGAGCCTGGATCAAAGCCTCAAGCGCATGGGGCTCGAGTACGTGGATGTTTTTTATAGCCATCGCCCGGATCCGGACACGCCGCTCGAAGAGACGATGGGCGCGCTCGACCGCGCCGTGCGGAGCGGCAAAGCGCTCTACGTCGGGATTTCGAACTATCCGGCGGACATGACTCGGCGCGCGGCGCAAATCCTGCGCGCACTCGGCACGCCGTGTTTGATTCACCAACCCGCGTACAACCTGTTCAATCGCTGGGTCGAGCCCGAGCTCTTGCACGCGCTGCGCGATGAAGGCGTCGGTTGCATTGCGTTCTCGCCGCTCGCGCAAGGTTTGCTCACCGACAAATACTTGAACGGAATTCCCGCGGACTCGCGCGCGGGCAAGCCACACGGCTTTTTGCGCCCATCCCACGTGACCGATGAGCGGCTCGACAAGATCAAACAACTCGATGCGCTCGCCAAAAAACGCGGCCAGAAACTGGCGCAAATGGCGATCGCGTGGCTGCTGCGGCATCCGGAAATGACCTCGGCGTTGATCGGCGCAAGCCGGGTTTCGCAAGTCGAGGACGCGGTGGCCGCACTCGCGAACAGCGAATTTTCCGCGCACGAGCTTTCGCAGATCGATCAGATTGTCGCAGGCTGACGGCTTCGACTCAGCACGGGCTAAACCCCTTGCGACCCAGCGTGCTCAGAGATTCAAACCCAAACCCAAACTCACGCGGCTCCACAGGCCGGCGACTTCGATGTCCGCTTCGTGCTCGACCGTGCCGCGCACCGGGAAGGTGACCGCGCCGAGTTGGGCGCCGATTTCGAGGTAGAGCGGCTCGGAGAGCGTCGCGTCGAACGCGCCGTAGACGAATGGGCCTGCCCACAGCCCGTTCACGCTGGCGGCGCTGACGTTCGTAGCGCCCGCTGACGCGCTGAGGCGCGCGAAGCCGAGTGCGTGTCCGAGCCCGATTTCGCCGGACCATGCGCGGCTCGAGCAGCGATAACCGAGGCGCAGCGAGAGATCGGCGGCGACGATATTCACGCGCCCGAGCGACGGATTGCGCTCTCCGCTCGCGAGCGTGGAGTCGAGCCCGACCGCGAGCTGGCGCAGGTCGTGCGAGAACGCGAGGCCACCGCCAGAGAGCGGCGCGAAGCTTGCGCCGAAATTTTCGAGCGTGCCGAATGCGAGCAGATGATTGCTCGACGAAACCGGTTCAAGCTTACGCGGCGGCTCGATTTCAATCGGTTCGACGGCGGCTGCGGGCGGCGGCGGTAGAGGCGGCGGTTCGGCTTCGCCGTTCGCCGTGTCACGCAGAAGCTCGGCGGCGGCGAGCGCGATCACGCGCGATTGCAAGGCTGGATCGGTGTGCGCGAGATCCAATTGGCGCGAACTTTCGTGGCCGTTGATCGACGCGCGGATCAGGCTCACCTGGTCGCTGCAGCTCAAAAATAAGCGCGCTGCGCCGCCCGCGACCGCAAGGTTCGTGTTCTTCAGCTCCACGCGCAGCAGGCTCTGCGCGTCGTCGATCAGCACGTGCGCACAGGTGGAGCTCTCGATCTGGATCGAATCGAGTGCCTCCGCGTCGTTCGTTTGCGCGCGCGCCAAACGCGGCGTGAGCGCGACGACGAACGCCGCGACCGCCGCGAGCGAGCGACCAATTCCGAAACTCCGAATCACTCACTCGCGAGCATCGCACGCAAGGAAGCGGCGTGGCGCCCTGAAGGATGCTGCGCCAGATATTTTTCCGCGACCGCGCGCGCAGCCGGCATTTGCCCGGATTTTTTCAGCGCTTCGGCTTCGCGGGCCTCGGCGTCGCTCGCGAGCGGACCGCTCGGCCAGAGCCGCGCGGCGAGTTCGAACGCGCTCGCTGCCTCGGAAGCGCGCCCGAGGTTGTCGAGCAACACACGGCCGAGCGTGAACGCGGCGAGTGGTGCGTGCGGATCCTTCGAGTAACGCTCGCACACGCGACGCAGCGGCGCGACGGCCTGCGCGGGATGCGAGCTCAAACGCGCGACGTCTGCCGCGAGCAATAGATCCGCCGGCTCCTCGCGCACGTCGTTCGGAGTGCGGCGCAGCGCCGCGAAGGCTTTGGCGTACTCGCCGCGCTGCGCGAGATCGCGCCACACGTGCGGCTCCGCGCTCGGTGCCTCCGCGCTCGGCGTATCGCTCGCGTTGTCCAGATTTTCGACGCCGAGCGCTGCGACCGGCGCCGCGCTCGCTTCGGGCTCGGCCGCGATCTTCGGCGGGAATTCGCCTGCCTCGCCGACGCCGAGCAAGGCTTCGCCGCCTGGCCACGACACGCGCACGCGCCCACGCTCGACCGACACGTGCGCGCCCGCGCCGGAGCGCTCGACGACGAAAGCCGTGCCGAGCACGGCAATCGCGACGTCCCCCGCGTGCACTTCGAAGGTGCGCTCGTGGTTGTGCACGACGTCGAAGCGCGCGCGGCCGGACAGCACGGTCGAGCTGACGAAGTCCGGCGTTTGGCGATCCAAATGCACGACGCTGCCGGGCAGAGTGAGCTCCGCGACCGAGCCATCGGCGTAGTGCACGCTGCTCGGATTTTCTTGGGGGTTGCCCTGCGCGACGAGCGACGATGCAGCGGGCGGCGCGTGGTGAAAATGCACCACCCCAAAAATCAAAGCCGCCGCGCACGCCACGCTCACGCCGATCCGCGTCGCGAAACGCTTGCGGCGACGGCTCAATACCTCGCGACCGAGCGAGCGCGTTTGCTCCACGCTCCAAATGCTCTGCACGCGCAAGGGCCCGCGGCGCAAGAGCTCGTCCAAGTCAACCACGGCGACCTCCGAGGTATTTCTTGATCCGCTCGTGTGCGGCGCTGATCCTTCGCTTCGCCGTGGCGAGCGAACAATCGCACAGCTCCGCGACTTGCTCGAGGCTCTGCCCTTCGATGTAACGAAGCGCCCAGGGCACACGCTGCCGCGCTGGCAAACGATCGAGCGCGCGATACACGTCCGTGATGAGCTCGCTCTCGTCGCTATCCGCGCTCGGATCGGCGAGTGTCTCGTAGTGCGCTTCGTCCGCCAGATCGAACACGGACCAAAACGCGCGCAGCCGAAGTTGTTGCACGGCGCGGCGCACCGTGACGGTCGCGAGCCAGCTCTTGATCTCGCGATGATCTTCGCGCCGGCGCAATCCGCCGACCGCGAGCGAAAACACCTCTTGCACGACGTCTTCGACTTCGGCGCGGCGACCCAAGATTCGCGTCGCGATCGCCGCGACGTACGGCGCGTAACGCGCGTACAATGCGTCGAGGCCCGGCTCCGTGACGACGTGCTCCGAAAATTCGTCCACCTCCACGCGCGCGATCGGCGCGGCCGCGGCGTTCGCGCGCGCCGGATCGCGGCGCGGAGCTTCCGGCGGCTCGGAGCGCGGCGGCGGCGGGACCACCCGTAGCAAGCGATTTTTGGAACCGGCGATCATGGCGCGAGCGCTCGGACACTTCCGAGCATCACCCACCAATATGTCCGAGCCCCGAAAAAACAGCTCACAAAGATGCCGGCGCGGCGGAGGGCGCGGCTTCGATTTTAGAACGATACGAGATCATTGTGCTTTGCGTGGAGCGCGTGGCGTTCGTCGAAAGCGCGCCGTACGGTGAGGACGGTGAAGCCCCGCGCCACCATCGTGGTTTTGCTGCTGGTCGCGGGGGCGTGCACCCACGGCACCTCGGGTTGGTTGCTGCGCGAAGACGCAGAAAACGTGAACGCAGATGGCGGAGATGCCGGCGGCGCGGGCGGCGAGACGAGCGTTCCCGGAGCGGGCGCGAGCGGCGAAGCGGGCGCCGCGAGCGAGCCTCTGCGCTGCCCGTCGCGCTTTGCAAATAACTGCTCGCCGAGCATCAGCTTTCAAAATCTCGACACGGGACCGTCCGGGCAACTGTTCGGCGAAGCGATTCCCGATCTGCCGACCACACTCACCTGCATCACGCGCGACGTGTGCAACACGCTTTATCGCAAGACGAGCGAGATCAAAACGATCACGCAAATCTCCGTCATCGTCGAGAACTACGACGGCATCAGCGAAACCTACGGCTCGAACGGCCAAGCCACGATTCACATGAGCTCGAGCTACATGCAACAAGTCGTCGACTCGGGCGGCAACTTGAGCGACGAGCTACACGGCATCTTCTATTACCACGGCACCAACATCTACCAATTCGACGGCGGCGACGGCACCACTAACGCCTGGGTCGTGCAAGGCGTTGCCGACTTCGTGCGCTACAGCGCGGGCTTCTTACCGGCCAATCAACGCATGCCCGGTGGCAACTACAATGACGGCTTCACCACCACCGGCTTCTTCTTCGCGTGGCTCGATCCAATCTATCCGGACTTCGTCTACGAATTGAATCAAAGCCTAAATCCTGCCGTCACGACGATGTGGACGACTCAAGCTTTCAGCGACATCACCGGCCAAACCGTGGACGAACTCTGGGCGAACTACCAGACGACGCTTTGAGCTCACACGCTATCCGCGACTCGACGATTCGACCCGTCGTCATCGATTTACCGTGCTCATATCGCCGTAGCGATCGCCGGACGCGACGCCGCGTGGGGCCATGGTTTCGAGTTCGGCTAGTTCGGCGGCGCTCAAGCTGAGCTCGGACGCGGCCGCGTTTTCTTCCAGGTATTTGCGGCGCTTGGTGCCCGGAATCGCGACGATGTCTTGGCCTTGCGCGAGCACCCAAGCGAGCGCGAGCTGGCTCGCGGTCGCGCCGCGCTTTTTGGCGAGCGCTTCGAGTTTTTTCACGAGCTCGAGATTCTGGTTGAAGTTTTCGCGCTGAAAGCGCGGAAACATGCGACGGCGATCGTCGGCCGGTAAATCGTCGATCGATTTGATCTGGCCGGAGAGAAAGCCGCGACCGAGCGGACTGTATGCCACGAAACCAATCCCGAGTTCGCGCAAGGTGCCGAAGAGATCTTCTTCGGGCTCGCGGCTCCACAGCGAATATTCGGTTTGCAGCGCGCTGATCGGATGCACGGCGTGCGCGCGACGAATGGTCGCCGCGGCGGCTTCGGATAAACCCAAGTACTTCACCTTGCCAGCTTGGACGAGCTCGGCCATCGCCCCGACCGTGTCTTCGATCGGCACGTTGTCGTCCACGCGGTGTTGGTAGTAAAGATCGACGTGATCGATGTCGAGTCGCTTCAGGGAAGCATCGATGCACGAACGCACGTATTCGGGGCTGCCGTTGATGCCGCGGAACGAGCCATCC
>DATATR010000137.1:0-2702 GCA_036268695.1 Polyangiaceae bacterium | reverse complement strand
AGAATGTTTTTGGGTGCGGGCCTCGGGCTCGCTCGGCTCCGCGCTGTTTGCGGCGGGCGCGCCGTCGCTCGCCGTGGGCGCGGGTTCCGAGTTCGCGGCGACTTCGGGCGCTGAAGCGGGCGGCGCGGGTTCCGCGCTGGTCGCCGTGGCGCTCGGTTCGGGCTGCGCACTTGGGACGGCGTCTGCAGCGGTTTGAACCGCGCGCGTGCTTTGCGTGATGACGCGCACGAGCGCGAGCAAAAGCAGCGCCAGCAAAGCCAGCGCAAGCGTGAGCGGCATGCGCCGGCGTCGGCGTTGTAACGGCGAGGTCTGGCTGCTGACGAGCCCGAGCTCGTTCAGCGCGCCCGAATCCGGCGCGACGCTCGGCGGCCGCGCCAGGCGAAGTTCAGTCGGGAGCTTCCGCGGATCGATGTCCTCGGCGAGCTTGACGGTTTCGATTTCGATCGTCTTGTGATCCGAAGGAAGCGCGAGCGGTTGCGGCTCGACGTACACCGGGGGCTGCAGCTCTTCGACCTCGGCAGCGATCTCATCCGCGACTTCGATCGAGCGTAGCGTGGATGGATTGTCGCCTTCCAGGTCGCTTCGCTGATGAAAGAACGACACTTCGCCGGGGTCGCGCTTGTTCGTCATGACGCACCTTCGCCGCTGGTGCGAAGACCAGGCGACAGACCCTTTCGGCTCGGTTCGAACGAAGAAGCTAGGACGATCACGCCCGCCCTCTCATGGAAGTTGGCGCGAGTATATGACCTGAGCCTACATGGCGAGGCAACCTCGTGGCGCGACACGGGGCGACAATCGGCGGCTGTTTCGTCGTAGTTGCGCCAAATCGACGGGCCGCGCGGCCAAAGTGCTCCGCGAGGCGAGATCCGCCGCCGCGAGAAGCGCTCTCAGCCGCGCGAGCGTGTCTTCGCGGAGGCGGCCTTGGGCCGGGCCGCTTTGCTGCGGGTGGCGCGCGGCTTCGGCTCTTCGACTTCTTCCGGTTCCGGCGGCGGCTGTGACAGCCCCGTCGGCTTGCGTTCCGATCGGGGCACTTCGACGGCGGCGCTGCGCGGCACTTCGCCGCCGAATTGCGCGTGAAGCTCCGCCACCAGCTCGAGCAGGATCAAGTACTGATCCGTCGGGTTCAAGCTGGCGATGGCTTCGTGGGCGGTTTGCTTGGCTTTGGCCCGGACGACAGCGCTCGGCAATTCCGGTGGAATGTAGGCGCCTTCGGGCGGTGCTGGTGGCCAATCGCCGCGCGGTTCCTGGCGCGCTGCCGCCGCCTGGGTCTGGCCATGGCCGGTGCCATGCGGGCTTGCGCTCGCTGCTGGCTTCGACGCGGGCACGACCTCGAACACACGACGGCGCGGAAGCCCGGAGCTCGACGGCGGTGGCGGCGGCGGCGCCGCAGCGGCTGAGCTCTTCGGCTTTTGCTCCGGAGGCGGAGCACCGGCCGGACGCGGCTCGCGCGGCTTCTTGTCGTTGAAGATGGCGGCGCGAATGTCACGCGGCAAGCGTTGACGCGCGAGGAAAAAGAAGACTCCGCCGGGGCTGCGACGACCGCTGCCGTCGCCTCGCATCAAGCCGCCGGCCTTTTCGATCTTCTCCGTCTCGGAGAGGAGCGTCAGGCAGGGCTGCTCGCCGAGGTGTTCCACCACTGCTCGGATTTGCGCGACGGGGCCCTCGTCAGACTCCCCGAGCGCGTTTGCAATTGTATTGATGGTCTGATCACTAGCCATGGTTGGTAGACCGCGCTCTTGCACGATCCCCCCGAGCGGCGAGGTTATACTTTGCACCAACAGAGCCCGACTGCAATAGCCGTCTCCGGTTAGTTGCGACGAAACTTGGGCTTTCGACGCATACGACCTTTTACGTCGAAGCGCTCGAGCAATCGGCGCCGCTGTCTTGAATGTCGTCCGCCATACCGCTCGCGCGATCATGCAACAAGCGCGAGCGCGCCGGCATTCCGGCTGGGCCTCTCGCCCCCGCTCGACTCGGTAAACAATGGCGCCACGCAGTTACCTGCACA
This sequence comes from Polyangiaceae bacterium, assembly GCA_036268695.1. GTDB lineage: Bacteria > Myxococcota_A > Polyangia > Polyangiales > Polyangiaceae > PMG-095. The sequence goes on along the minus strand of DATATR010000137.1, from coordinate 694 downwards.
CGGAGCGTCTTCCGCGCTCGCGGACATGCTGTTCGGCGCGACGAACCGCGAGTTCTGAGCGTGGACGGGATACGTCGCCGGCTTTTACGCCGAAGCTCGGGTTTTCGGCGGCACGAGCGGCGTCACTTGAAGCCGTGCAGATGCACGACGTACCACTCGCCGCGCCACGAGATCAGCGAAGTGAGCTCGAAATCGCGGGACCGGCCGGCTGGCAGCGTGAAGTGCAGGTGCGAGCGCAAAACGCGAAAGTAACCGAGCCTGTTTCCCTCCGAGCCCGGCTCCATCCACTTCGCGTCTTGTTCAGAGACGGTGATGCCGTCGAATTTTGCCGCAGCGGCTTCGGCGCCGAGCGCGTGGTGGTACTCGAGCACATCGCGTTTGAAGTTCGCTACGAGGCGAAACTTGTAGTCGCGCTCGGGCTTGGCCACGTCTTTGACTTGTTCATAAGCGACGAGCGGGAAAAACGAAGTCAGCGCGAGCTCCGCGTTGCCTTGGATGATGGCGTTCGCGATCGCGTCGATCCGCGCGCGAAACGCGGCCGACGTCGTCGAGGGGCGGTCATTGGTTTGTGGGGGGGGTTTGCCTTGCGCGTCGAGCAGCGCATTTTCGGCGTCACTCGCCGGAGTGGTGGCGGCCGCGCCGGACGACGGCGCTGGCGCGCCCGCGTCGGCGCCATTCGCGCTGGCGTTCGGCG
>DATATR010000136.1:0-17420 GCA_036268695.1 Polyangiaceae bacterium | reverse complement strand
GCGCACGCCGCAGGAGAGAGTCGCGATGCTCGGCGCAACTAGCGCTAGAAATTCCTCGCTCGTCGACGTGCGGCTGCCGTGATGGCCGACTTTCAAATAGTCGGCACGCAATTGGCCAGGCTGAGCCGCCAATAGCTCGGCCTCTTCTTCGTGCTCCGCGTCGCCAGTGAACAAAAAGCGACGCGCGCCGTACTCGATCGAGATCACGATCGAGTTGTCGTTGGCGCCGCGATGCGGCGTGAAGCCGGGACACGGCGCGAGCACGCGCAACCGCGCACCGCCGAAGTTCTGTGTTCGGCCGCACAAATCGCTCGGATGCCGAATCGGTACGCCGCGCGCGCGAAGCTTGGCGAGAAGACCTGCGTAGATCGGCCCCGCGCCTTCGGCCTCGCCTTGCCCGGTGTCCCAGAACTCGCCCACATCCAAATCTTCGAGTGCGCTTGCCAAGCCGGTAAAATGATCCGGATGCGGATGAGTCAACACGACGATGTCGACGCGACTTCGCCGGCGCGCGCGGAGGACCGGTAGGATCACTGATTTTCCCGGGTCCACCGGGCTGCCCACGAAGCCACCGCCATCGATCAGCATCAGTGCGCCGTTCGGCAGATCGACCAAATTCGAATCGCCCTGCCCGACATCGAGTGCGCTCGCGCGCAGCAGGTGCTGCGGCGAACCCGCCTTGCGCGTCGCGACTTCGAGCAAGCAGAACGCGAAGAAAGCGACGAGGCACCAGCTCGCGCGCAGCGACCGGTGCACTCGCGGGTCGAGCGACGCGAACGAGCGAGCTCGTAGTCCGACCCAACCTATGACGAAAATCGCGATCGCCGCGAGCTGAAAGCGACCGGGTTCAGGCAGCGCAAGACCCAAAAAGCTGGCTCTTGCGCTGGCTAGCGCGATTTGGCGGACGACCAAGAGCGCGCCCGAGGCGACCAGCGCCGCGCCGCGCTCGAGCGCGGAAATCGGCGACAAGAGCAGGTGCGCCAAGCAGAGCGGCAATGCGATCGCCTCGCCGAGCGGTGCCGCAAGCACATTCGCGACTAGGCCCGCGAGCGTGACGCCCGAGGCGAGCAGCGCCAGGAGCGGCGCGCACGGAATCGTGGCGGAGAGCGTGGTCGCGAAGCTCTTCGCAAGAAAGCGGAGCGGACACGATTGAATGCGCTCACAGCATTCAGCCAGCGGACGTCCGAGCCAGATCAAACCAGCAGTGGCCGCGACCGAAAGCATGAACGAGAGATCGAAGGCGCACAGCGGATCCCAGAGCGCGAAGATCAGTGTCGAGAGCCCGAAAGTCCGAACGGTAAGCGGTTTTCGACCGAGAGCGCGCGCCAAAAAAGCGACCGAAAGCATGAACGCCGCGCGCCATGCCGAACCGCCGCCGCCGGCGAAATCCGCGTAAATCAAGGACAAGGCGACGCCAAACCAACACGCAGCGCGGCGTACCAAAAAGCGGGCTGAGAGTCGCTCGACGCGCACGAGCAAGAACGTGAGCGCGTGGACCAACGCCGCGACGGCAAACACGAGGTGCGTCCCGCTGACCGCGAGCATGTGCGAAAGCCCGCTCTTCTGGAACGCGCGCGCGTCGTCCGGAGGCAGATCATTTTCGCCGAGCACGAGTGCGCGCGCCATCGCGGTGGCGGCCGGCGCGAAACTCTCCACGATGCGTTTTCTCGCACGCGCGCGCTCGAGATCGATCAGCGTGCGCAAACCCCAATGCCGCTCTAGGAGCTCGAGCGAAAGTATGCCTCCGGTGAGTACGATTGCTTGGCGCGCCGCCGACGGCGTGGGATCGGCCGTATCGAAGTTTCGAAATAGCTGAATCGGCGCGAGATCGGCGATCACGTGCACGCGATCCTGCCGCGCGAGAGCGTCCGGCCCGCCGTGGAAGCGGGCGACGAACGGCGTGGGCAGCGAGCGGTCGGCGCAGTCGGCGCGCGTGACTTCCGCGACGAAGCTCGCGCTTTCTTCCGACCAAACGGGCGAGCTTGTCACGACCGCTTCGAGGTCGCAGCGGTTCGGCGCGCCGATCGCATCGCGCTCGCCGATCCGCGTGGCTTCGAAGTTTCGTATTTCGAGGCCCGCGCGGGCCCAACTAAGCAAAAGCGCGGCGATGACCAATGCGTGCGTGCGCGCGGCAAGTTGTCGCCACAATAGCGTCAGTGTGAAGACCGCGCAGATCAGCACGGGCAGTGGGTAGACCGCTGCGGCGCCGCCCGCGACCGCCGCAGCTGCGGCGAGCAGCACTCCATCGACGCGCATGGTGGCGCGCTTTGCACGACCGGGACCGCGCGATCCCGCGCGGCAAATTCACAAAACTGAATCGGCGATCAACGGCGCTACGCCGTCGATCGCCGATTTTTGATGGTCACTGACTCGCGCAAATCGAGGTGCAGTCAGCAGGCGCTAGGCCGACGCACGTGCAACCGCTCTGACAATCGGTGCAAGTCGAGCAATCGGCGCTCGTGCAACTCGCTCCGGTAGTGCCGGAACCACCGCCGCCGTTATTGCCATTGTTGCCGCCGCTCGGCGGCGTGCTCGCGGCAACACTGGCGACTTGGGCGTCCGCCGATGTCGGGCGCTGATTTGGGTTGGCCGTGGGGACGCCGCTGCCGAACGGTGACTGATCACCGTTCGATGCCGAGTCCTGATAGACGCCCGCACCAGGCACGCCGGTGCTGGCACTGCCGCCGCACGCGACGAGCAGGCCCAACCCCAAAAAACAAACGTATGAACGTTTTGAAATCAAGAGAACCTCCGCTCAAGGGAAGCCGCGCAGTCGACGAACGCGAGCGGCGCGGACTCTAAAAGTATCACGGGTGTATCCGTCAGTCGAAGTACGGCTCAGTCGAAGTAGTAGAGAGCGGCGATGTTGCCGGTGAAAATGTTCCAGGGGTTGTCCCCGGTGTTGGTGCCGAACTCGGCTTGGCTCGACGAGACCGATACGTTCGGGTTGCTCTTCGTCGTGGCTTTGACGTGGTCCAAGGTGTACGCAAGTCCGATACCCGCCTGCAGCGACAGCTCCGGGATGCCGATGAACCCGAACTGAATTTCGGTGCCGGCGCGCGCGCCGATATCGAAATGAATGCCGCTGAGATCGACTTCGGGGGCCGCGCCGACCGCGTTGATCGTCGAACCGGCATAACCGAAGTTGAGCTCGGGGATGATTTGAAAACTGAAGTGCTGCGAGCCCGCGAGTGCGAGTGGGATACCGCCATGGATCAAAAACGCGGTGTAGCCCTGGCGATCGACGCTGGCTCCCGGGTCCGCAGAGTTAGAACCGGTAGTAAAGAGGAAGCCAAGCCCGACATCGATGCCGAGCATCGGGTCGAGCCAGTAGCGCACTCCAATGATCGGCGCGTCGATCGGAGCGCTGCCGAGGGCACCGCCAGCACCGGCCGCTGCGATCTGAACCGTGCGGCGACCCATGTAACCGATACCGAAGTGACCGGTGACCAAGTCGTGGTCGCGACCGCCGGGCGGAGGCGCGGCAGGGGCTGCACCGGGAAGTGCCATGCCAGCTTGGGTTGGGGGCGCCGGAGGTGCGGTTGCTGGCGCGGGTGCCGGCGCGACAGTCGTGGTCGTCGTTGTCGCTGCGGCGCCAGCGCCGACTTGCGCGGTCGCGTCTTGGCCAAACGCCGCACCGGTTACGGTCAGCGCGGCAGAGCCCGCCAAAATCCCCACCATCCCGAGTTTTACGCTTTTCATCGAGTCCTCCGCTTCAGATTTCAACAAGTTGGGCAGAGCTCGGTGCGGGCCATCAACTGGCCTGACCAGCTCAATCGGACGACGGCATCCTGTATCGGATTGTTTCGTGAAGGCAAATGTAGCGTTGCGCGACGCGTCACCAGCATGGTTTTTTTGCTGAATAGTCGTCGGGTTAGCATCAAGATTACTGTGCTTCGGCCATGCCTGCGAAACGCCGTGTCGATCAGTTGCTCGTTGAGCGCGGGCTCACCGCGTCGCGAGCCAAAGCGCAAGCGCTGGTGCTCGCCGGCAAGGTGTTCGCCGGTGAGCGACGTTTGGATAAGCCAGGCACCGAGGTCGACGCGAACCTGGAGCTCACCGTCCGCGAGAGCGAGCGATTCGTGTCCCGCGGCGGCTACAAGCTGCTTGGCGCACTCGAAAGCTTGCGTTCTGACGTGAGCGGGGCAATTTGCGCCGATCTCGGCGCATCCACTGGCGGCTTCAGCGATTGCTTGCTGCAACTCGGAGCCGCGAAGGTCTACGCCATCGACGTGGGCAGCGGTCAGCTCGCGCACAAGCTCGTGAGCGATCCCCGGGTCGTGGTCATGGACCGCACCAATGCGCGGCACGTGGCGCGCGAGCATTTCAGCGAGCCGCTCGACTTGGTTGTCGTCGATGCTTCGTTCATTGGTTTGGATAAGCTCTTGCCGGCAATCGCGTCGTGGCTCACGCCGGGTAAGCGGCTCTTGGCGATGGTGAAGCCGCAATTCGAAGTGGGGCGCGACGAAGCGCGCCGTCAGCGTGGCGTGATTCGGGATCCTGCCGTCCGCAGCGCGGCGATCGAACGCGCGATCGAAGGCGTGCGCTCGAGCGGCTTCGACGTCCTGGGCGGCGTGGATTCGAGCGTGCCGGGCCCGAAGGGCAACGTCGAATATTTCGTGCTCGCGCAGAAACTGTGACTCAGAGCACGAGCACCCAGGCATCGTAGATGGTGTGCGTCCAAACCGCGGGCGCGAAGCCGCGGAACGCGTAAATCAGCGTGAAAGCCAGGCCGCAGACCCAGCGAAACACGAACGAACGGAGCTCGAATGGGTCGCCGAGCTCGCCGATGTAGTGCCAACCGCTGAACGCGGCTGCGGCGAGCACCGCCCAGGCGATGCTCAAGAGCATGCGCTTCAGCGGCAGCACCGGGCCCACGAGCATCAGCAGCAAGCGCAAACCCAAGCCAAAGAGCGCCACGCGAAAAGCGATCTCTTCGTAGAAGCCCGCGCCGAGCGACATCACGAGCGCGCTGAAGCCACCTTCCGCTGGCGACCCACCGGCTAGAGCCAAGCGTGTCACGACGTATTGCCCGGCGAGCCGCATCGCGATCGCGTAAAGCACGCCTTCCGCGCCGACGAACACGAAGCGCGACGCGCGCAACGTGTGCGCACGTCCGAGCATCAAGAGCACCCCGACGAACACCGCGCCAATGCCGATCGTGAGCCCGGCGTACGCGAGCAAGCTATTTTCGGCGAGTGAGGTGAGCTCGCGCGTGACGATGTCGGCCGCGTTGCGTACCGGCAGAAACACGACGCCGAGGTGATAGCCGAGAAAGACCGGCAGCGTCAGCGCCAAGTCCGCCCAAGGACCGCTGCCTTCACGCAGAAAGCGTTCCGCTTCGAGCTGCACGGATTCGAGCTCAGCCATCTTCAAAAGCCTGCCGGCCGCAAGCGATAGACGACCCACATCACGAGCGCTACCCACAGCAGTAGCACCGCGACGAACGGTCCGTCATGCAGCATTTCTTGAGTGGGGCTCTCGGCCTTCGGGCGACTTCGTACGAGCTGCAAAAAGCGCCCGACACCCAAAATGACGAAGCCCGTGCTGGGCCAGAGCGCATCCGTGTGAAAGAACGCGCGAGTTCGCGGATCGAGTGTGTAGCAGAGATAAGTCGCGATCGTGGCGAGCGCGGTCAGCCCGAGCGCCCAATCGAGCCCACGCCGTGAATAGGCTTCGAGCGCGGCGCGCTGCAGGGACGCTTTCGCGGCTGCCACCGCGAGCTCATGACGGCGCTTTCCAAATCCCAAGAACAAGGCCAAAAGCGCGGTGCACAACAGCAGATACTTCGAGACTTGGATGTTCGTCGCGAGACCGCCGCCGATCACGCGTAAGACGAACCCAGTCGCGATGCAGGCCACATCCAGATACGCGATGCGCTTCAGCTTGGCCGAATACGCGAGGTTCAGCGCCAAGTAGGAGCCGCCGACCAAGAAGAACCCGAGACTGAAGCTTGCCGCTGCCGCGAGCGCAATGACGACCAAGCCGATTGCGAAAACTCGCGCCCAGCCGAGCGGCACACGCCCCGAAGCGATCGGACGAAAACGCTTCACGGGATGCACGCGATCGGCCTCGACATCCGCGATGTCGTTGATCGTGTAAATCGCGCCCGCCAAAAGACAGAACACGACGAACGCTTCCGCTGCGTGCGCGAGCAAATCGGGCGCAAACGCTTCTTTCGCGAACACGACCGGCGCGAGCACGAACACGTTTTTGATCCATTGATGCGGGCGGAGCGTGCGCAGCGCACCTCCGACGCGCCAAATGAACGAACCATCGGCGCGCGGCCGCGCGGGCTCGGAGCTGATTGGGCCTTCGCCGGTGTCCTGCATCGGGCGCTCGGACATTAGAATATTTGCGCGGCTTTCGGCATGGAAACTCGAGAATCGACCAGGGCCTGGATCTTTGGCAAGTTCAGTTTCGTGACTCGCCCAGAACCACCCGCTGCCTCGAGGACTCGGCCGTGACACTGGCCAAAGCCAAGGCGCGCCACGACGCGCTCGCAGCCGAGATCCGCACGCACGACTACCGCTACTACGTGCTCGACGACCCGCTGCTGAGCGATCGCGAATACGACGAGCTCTACGCCGAACTCCGTGCGATCGAAGAACGATACCCCGAGCTCAAGACGACGAGCTCGCCGACGCAGCGAGTCGGCGATTCGCTACGCGCGGAGCTTCGCAGCGTCGAGCACGTCGTGCCGATGATGTCGCTCGACAACACCTACAACGACGAAGAGCTCTCCGAGTTCGAACGCCGCGTGAGCGACGGTTTGCCCGCGGGCATCGCAGCCGAGTTTTGCGTCGAGCCAAAGCTCGACGGCGCGAGCGTCGAAATTTTGTATCGAGACGGCGTGCTCAGCGGCGGCTCGACGCGCGGCGACGGCGTGCGCGGCGAAGAGATCACGCCGAATCTGAAGACGATGAAGTCTCTGCCGCTCACGATTCCGTATCGCGGGCCGCTGACACTGCGCGCGGAAGTCGTGATCTTCCGGCGCGATTTGACCAAAATCAATCGAGTGCGCGCGGACGCGGGAGAAGCGCCGTTCGCCAATCCGCGCAACGCCGCCTCGGGCAGTTTGCGCATGCTCGACCCGCGCGTGGTCGCGGAGCGTCCGTTACGGGTAATGGTTTGGCAGGTCGTCGAAGGGCCGACACTCGCGCCGACGCACGCCGGCGCGCTGGCCAAAATTGCGGAGCTTGGGTTACCCACGCATCGCTTGCAAAAAGTTTGTCGAACGCCGGAAGAAGTACGCGCTTACATCGCCGAGATCGATCGCGCGCGGCGCGACTATCCATACGAAACCGACGGCGCAGTCGTGAAAGTAAATTCGTTTTCGGCGCAAGACATTTTGGGCGCGACGGCGAAGTTCCCGCGTTGGGCGATCGCCTATAAATTCGGCGCAGAACGCGCATCCACGCGCGTGAAGAGCATCGTGGTCCAAGTCGGTCGCACGGGCGCGCTCACGCCGGTTGCGAACCTAGAGCCAGTGCAACTTGCGGGCACGGTCGTGTCGCGCGCGTCCCTGCACAACGCCGAGATCATCCAACACCTGGACGTGCGTGTCGGTGATTTGGTGAGCATCGAGAAAGCGGGGGAGATCATCCCGCAAGTCATTGCCGTCGACGTGAGCGCGCGGAGCGGCAGCGAGGTGCCGTGGCAAATGCCAGACAAATGCCCGAGTTGCGGCAGCCTGGTCGTGTCGAGTGAAGACGAAGTCGCGATTCGTTGTCCGAACCCGCGCTGTCCGGATAAAGTCAAAGGCGCGATCTTTCACTTCTCGCGCCGCTTCGCGATGGACATCGATCACCTCGGAGAAGCGCTGATCGAGCAGCTGATCTCGAGCGGGCTCGTGAGCGACGTCGCGGATTTGTACGGGCTCACGGTCGAGCAAGTCGAAACGCTCGAGCGCATGGGCAAAAAGAGCGCTGAAAACGTGGTGCAATCAATCGCCGGCTCCAAGGCGCAGCCGCTCGATCGCCTACTGACCGGGCTCGGCATCGAGCACGTCGGACAGGTTGCAGCACGGCAACTCGCGGAGGAAGCCGAATCGCTCGCGCAGCTTCTAGCTTGGGATTCCGAGCACGTGCTCGCGCATGTCGGGCACATCGCTGGGTTCGGCCCCAAAATGGTCGATAGCGTGAAGCGCTTTCTCGAATCCGAAAGCAATCGCAAATTGCTCGAGCGACTCGCGGCGCATTCGGTGTCGCGACCTCAGCCGAAGGCGCGCGCGGCCGCCTCCGGCCCGCTCTCGGGTTTTTCGTTTTGCGTCACCGGCGTACTGTCGCGCAAACGCGAGGACGTTCACGCTTCGATTCGCGATGCGGGCGGAGAAGTGCACGACAAGGTCAAAAAAGGCACGACGTATTTGGTCATCGGCGAAAAAGTGGGCAAGGCGAAGACGGACTCTGCGAAAAAATTCGGCGCGCGCGTGATCGACGAAGCGACGCTCGGACGCTTGATTCGCGGCGAGCAGCTCGAGCCCGAGGCGGCGCCGTGAAACGTCGCGCGGCGTTGCTCGCGCTGCCGAGCGCGCTCTGGTACTCGGCGAGTTGTACGCCGAAGCACGCGCCGCCGCCCAAGACGAACCCGGCGATCGAAGTTCCAGAGCTCAGCGCGAGCACTGCGTTGTCTTCGGGCGCAGCGCATGCGAAGGCCGCGCCAGCACCGCCGTCTGTCGCGAGTGCCTGCGCGGAAGCGGCAACCGAGCTCAGCGAAAGCTCGGTGACGGGCCTCGTCGAGCGTTGGCGCCAAACCCAAAAGAAGCACGACTTTGCCGGTTACTCCGCGCTCTACTCCGAGCATTTTTCCGGCCTTTCGAGCGATAATTCGAGCTTTTCGAGGCTCGATCGAAGCGGCTGGCTGCAGGCGCACGAAGCGATTCTCGGGACGACCCCGGCGCTCTTCAACGCCACGCCGCGAATCGCGCTCGGCGCAGGCGGCGCTTTGGTGACGTTCGGTGCGCGCTCGAACGCACGCGTCGACTTGCCCGAGCTATTCGTGGTCGCGAATTCCAACACGCTCGAGATCGTGCGCGAAGCCGCCGCGACACCGCCTGCGAGCGAACTCGCGAGGAATGCCCGGGTCTGGCTCGCCGAGGAGCGCTTTGCGATTCTGAGCACTCTGCCCGACCCGACCTGGAGCGAAGGCGCGCCGAGTTTCGTCGGAGAAAACTCCGCGCAAAGCCCAGTCGCGTTCGCACACTTACCAAAAGCGCTGAGCGCATGGCTCGGCCATCCCGTGCGCGTGCTCGGCGAACGTGGCACCGTGTGCGAGACGCGTTTGCAACGCTTTGCAATTCGCGCACAAATCAGCCCGAATTTGGCGACCACCGAGCGCTGGGAGGGCTGCGGTGAGGAACGCGAGCGCGGGCCTGCCGCAATCGCGCAAGAGATCTGGAGCCTGTCGGCGAACGAGGGGCGCACGCTCGTGGCCGAATTTTCGACGCCTTGCAAGGGCGCGCTCTTCGCGATCGATCCGGACTTGCCAATGCCGGCAATCGCCGCGCCTCGACCGGCACCGGCCGAGCTCGGCCAAGCGGCACTCGCCGCGCTGCGCGCGCTGCCAACCTATCAAACGACGCAAGCACGCTTCAAAACCGAGCACGCCGACGTCGACGGAGACTGGGACGACCACGATGCGAAGCGCGGCGTGTGGCTGTTCGAATTGCCCGGGCACGCGCCGTTGGTGTTTGCCAGCGTCGAGGCGGGTGCCGGCTGCTCGAGTTTTTCTGCCAGCGTGAGCGGACTGTGGGAGGCGCTCGGAGGCTCCGAGCTTCGCTTACTCGCGCAGCCACGCGCTCGCGACGAGCACCGGCTCACGCCGCGCGTGCTGGCCGACTTCGGCGACGGCGCGCCCGAGCTCTTGCTCGGGCCGGACGGCGTCTACCGGGCTCGCTCGCTGCTGCTCAAAACGAGCGCGGGCTACACTCAGCGTCAGCTGACGAGTGTGCCGTTTTTCGGTGGCCCGTGCTGATCGGGAGCCGCATTTCGCGGTACGCTCCCTCGCTCCAACCGTGGCGCGATTTCGTCTGCGACTGACTCGGATCAACTATGCACTGGCCGCAGCTGTGGCCGTGTTCGCCTCGATCGCGATCATCGTGCGCTTCGCCGAGGCGCAGCGGCGCGCACCTGCGCGCTGCCCGGCGGGCCTCGAGGCAGAAGGCGCGCGTTGCTGTGGTTCGGGTCAAGTGATCGGCGGCGACGGCATTTGTTCGGGCGGTGCAAACGCCTGTGCTCAAGGCATGAGCGAAGACGAGACCGGGGCGTGTGTGCTGCCCGTATCGCGAATTCACTTCGCGGGCGGCAGCGCGCACTTCGGCGCCACGGACTGGGAAGGCGCGCTAGAAACCGCGCGTGACGTCGACGTTGACGCATTCGATTTGGATCAGGCCGAAGTGACGATCGCGCGCTTTCGACAGTGCAGCGCCGCGGGCAAATGCCCCAAAATCCCAGAAGAAGCCGAACCGGGTCGGCCGGTGCGCAACGTGAGCGCGGCTGAGGCGACCGCGTTCTGTGCGTTCGCCAGCGGTTATCTGCCGAGCTCGGAACAATGGTTGTTCGCGGCGGCCGGCAGCGCTGCGCGGCACTATCCGTGGGGAAACACCGGGCTCGTCTGCCGACGCGCGAGTTTTGGTTTGGTGCACGGACCTTGCGCGCAGGGCGGAGTCGGCCCGGACTTCGCGGGCGCGCGCCCCGACGGCGCGACGCCCGAAGGCGTGCTCGACATGGCTGGCAACGTCGCCGAATGGACGCGCGAAAAAGACGGTTCATTCGTCGCGCGCGGCGGCTCGTATCGCTCGGAGCACGCGAGTGATTTGAAAACTACTGCTTTCGAGCCGCGCCAAGCGCGAGCGCCTTACATCGGCTTTCGCTGCGCGTACGCGCCCGTGGCAGTGCCGCAATAAGCCGTTCGCCAAAGCGCGTGGTATGGCTCAGCCATGTCGACGGCGGCGATCCTGTGCATCGGAACCGAGCTCACGCGCGGCGAGCTACAAAACAGCAACGCGACGTGGCTCGCCGAGGCGCTGACCACGATTGGCTTTGACGTGCTCGCCGTCGATTGCGTGGACGACGAACGCGGGCGCATCGAGCGAGCGCTCGATCGGCTCTCGCGTGTACACGACGTACTCGTGTGCACCGGCGGACTCGGACCGACTACGGATGACATCACGACCGAATGTGCGGCGCGCCTCGCCGGTGTCGAGCTCGAGCGCGACGCTCAATCGCTCGAATACATCCGTGAACGGCTCAGCCGCTTCGGGCGCGAGATGGCGCCATCGAACGCAAAACAGGCCGATTTCCCACGTGGATCGCGGATTTTACCGAACCCGAACGGAACGGCACCCGGCTTCGAACTGAAGCTCGGAGGCGCGCTCGCCTACTTCATGCCCGGCGTACCATTCGAAATGAAGGCGATGTTCGACTCCCATGTCGCGCCGAGCATCACGCCCTTACTCCGCGATCGGCACTTCCAACTTTTGTTGCGCACGTTCGGCTTGCCGGAAAGCGCGGTAAACGATCGCCTGGCAGGCATCGAATCCGAGTTCGACGTCACGATCGGCTATCGCGCGACGATGCCCGAAATCGAAGTCAAGGTGCTGGCGCGCGCCGAGTCGCTCGAGACGGCGCGCGAGCGTTCAGTGCGTGCCGCACAGATCGTGCGCGCGCGACTCGGCGACGAAATCGTGTTCGGCGAAGGCACCACGAGATTTCCGGAAGCCGTGTCGCGCTTGCTCGAAACGCGAGGACTCACACTCGGGCTCGCCGAGTCGTGCACGGGTGGGCTCGTGGCCGAGCTCGTCACGGCGCACCCCGGCGCGAGCGCGGTATTTCGCGGTGGCGCGGTGACCTACGCCAACGAAACGAAAACCTCGCTGCTCGGCGTGCCCGAATCGCTGCTCGCCGCGCACGGCGCGGTCAGCAGTGAAGCGGCGCGCAGCATGGCCGAAGGCGCATTGCGCACATTCGACGTCGACATCGCGCTGGCGCTCACTGGCATCGCCGGACCGGGCGGCGGCACGCCGGAAAAACCCGTGGGCCTCGTGCACTACGCGGTCGCGACTCGAGCAGGCGTCAGCGACGTGCGCGTCGTATTCTCTGGCAACCGCGAGCAGATCCGCCGTCGCGCCGCTTTCGCCGGACTCTCACTCGTGCGCAGCGTCGTGCTGCGAGGTCACGATCCAAAAACCTGAGCAGCGAGACGCTGCCTCAGTTGAGCGTCGCGTCGCTGCGCCGGCGTGGCTCCGGTGCGGGCTCGCCCTTCGGCCTGCTCGTGAAGGTGAGGCCCGCTTCGTCCGCATCGACGTAGATCACGTCACCGGGAGCGAACGCGCCTTCGAGCACGCGCCGCGCGAGCGCGTCTTCGACTTGTTTTTGGATCGCGCGCTTGAGCGGGCGCGCGCCAAACTGCGGATCCCAGCCATTTTCGACCAGATATTCCTTCGCCGCGTCCGTGATCTCGAAGCCCAAATCGCGCTTCTGCAAACGCTTCACCAAATAACCGAGTTGGATCTCGACGATGTGACGCAGTTCGCTGCGGTCGAGCCGATGATAGAGCACGATCTCGTCGAGCCGATTCAAAAACTCGGGCCGGAAGTGCGCGCGCAGCGCGTCGCTCACGGCCTTCTGCGCGAGCTTCTCACGTTCTTCGGCGCTCAGATCCGAACGTTCGTCGATCGCCGCGATCTCCGCGGTGGCGACGTTGCTGGTCAAGATCACGACCGTATTTTTGAAATCCACGGTGCGACCTTGGCCGTCCGTGAGTCGGCCGTCGTCGAGCAATTGCAAGAGCGTGTTGAAGACATCGGGATGCGCTTTCTCTACTTCGTCGAATAGCACCACCGAGTACGGCCGACGCCGCACGGGTTCGGTCAATTGCCCGCCTTCTTCGTAGCCGACATAGCCCGGCGGAGCGCCAATCAGCCGCGAAACCGCGTGCCGTTCCATGTATTCGCTCATGTCGATTCGGATCATGGCTCGCTCGTCATCGAACAAAAACTCCGCCAACGCGCGCGCGGTTTCTGTCTTACCGACACCTGTCGGGCCGAGAAACAAGAACGATCCGATCGGCCTGCGCTCGTCGCCCAGCCCGGCGCGCGAGCGACGCACCGCGTTCGCGACCGCAACCAACGCAGCCTCTTGTCCGACCACGCGCTGGCGCAAGCTCTCTTCCATGTGGATGAGCTTTTGCTTTTCGCCTTCGAGCATCTTGGACACCGGCACGCCGGTCCACTTGGAAACGATCGCGGCGATGTCTTCGTCCGTCACCTCTTCTTTGAGGTACGAACCCTTGGCTTGAACTTGAGCGAGCTCGGCGCGATCCTTCTCGGTTTCTTTTTCGGTCGCGGGAATGCGGCCGTAATGAATCTCGGCGGCTTTCCCTAGATCGCCAGCGCGACGCGCGGCTTCCTCTTGCTGCCGCAGCTCGTCGAGTAAGACCTGATTCTTGCGCAGCCGTTCGATGATTTCTTTTTCGCGCAGCCATTGAGCGCGCATCGCGTCGCGCTCCTCGTTCAGTTCGCCCACCTCGTGACGAAGTTCGTCGAGTCGCGCTTTACTGGCCTTGTCGCGCTCACGCGTGAGTGCCTGCTCCTCGATGCGCAGCTGCAGCAGCTTGCGCTCCACTTGATCGATCTCGAACGGCAAGCTGTCGATCTCCATCTTTATCTTGCTCGCCGCTTCGTCGACGAGATCGATGGCCTTGTCCGGCAGAAAACGATCCGCGATGTAGCGATTGCTGAGCACCGCTGCCGCGACCAGCGCCGAATCGGTGATCTGGATGCCGTGGTGAACTTCGTAACGCTCTTTCAAACCGCGCAAGATCGCGATCGTGTCTTCGACCGTCGGCTCGCTCACCATCACCGGCTGGAATCGCCGCTCGAGCGCGGCATCCTTTTCGATGTGTTTGCGATACTCGTCGAGCGTAGTCGCGCCGATGGCACGGAGTTCGCCGCGGGCGAGCGCCGGTTTGAGCATGTTCGCCGCGTCCATCGCGCCTTCTGCCGCGCCGGCACCAACCAGTGTGTGCAGCTCGTCGATGAACAGGATGATGTTGCCGCTCGATGCTTCGACCTCTTTCAGCACTGCCTTCAGGCGATCCTCGAACTCGCCGCGAAACTTCGAACCCGCGACCATGCTCGCCAGGTCGAGCGCGAGAATGCGCTTGTTTTTCAGGGACTCGGGCACGTCGCCCTTGGCGATGCGATGCGCGATGCCTTCCGCGATCGCCGTCTTGCCGACGCCGGGTTCGCCGATCAATACCGGGTTGTTCTTGGTGCGCCGCGAAAGCACTTGCATCACGCGACGGATTTCCTCGTCGCGGCCAATCACCGGATCGATCTTGCCGCGCTTGGCCAGACCAGTGAGATCGCGCGTGTACTTCTCGAGGGCTTGGAATTTACCCTCGGGGTTTTGGTCGGTAACCCGCTGCTGCCCGCGAATTTCAGCCAAAGCTCGGACGAGCTTGTCATACGAAAGTCCGTGTCGATCGGCGACTGCCTGCACGTCCTTGTCGTGCTTCACTGCTGCGAGCAGGAAGTGTTCGACCGAGACGTATTCATCCTTCAAGCGCTTGGCTTCGTCCTCCGCTTGGTTCAGGAGCGGCACGGTGCGCCGCCCAAAGCTCGGTTCGGCACCGCCGCTCACTTGCGGTAAGCCATCGAGGCGAAGGCTGAGCTCCTTCGCGAACTCCGCAGCATCCCCGCCTGCACGCTGCACCAGCGCCGAGCCGACGCCGCCATCTTGCTCCAAAATCGAGGCGAGGATGTGCTCCGGAATGATCTCCGGATTGCCGCGCCGGGCCGCTCTCGCGGCGGCGCTCTGCAACGCTTCCTGACTCTTGCTCGTCAAACGATCCATTCGCATCGGCTAACTCCGCCTCTTCCAGCGCTTTTGCAGCGCAGAATCAAGCTAAGTCGCGTTGCGTCAGGATCAAGACCGGCACGCGATGCCGGTGGAGTTAGCCTCAGTTGCTCGAAACGCCGCCCGCCGCGGTTTCGCCCGCGCTGCCCGACGCACCCGCCGAGCCGGTCGGACCTTCGCCGCCCGCGCCGGCTTGCGCGTTGCCGCCGCAGGGCGTTGGCGCGCCGCCCTCCAAAAATGGACTCGAATCGACGCAGCCCAAACCGATGTGCAGATTCGGCAAGCCCCCAATATTGTCGAGCTCGTAGCCACAAGTGCCATTCTCGCGGCAGCAACCGGGGAACGAAATCGTCAGGCTCGTGTTAGGCACGGGCGAAGGGGCGCTGTTTGGGCATGCTTTATCGAGCGTTCCCGGTTGGTTCACTGGCTGGCATGCAACGGCGAAGGTCGGTCCGAACATTGCCAAAAACGACGAATCGAGGCCGCACGCATTCGCGGTCGCGTCCGAACAACAGGCAGGGATTACGAACGGCGGCTCACTCGGGATGGTCAACGTATCGGCGTTGCACGTGGCCGTTCCGCAGCTCACGGATTCGGGCGCTCCCGCTTCGCCCGAGCTTCCGCCGCTCCCGCTCCCGCTCGGGCCGGAATCGGATGAGTTTCCACACGCCGGCACTGCCACTGCGGCGATCAGCGCACCGACCAGAGTGATTCGAACGGCTCGTAGAAACATGGCCCGGCAGTCTTTCATGCTGCCTGAGCGATTGCGAGTTCTTCCGGCGGCGGCCGGTCCGCCGCCGGAGCTACGATCCGAATCTGACTAGGCGAATTGAAACATGAACGAAAAACAGCGAAGCCCGGGCGCGAACCCGCGTTACGCGCGCGCCTTTCTTCGGCTCCGACTACCATTGCGCGCTGGGCCGCCGAGCAAACTGACGACTTCATCCCAGAGTTCCGGGCTCTTCATCAGCGCGCCGAATAGCGGTGGGTGCAAATGCCCCGCCGCAGCCAGCCAGCGATAGCGCTCAACGCCGCTCACGTGGAGAAACGAGGCGATCTCTTCGAGGCGGCTGATGCCAATGCCTTTGCAAAGGCCCGACTCGAGCATCCCAACGTAGCTCCCGGAGCGAACACCGAGTTTCTTGGCCAGATCCTTCTGCGTCAGCCCGCGATGCATGCGAGCTGTGCGAATGAGCCGACCGACTTTTTTTGTTGTGCCTTTCTCCGCCATCGGATCCCGCGCTGTCCGGCGGAAACAACAAGTGCGAGGGGCACCGTGGCTTGCGCTGAACAGCCCCTCCTTTCTAACCGCCGTGACCTGTGACCGCTGTACCGAAAACCCACGGAGGTCGTCCGCGGGGATTCCGAGTAAACCCTCGTAAGACGGAGACTAAACCGGGCGAGACAGAATTCGCAATGGGCGCCGGCGCGAAAATTAACGAATCTCGCTGATTCTATTTCCGCTGCGGCTTGCAGCCTTCATCAGCGCATGCGTCAATTCGACCAAGTCGTCCTCGGTGTGGTGCGTCGTCAGCATCACGCGAATGCCCGCGCGTCTGCGTGGAACCGCTGGAAACACCGAAAGATTCGCAAAGAATCCTGCTTCGACTAGCGCATTTGCCAGCTCGAGCGCGCGTTCCTCGGGCCCCACCTCGATGAAGCGGATGGGACTTTCCGAGGAGTCCCGGAGCAGCATTCCGCAATCGTCGGAAAGCTCGTTGAAGAGCGCTATTCGTTTCCTGAGCAGCGCCTGACGTTCACCGCATTCATTGGTCAAGTGCAAGCGCGCGGATGCAATTCCCGCTCCGAGTTGTCCCGGCTGGAGCGGGCCGGAGAAAATCAACGTGCTGCCGCAACTCCTGACGAGGCGACGGCTCTCCGCGTCGGAAAATACGAATGCGGCGCCGGCTGCAGCGAACGCCTTCGACAACCCTAAGGCAACCACTGTTCGCTCAGGTATGCCGTGCGCGCCGAGCACGGTTCCTGCGCCATTTCGCCCAGTCCAGCTCATCCCGTGTGCGTCGTCGATGTAGAGATGCAGCGCCGCGTGACGTGCCTGCAACGCAAACAGCTCCGCAAGTGGAGCGCGATCGCCGTGCATACTGTATATGCCATCACACAAATACCAAATCTTATCGTATCGCCGCTCGAGCTGATCGACGAGCTCGGCCAAGCGATCGACTCGGTTGTGCGGAACCGGATTGCACTGAGTGCCGGCCGCGCGTAGCGTCGGTAGAACGGCTTGCACACTCGCATGCACGAGCACGTCGAAGAGCACGACGTCGTGCTCCCCCACCACAACGGGCAGCGTCGCGAGATGCCCGAGCGAAGTGGTTTGCGTCACGACAACGGGTGCCCCGAGCACGCGCTCGAGTAGGTCCTCGAATTGTCCGTAGAGTGGAGTCGAGACATAAGCGCGCGAGGACGAGAACTGCACGCCATAGCGTCGAATCGCGTCGCAGGCGCTGTCTTTCAGGCGCTCGTCGACCTCGAGGCCCAGATACGAACAGCTTCCGAAGTTGACTAGACTCTGGCCCCTCAGCAGCATGTGACGACCGT